>CAZCJJ010000172.1:1892-3417 GCA_964499045.1 uncultured Opitutales bacterium | reverse complement strand
CCGAAGTCAAGAATCCGGCTGCCGTGTTCCCTGGTCCACAGCGCTTTTTGCCCGGGCTGGAAAATGTCGAAAGTGTGGCAGGGTTTACTGCCGTGGACAGCAAAGATGAAACCGTTGCCAAGTTCCTCACGGACGCGCCGCGCCCGCCGGAAGGAGTTGTGGCGCAGAAGATCGGCGTAACGGGACTCCACGTCAAAGTCCATGGACAGGAGGTTCATCATCGCCCGGGCAAAGGCCGCTTCCTGATCTGAGACATAAACAACCGGCGCGGCCTGAGCCTTTTTCTCGGCCAGCATTTCGAGCCGTCCAATGCCGTTAATAACGGTGCCGTCCCTCTGGCAGATAATGGGCATTAAAATACCATGCCGGTGAAGGGTCCGGGCAAGATTGCGTGCGTACCGCATCCAGCGCCCCGCATTAATCCGGCAAAGCTCTTTGACGCTCACTTGTTCCGGGCGCAGGCAGCGGATAAAATCCGGCGAATCCACGGGCTTGTCTTCAATGGCCCTGGCGAGTTCCTGCACATTGAGCTCCTCCAGTTCCCGGGTAATCTTCTCCGGGGTGCTGTTCCAGTCAAAGTCGTTGGTCGCCCGGTTAAAGACAATGTTCAGTGCCTTGCGCTGGGCCAGATTCATGGGGGCGGTGCGGAAGACCGGCAGGCGTGTGGCCCCCATACGGGAGGCAACCAGATGTCTTTGGTGTCCGGAGAGTATCTCCCCGTTACTGTCGGCAAAGATCGGAGCAAGGAATCCGAGTTTTCTTAAGGAGAGTTCGATCAGGTCCAGCCGGGCCGGATCGGCCTGACGGGGGTTGTAGGTGCTGGGGGCGACCGCACCGATGTGCTCCAAGGTCACCTTGCTCATTGGCCCAGCCTCCGTTTGAGTTCCGCAGTCACCGCGTCCTTGTCGAAACCGACCTCCTGTTTGATCGAGTCAATCCAGGTCAGGTAGTCCTCCTGAGAAACCTTCCATCGGTACAGCCCGAGCGCGATGGTGACATCGCCCTTTTCCAGTTCCTCTTCGCCCTCATCGGCACCGTTCTGCGGCCCGGGGCTATCGGGAAGGAGCAGGCTTTCCAGATCCGTTTCCTCAAAGCCGGTCAGCAGCGTATCGAATCCATCCACCTTCAGGTCATTGATGACCGACTCCAGTGAGTTCAGATCGAGACTTGCCAGCTCGGCAAGACGGTTGTCTGCCACCAGTACGGCGATTTCATCGTTGTCGCTGGCAAAGTCCTGGTAATCGACCGGCACAATCTGCAGGCCCAGTTCGCGGGCCGCGAGCAGGCGACCATGTCCGGCCACGATGCAGCCCGAGAGCTTCGAGACGGTGATCGGGTGCCGGAATCCGAAGTAACGGATATTTTTAGCCAGCAGTTCAATCTGCCGGGCCGGGTGGGTGTTCGGGTTCCGTGGATTGGCTTTAAGCTCCTCAATGGGGACGAGCTTATCGTAGCTGCACCAGATCTCGATGCCATCGGCCAGTCCTTTTGCTTTGGGTGTTGCCCGTTTACTCATACGGGCAGG
>CAZCJJ010000172.1:0-1792 GCA_964499045.1 uncultured Opitutales bacterium | reverse complement strand
CCTCCGCAGCCCACGGCAATCATCGCGGCGGTTCCTTCGGGCACCTGCCATTTTCCCCGTAAGAAGGTCTGGATTTCCTCGGAGGGCGGGGCCTCAAGGCGGATCGCCTGGAAGCGGGTCTGGAAGCGTTCGGTGAGCTGACTCAGGTCAAGGTTGCTGGTCCCGATAATGGCCCTGCCCGGCGGGAGCATGTCCAGATAGGTGAGCAGGAGGTCCTGCGCATCCCGTGAGCAGCGGTCCATTTCATTGATGATCTTGACGGTCCAGTCCGAGAACAGGCTGCCGTAGGCAAGCTGGTGCATCCAGCCCTTCACGGCCTCGATGGTGACGAGCTTGCCGTTGGTCTCCTCGATCGCCCACTGGCTGCCGGCCAGTTCATAGGCGATCATTTCGGCGACGGTGGTTTTGCCCACCCCGGGCGGCCCGTAAAGGAGGACCTTCAGGGGACTGCGCCCGTTGTTCTTCACCTTCGAGGCCTTGGCCATCAGCTTGATGGCAATCTGCCGGGCTGGTCCAAGGATCTCGGAAGGTCCGGAGGGTTGCCAGCTCAGGGGCATGGGCGGCGGTGTTTTGTTTGCGGTCTTCACAGGAGTCCCCCTTCGCTGAATGAATAGTATCCGAAGCCCTTGGGGTCGCCCTCCCTTGTCCCGACTATCACGTGGTCAATCAGGTCAATGTTCATGATCCGGGCCACCTCCCTGAGCTGCCGCGTTACCTGAATATCGGCGCTGCTGGGGGAGGGGTCTCCGCTGGGATGGTTATGGGAGACAATCACAGCGGAGGCGCTGGCCAGAATGAGGGGCTTGAATACCTCCCTCGGATGGACCAGTGAGGAGTTGGCCGTTCCCTTGGAAATGACCGTCCGCCCGATGGGGCGGTTCTTACGGTCCAGCGCAATGACGATGAACCATTCAACGGTCGGGTCCTCCGCATAGGCGCTTTCCAGATAGGGGGCGACCTTGTCGGGGGTGTCCATCGCGGTTTCCTCCCCGAGGCTCAGGAGGTTGTAAACGAGCTTCGCTTCCCAGATCCTCATGACTGCCTCCGTTCCTTGGCCCAGCCTTCCCGGGTGATGCGCCCGCGCAGGGTGTTCAGGGGGACCTTCATGATTTCGGCGACATCCTTGGGACCGCGCCCCTCCATGTAACAGGCCTTGATCGCCGTCCAGTCAGGGGAGATTGAAGAAGGTCGATTTAAGATTGAAGATTGCTCCGGTTCGCTGGCGAAGGCATTGAAGCGTTCCGGCCCTGCCTTCGGTTGCTCAGGGGCGGTCTCCACCGGTGCGGTTTCCTCTATCGGCAACCGACCTTCCTCAATCCTTAGTCCGGTCCCGGCAAGGATCTCGCGCACGATCTGACGGATCAGCGGCAGGGGGATTTCGGTGATGGAAAAAACAAGGCCGGACAAACTCGCCCGGCCCAGCTTTTCCTTGAGGTGCTTGATCGCCCCGCCGCGTGTTCTTCCGAGGTAGCGGCCCTCATACAGGGTGCGGTCCGCCTCCTCACATACGATCCAGTATAACTTATTCATGGTGTGGTTCCTTTCTATTCGTGGTGATCATTGGTTTCAGGATTGTTGAATCTCCAAATGGCCGGGGCCATTGCCCTCGGCATCTGCAAGAATCCACAGGATCATATCCCCGCTGACTCTGAGCCCGTACAGGGGGCTCCCAAAGCTCGCTATGGTGTCCTTGCTCTTGTCGATGCAGATGCCTTCAATCTTGCGGCCTATCAGGGGCCTCATGTGTTCGATGTATGCGTCCTTCATGATGTCGTTCCTTTCCGTTTGGTTG
>CAZCJJ010000171.1:0-5805 GCA_964499045.1 uncultured Opitutales bacterium | reverse complement strand
AAGCCTCATAGTCGGGTACCCCGGCACGCTCGATCGTGATGTTTTTTTGATTCCATGCCGCTCTCAGAACCGCATCTCTGCCATAACGTTCACGCAGCCATTTGCGAAAGGCACGCTGCGCCGGTATGCTGTAGTCCGGCCAGCTCGCAGTGAAAAACTGTTGATCGTGCCCGCCTGAAATAAAGCAACCGACGATACGATTAAAATAAGGTTTCCCCCGAAGGATCTCTACCAACTGTTTGATTCCCAAAGCGGCGTCCTCGATTGCTTTCTCACTGGAAGGCGAAGGCCACCAGCGGTAGTTATCGCGCTCAAGTTCATCGCTGAATCCGAGAAAGTAGATATTATTTCCGTAGCCGCGCCTGCCCTCGGCATCCCGCCAGATTTCATCCGGGTTGTTATCCCCCCAGTCCCCGGGCCAGTAAAAACTGAGATTCAGCACCAGGTAGCTTTCCCGCGCGTCATTCGCGACCCGATCCAACTCCTTCACGATGCCCTCAAAATCAAATTCCAGCGCCTTGCTCCAAACCGGCGGACGCGGTTCAAAGCGCGGATCCTGAATATCCGTGATCGGGAGAAGGGGTACGATGATCCGCACGCCGCCAATCTGCTCCACTGAAGCATAGTCCCCCATGTTGATACGATGCGTGAGATAAAGAATGGGCGGTACCGCCTGCCCATCCACCAGCAACCGGGCCTGCTCGTTTGCCTTCACCACTCGCGCCGTCGTCGCATTTTCCCGCTCCGTGACGACCTCACCCGATTCGGCCCAGTCTTCCGGTTGAGAGAAACTACCGGCAGGCCAGCGATAGCCATAGGGTGCGGCAGGCGCGGCAAAATCATCAATCCAGAGTGTCGCCGGATTTCCACTGACAACTAAAACCAGATGGTACTTCTCATCCTTATTGGAAACAGGAGCCATCGTCGCCCGCTTGTTCCACTCACCTGGCGGCGTATTCCAGACCACGGTCTGGGTGCCCGCAACCATGGTCACCGCGTCGGATACTGCAAGGTGCCGGTTCCCCTTACTATCCTCAAAAAACAACTGCATGATCACACCCATCGGGGCATCATCACTGCGATAATAGTAGCGCACGACCGGACTCTGCCCACGTCTGACTTTAAGAGGACGCCGTGAGCGCAGTACGAGTTCCCCCTCTGCCGTGTAGCGTTCCAGCAAAAGGCTTCCGGGGGAAGTACGGCCTTCTTCCGGATCGTAGTACACATCCGCCAATGCTTCTCCTGTTGTTTCCACAATCCAATCACTCTCAAAATCGGAATCATCAAATACTCCGTTTTGAATAGGATCACCGGGTGAAGGTGACTGCAAAGGGGGGTGAATAAGACTCCAAGCCTCCTCATGCAAACGCTCCGCTTCCCGACGCAACTCCGGGTCGAGCATGCCGTCAAGATTCGAGCGCAGGGCCAACAAAGCCTCCATTTGCGCCTGATGAGAAGGGCCTTCGCGTAAACGTTTTTCAAAGATATCCCGCCTGTCCATCTGAAGCAAAGCACTCGCAGCAGACGTGCGTACCAACTCCTCGCCATCATCCAGCAGCACGATCACACGCTCCACGAGTGCCGGGTCCGGATCGGCCTGTTTCGCAACCTCCAAGGCAGCTCCCGCACGTTCCATCCGGGCATGTGAGTGCATCTTCTGTTCCAACTCGCTCATCGCATGGGCATACGCGCCCCACCCGATCAAGAAGGTTAGAATCAATACAATTTTGAATCCCTCTCTATTTACTAAAATCATTATTCTTTTAATTCAATTATAACATGCACTACTCAAACAGTCCCCGCTCAATCAATTCCGGCCTCCTGATATCCTCAATTGTGATATGAGCCTTAGCCACGCGCCCATCCAGATAGAGCACATTTCTACGTGGTGGTGAGTTGAGAATTTCCTCTGGCGTCATCGCCTTATTCGGATAAGGATGCCTCAAGTGTGTTCCTGGGTCAGATGTTGATGGTGCCTGTGCAGAAGAGCAACTGACCGCAGTGCCAAAGTTGAGCCCCGAACTGTTATGATAAGCATCTGACGCGGCAACTACCATGGAAGGATTGGGATAGTTGGTGATCCGGGACATCGGGTAATTCACTCCCGAGCCACCATTGCGCGTCGCCCCCAGTCCGAAACTCCAGCCGTAGGACCAGCCGTGGTCCACGTCCTCACGAAACGCCTCATCCGCAGGACAGCGGAAGTGAGGGGCCAGCAGGGATAGCTTGGTCTGATTCTCCGCAGCCGTTCCCTCTGAGAATGATATACCGGCGATGTAGGGAGCAAGCGAGACTGCCCAGGTACGGTAGTTGGGGCTCGATAGTTTGATTATGCTATTCTCTCTAACGAAAGGCAACTCACCGTTATTATCAGCGACATACATGTGGACCGCTGCACCAATTCCACGCAGTTGGGCAACGCAACCGGTAT
The DNA here is from genome assembly GCA_964499045.1 of uncultured Opitutales bacterium. GTDB lineage: Bacteria > Verrucomicrobiota > Verrucomicrobiia > Opitutales > CAZCJJ01 > CAZCJJ01. The sequence continues at coordinate 3,374 of CAZCJJ010000171.1, read as the reverse complement.
CGTGGGCACGGTCACGCACTCCTTTTACTGCAACTATAATTATGGTCGTCAAAATCGCAAAAATGCCGATGGCCACCAGTAGTTCTGTCAGCGAGAAACCACGATATTTTGACACAGATATGGAATATTTCTTCATCATAGTACTAATTCCTCCTTTCGGGGGGCCTGCACCCCACAAGATGTTCGAACCACCATTTTACAAGGAAACAGAAAGATCTGCTGCTTTACCGGTTTACCCTCAATCAAGTCATGGATAAGATCCGCAACCTTACGGCTTTGCTCTGCCCTTGGTTGCTCCATAGTGGTCAGACTGTAACGGGGATGGGCACCAATGGGTTCGTTGTTAAATCCGGTCACGGCGACATCTTCAGGCACCGACAGCCCGTGCTCGCGCAGAGCTGAAATGACATACTTCGCCCAACTGCAGTTCGGACAGAGAATCGCATCCGGAAGCTTGCCTGCCTCGATCAATTCACAGGTCGCCCCGTACGCATCCAATCCAATATCGAACCACTGCCGTTCCTTGACCCGCAACACCTGGCCCGAGACCGGAAGCAGTGCATCTTCTTCATAACGATCAGTTAGGGCCGGGACAGCCACAAACTCTGCAGGCTCAGGAGCGCCGGCCTCGACCAGGGCATCCCTGAATCCATCATAGCGTTCCCTCGTCGTGGAGGCATTCACATGGGTGCCCATCAACAACAACCGGCGGTGCCCCAGGCTAAGCAGATGCCGGGTCAGTTGGCAAAAGGCTGCTCTCGCATCAGCACGCACAATGGGCACTTTCAAACGATCGAAACCAGCCAGGGAAACAACCGGTATGCCCGCATCCAAAAGCCCCTGAATAGCATCCTGCCCCAATGCCCCTGCCATCTGGATGACAATCACTCCCTCTACCCGCGCGGCTATCAGTTTATCCAGAATCCGACGGTGATCATCTTCCTCCCAACTCAAATCCAGCACCAAAAGCTCGTAACCCAAACGACGCAATTCCGCAGGCAAGGTCTGGGCAGTTTGGCTCACCACGTAATGCATACCAAAGTGGACCGCAGCAATCAGGCGTGAGCGGCCGGTCCTTAGTGTCTGGGCTCCGCGATGTGGACGATAACCCAATTCTGCCGCCGCCTTGCGAACCCGCTCAACCGTCTTTTTATTATAAAGTGATGCCCTGAGCCCCAGTATGTGGGACACCGTTTCGCGGGATACTCCCGCTTGCTCAGCAACTGCCTGAAGACCGACAGCTGAGCGAGTCTTGGTTTTGACGGGTTTATTCACAACGCTGTGAATCCTAGAGCATGGAATTTATCAATCAAGCATTATTTTCATGGAAATTCCGGGAGAAATTCCGGAGCACCATAATCTGAGAGAGCCAAGATTTCGTTTAGGATTCTGCTTCAGAGCTGAAAGGGCACGGGCGTCCCGCCCGTGTTTTCCAAGGTCGTGGGCAGGATGCCACGCTCCTTTTTTCCGGCTTCCGGCTTCCGTCTTCACTGAGTTACGCCGAGAGAAGGCGCCGGGTTAGGCGGTAGGTTGAAGCCCCTTAACTACCTGTCATTCGCGCTGAGCCTTAACGATTCTTCTGCGCATTTCGCGGCCATCTCTTGTTAGCCACAGAAGTTGCAGAATACCGGAATTCCGTTAGCTGCGGTTTCGCTTGCGCAAATGCAGTCCCACCAGAATACCCGCGACAACCAGCAAGACCGGCAAGGTGGCAGGCTCGGGAATGGCTATGGTTTGCAGGCTGACATCACGTACTTTGATATCGGTGCCGCCATTGGTGCTAAAAAAGGACAATATCTGCCTTAAAGCTACCTCATTTGGTGCTAGTCCTGAAGGGACATAACTGACCGAAATCCCATCTTCGAGAATATCGGATATGGTCAGGTCATATGCAATTTCCATATCCTCTCCGACCATGGTACTCGTGAACAGGAAGGTAACGTCATACCACAGCTCTACAGACAATGGGTCAGTCAAATAGGTCATCTGATTACTCAACGAACCCTCATTAGGGTTGGTCATATACCCCAGTTGGCCACTGCTGTTGAGCGCAATACCCGCGAGCAAACGTCCGGCAGCAGCAGCACCACCATTATCAAGACGAATAGCCACCACGCGATCGAGCCTGTCCTCTGGGATCTGAAAGGAAAAACTCCATTTGAATTGTGAGCCGGGCGCAGCATCCTGCAGCACGAGTGGGTTGGCGGGATTAACACCCGAACTAGCATTCGCACTATTATAAATAACCGATCCCGTCGTGTCACTCACAAAATGAACCTCATCGGGGCGGTCGATATGGTCGATCGGATACGTCTGCGCATTCATGCCCAGCGGTAAAAGAAGAAACGCAGCGGAAAGCTGCAGTAAGCGGGGGTAGATTGTTTTGGGTTTCATCGTGCTGCTTTGGTTTTTAGGTTGATTGATCGAGTTCATTCGAAATTCGAACACAAACCAGACCCGCAGAGAGTATTTCTCTCAGGGATTGCTGGCTCAGGATAGGTTGCCTTTTGAACCATGCTTTATTGATCGTCTATTTTTATCAAATCGTCAACCAAAATTAACAAAAAATAGACAATTTATCAATATCGGAAACCCGGATGCCGGATAATTTTCAAACCACTGATGAACACCGATGAACACTGATGGGATAAGCAGGATCACATGACGAAGCCGCAATAAAAAGAATTCTCAGATGTAATTATCAGTGTCCATCAGTGTGTTCATCAGTGGTTAAAAACAGAAACCCACCAGAGGGCATAGACAACGTCACTTAGCGCCGAGCCCGGACTCAGACAAACCGCATTAAAAGCGGAATCCCGATCACTTGATCAGGATGGTGCGGGTAGACGGATGCTTACGGGGGGGCTGAAAACTGACTAAACACTACGTAAATAAAGGCTTTGCAAGCATTCAAAACATTGACTTGTGTTCGGGTTTTGTGCAGGTGTTTTTGATGGCGTCTGTCAAAAAAAGGCCGTATAGCAAGTTTTGGGTAGCATGCTACAAGTTGCCGGATGGCACAAGAAAACAAGTGTCGTCTGGCCTGAGTGATGAAAATGAGGCCCTACAGTTCGCCCTCAAGATGGAGAGAGCCGGGCAAATGGCCAGTGCAGGGGCAATGACTAAGGCCAAGGCCACCCAACTGGTGAATGAGATCATGACCTTGGCCGGGGATCCGCTTATCGACACCACCAGCTTTCAGACCTTCGCGGAACGGTGGTTGACCTCGCATTCTACTCACTGGGCCACGTCTTCAATCCAGCGCTTCAGGGATCACCTCAAACAATTCTATGCATTTTTGGGCTTAAGAGCACATGAGCCTATGGCCTACATAGACACCAAGACCCTTGCAGCCTGGCGGGACAGCCGCATGG
>CAZCJJ010000170.1:0-5980 GCA_964499045.1 uncultured Opitutales bacterium | reverse complement strand
TCGTCCAACTCTATTTTAAACTACACCACGACCACGAGGAACTCACCCGCCTGGTCCTGTGGGAAAACTTGGGACGGGGCAAGCATCTGGGCGGGCCAAAGCTCAAGAACACCCGAAAACGGGCTTACGAAATCGTACGTACCGTGCTCGACCGGGGCAAAGAAGAGGGCACCGTCCGCAAGGATATCGACGACAAGCTCCTCATGGTCTCCCTCATCGGCATGTGCCAGATCTTCGCTTCCAACCGCTACACACTTTCGCGAGGACTGTCCATCGACCTCAATTCAAACAAGGTTCTGCAGCAGGGACAACAGCATGTGGTCAAAGTCCTGCTCAAGGGTATTGAACCCTAACCTGGAATATTCACGAAGCCCAGAAGTGATGAAGCGCAAGGCGCACCCCGAATCCGCGCGGAAGTGCACTCAAGTGCATGACCAAGCGGATTGTAGGGGTGCAACGCAGCGATTCGCGCTTGTGGGCGAGAGGATTGTGCGAAATTGGACGGTAAATAAAGTTTCATTACCCCTTAATCCATAAATAGCTTATAAAAGATAACTTAAACCACTTTTCGCACAATCCGGTGAATTTTTCAGGCTAAGGCCCTCTCAATCTCAACAACGGGGGGGTGCAAATCCTTTCTAAACCAGCAATAGAAACAATATGACTGAGCGTTATCCAGTTATTCCGTCACATCAAAACCCATACTCGAAAGTGGTGTTTTTGCTTTACTGGAGTCCGCACATTTTTGTCTGCAAGGACAGTGAAAAACTTACCACTTACCTGAGGGAGACACTGCGCAGCGCCACCGAACACGAGATTCCAGTGCTAAACCAGGAACCCGTTTAGAATACATGGCCTTCCCGCGTATCTGCGCGCTCTCCGGCAGCCCTGAAGCGCACCGGAAGCGGGAGATTACACCCGATTCCGTCCGAATTTGAAAACCCACCTGAAAAGACCCGCTATTCTCGGTGTGCGCTACCGCCATCCTGATGTATGAAGTTACCGCTTTTGCGTAAAAAACGCCGGAAAAATCACGAAAATACTTGCATCTTCAGGAGAATTGTCCAAATTCTAACTGGTTAGTTACCCCAAGCAATTAAAACATGAAAACATATAATCCAATCCTACAAATTGCCCTCACACTGGTCCTTGCACCTGTATTCGTTCAAGCCAATGTCCTGTTTGAAGCCGATTTCAGTGAAGGAAGTCTAGCAGGAGCTGGTTTCAGCAGTTCCAGTCAGAGTGCCCCCAGCCGGGTCGCTGAAGTAACAGACACGGACTCCGAACTCTACTTCGGGTCAGCAAATGACAACTATTTGCGGATAAACAAACAGGCAGGGACTAATTTTACTGTTTCCGCTGCGGGGGTTATTGCTGCAGAAGAATCATCTGCCTTAACGACCATTCAATTTGACATGTACCAATTTACGGGTGGGGCGGGAAATTTGACGTTTGAAGCGTTTGCCGCACAAACAACAAGCAGCACAGGAAGGGCCATAACCAGCCGTCTGTTTGCTGACGGAAGCGTCAATGCTGCTGGAGATTACGATTTAAATGAGAAAAATTCTTTCCTTTTCTTCATCAATAATACCAATAGCTCCGTTGAATTCCTCAATCCGAGCGGATCGCAGATAACCTTGGACTCAGGTCGATACAATGTTTACGTTAATGGCAATAGCATTGTTTCTAATGTTAACCTGGGGACTAACAGTGCGGCTGGTAACAACGTTGGGATACAGGGTTTCTTTTTTACTTACTACGGAGAAACCAATAGCGGTGAAGTTCTTTTTGATAACTTCGTCGTCAGCTCATTCTCTCCCATTCCCGAACCCTCCACGTATGCCGCCATTTTCGGCTTGGCGGTTCTGGGGCTGGTTATGCTGAGGAAACGCTTACGCAAGTAGGCATTGCACAAAATATCTTATTCTTCACAGTCATCCCATAAGGCTTGCCTATCTGCATCAGGCCTTATGGGATGACTATGTAACTGGATAGTTAATTTTCAAGGGAAATAATAAGGTTGTTTTATATACACTTGGGCTTACTCACCCCACTCAGTATCATCACACTAAAGTTTTCAAAGCCCCTCCAACCGGAGCGACTCGTTCAGATCCGCCGATTGTTCCTTCAGCAATCTCTCCATGCTTTCCACACCTTCATAGCAAAAGGGGTACAGGACATTGCTTTCTTCATACACCTCACCTCTGGGCAGGGGATTTGCCATCTCCGGAGCAAAGCGATCATTGGAATAAGAAAAGGTCCGGGACAGGTAGGTGGACCACTCGTGGACTTCACTCAAAATGGTTGAGTGGTTATGGTAGGTAGGTTCTCCCCGCTCCTTGTTGTAATTGTTTTCCACAAGTTGGAACAAACCGAAGCCATCCTGCTTCCTGCTATTGAAGAAGGCATAATAATCAAGTTTAGGCGGGAGTATATTGGCAAGGCTGTGCTGCATCTGGTCATAAGGCCGCTGGTTCACTTCCCCCATCAACTTAAAGCAGGCCGGCAGTGGATCATCCCCCGGCTTCAGACCGTTTCGCTCAGGCATAATAAAGAGATGCGTGAACGCATCGTAGAAGAAGACGAACTGGCAGTTACGAATGAAGAACACGTTAACGTTCTCCAGCAGCTCCATCTTTGAGGTCTGGTAAATGCAAGGGCTATCCGGGAAAAATCGATAGATCACCTCGGCCCATAAGCGGGGTTTGGAGTCCCGTTCAATTTCGGGACGACTGTGTTCCGGATGAGGCCAGACGATCCCCTTCCTTCTTATTTCAGTATAAACAGGACCCTCAATAATTTCCGTCTCCGGATCATCCCAGCCGAATACATAATGCCAGTCGATCAAATCATTCTCACGACCGTCGAGCAATTCATAGCCATTGGTAATCCGGTCGGGATAGGCGATCCAGCAATTCGGGGCCCAGTGGCAGGGATCCCCCCCTTTGTCCTGATTGTCCACCCATTCATGATGATGCCATGCCTCATTTGCCCCCGCCTTGTTCCAAAAGTGCCAGATCTGGCCACTCGTCGGCAGGGTCTCCACTTTGTAAAAGTCATTCTCAATGAAACGGTGCTGGGGACCGTCCGTTCCCTTACTCATGGCAATCGGACTTCGTCTGGTCACTTCCGGTAAATCCGACTCCTTGGCAGCCAGAAGCAGTTGAAGATCAAGCACCTCCCCCACAGACAGGTCAACCCGGACAGACAGGCGCCCTACCCAGTAATTGTCAGACAGAGCAAGATCTGAAACCTGCGACGGAATGCCTTCCCACTCCCCACCCTTTTTCACGGTGGCATAGAGGAGGCGGCTATTCCCGTCATAGCCAGCCGGGAATTTTTCGGCCTCTATCCTGAAATGCTCCTCAACCAGCGCGTTCTCCCGGCCCCTGTTCCCGGAGTTGGTTATTCTAAAGTGTTGTAATGCCTTCATTGTTAATCAGCGAACCCCCGGATGAGTATAAGCATTGGCGTAATTACCGTAAAAAAGGCCCAGGGGATTAGCCTTTTCTATTTCACTAAAGGGTGTCACCGGATGCATTTCGATCTCTGGCCGCTGGTTCATCTCCAGACCCAATTTCTCCACTTCATTGGCGTAGTGTTCTTCATCCCACTTGCGGATGTAATGCAAATCGGTTCTCTCCCAAACCGTACCCGCCTCAACCGAGAGCGCATTCTCCGCCACTCCGGTATTGCGCACATACACAGGGTAACGGCCAGCCCTTACCGAGCCCCGGGCATCATCCTTTTCCACCACCGTTGCCGATTGGTAAGACGGCGCTTTTTCGTCCGGGGCCGTCAGGCTGATGCGGGTGTAGGCGTAGCGGCTGACCCGTGACCCCTTGTGTGTACGAATAAAGGCATGCCACGCAATGTCCCCGGGAATCAAACAACCCATCAGCGGACCATCCGGAATCTCCGCAGTATAATCAGGATCAATCAACACATGCCCCATTTCCTCCAGGTCCTGTGGTGGCAGACACTTTGAGACCGGGCGGAAGCTGTAGTGGCTGAACATCCTGTTCCCGACTGTCATGGTATCGTGGGCCAAACGGCAAATCCGGGCAGGGCTGCCAAAATGCAGGCGCGTACGGACTGTATAATAGGGCTGACCACTGAAGAATATGTAATCGGTTTCCAATTCCGGGTAATCAGCGGGAGCTTGGGTAAGTCCCTCAGCCCCAAGGCGGCAAATCTTGGTTACCCTGGTGAACAGAGGACCTTCTTCCATGCGCGTGATCCTTCCCTCGAGGGGATACGCTTCACTCAATTCCAAAAGCTCCTTATCCGTACGTACCATGAGACGGACTCCGTGGTGCCCCACGGCAGGAGTAACCACCTGCTTGGGAAAGGTTCCTTCCAGATAATGCATCTTCATCATGACGAAATCCAAAAGGCCATGACTGCTCCCGGCCTCCAGTCGGTAATCCAAGGCATCTATAAAAAAGCCTAATCCCTCCTTTTTCCCGAAGGTGATATCACTTGGATATTTAACCGGGAGCGCATCGGGATTGTTGTAAACAAAACCAAAACGGTTCTGTTTACCCGGCTCCAAATCCGCACGAAACACAACCGACAGCACTACCATTCCTCTCTCATTTCTCAAATCGTATAGCTGATAAGGAAGCTCTGCCCCATAGCGGTTCCAAGCTGGTTTTGATACAACCCGAAGGTCTTTCTCTATCGTGGTCGCGTGCCCGGCGGGAATTCTCAGTTCAACCGCAAGCAAAGTGTTCAAACGGGGATATATCCCCCCAATCCTCACCAATGCCGTTTTTTCAAAATGCCAACCTTTGTATTTCATATCTATTTAACAGGATCCCACGAGAAACTTTTCTAATAGAACCTCCATTCATTAACCAAATGGTTAGCTAAAATTGCTGTCAATTAAAATTGTTTCACTCACACCCTTCGGGCCAGAGGCATTTTTTCGGCTAAAATCCAGAACACCCGGAATTCAATGGGTGTCCCGAATTCACCGAATTCACTCTTTTGGTAGTAAGGTTTCGGGGTGAGGCCACCCCGGCTCCTTGGCCTGATTGACGGATTTGGCCAGACAGTCAGGTACACCCTTCGCCAACAAGCGGGTGGTGTAACAGTACTTGAAACTCCGATAGGAGGAGTGCTTGCTGAAGCGGCGCACCTACTTCTTGGCTGTACGTCCTCCAGTAAGGGCATGAGCCATCGTCCGAGTCTTTTCAGCCCCAGATATCCGGACTGCGGAAATGGACGGCCGAAGTACCATCGCTTAGTTTTCGGACGGTGCCGTTGTAAACAAGGCGCGCCGACTCCAGACTCAAGCGCTGCCTGGTTGTCCCCTTCTGGGATTCAATGAGGTCACGGAATCGATTCAATCCCTTTAGCTGGTCCATTTTGAAGGTGGTTGCGGACTTGATCTCGACCGCTTTGAGATGGCGGCCCTCGGGAATGAGTAGATCGACCTCATTGCCATTCGAATCACGGAAGAAATAGAGGTCAGCGGGACGGCCTTGGTTCAGCAGGTGTTTCACGCATTCAATCACAACAAGGTTTTCGAATATAGCCCCGACAAGCGGGTCGCGGCTGATCTGGCCGGGCTCACGGATATTGAGCAAGTGGCACAGCAGCCCGACCTCGGTAAAGTAGTATTTGGGATTCTTGATTACACGCTTGCCGAAGTTTTCAAAATAGGGTGGCAACTTGAAGAGAATGAAGGAAGCCTCCAGAATAGAGATCCAGTGCCGGATGGTCTTGGAATCGACGCCGACGTCGTTGGCCAGCGAGCTGTAATCAATTACCTGACCAACACGGCCTGCGAGTAGTTTGAGGGTTTTTTCAAACAAACTCGCATCTTTCAACTGGATGAGTTGGCGCACATCCCGTTCGACGTAAGTTTGATAGTAGTTGGCATAAGCAGTAGCCGGGCGCTGTTGTTGTTCATAGATGCGCGGCAGGAATCCGGTAAATGCGTAATGCTCGAAATCATCAAAGGAAATCCTTG
>CAZCJJ010000169.1:0-5983 GCA_964499045.1 uncultured Opitutales bacterium | reverse complement strand
GGGTGGTACACTTTCACCCGCAAATTAGTGGTACATTTTAAACCGCAAGATGACAAGAATCCTCTGAGATCAAAATCATCCCCGAAGTTTAGCACAATAATCCCACGCTAAACAGATGTCTAAGTTGAGTGCTTACGTTGAGAGTTGGATTTGATGGTGTCCTGAAAAGGTGTTTAGGTTCTGGGATCGTCGGCCAGATCCCAGAACAGCCCGGTCATGATCTGCAGACCTTCGCGCATGATAGGCGCAAGCACATGTTCGTTGGGCGCGTGCTGCGAACAGCCGGCATAGGAGTGCGGCACCCATAACGTGGGCAGGCCGAGAATCTCTGAAAAGCAGTCGTTGGGCAGCGAGCCGCCGATGTTGGGCAGCACCGCAGGTTTTGCGCCGGTGCTACGCCGTATCGATTCCGAAGCCCACTCAATCCATGGATTGCCGGGATCAAGACGTGTCGCACGCATGAAGCCCTTGCGAGCCAGCGAAACCTGCACCATGCTGTAGCCGTTGGCGTCCAAATACTTGCGCAGCATCGGTATGAAGCGGTCCGGATTGCAGCCAACAACGAAACGGATCTGACAGGACGCCAGTGCCTGGCCGGGAATCGCGTTGACCGGGTTGTCGGGATTGCCAGTGCGAAACGCGAGAACCTCGAATGTATTCCATGCATACAGCTTTTCAGCAGCAGACAGCCCGGGTTCTCCCCAGTCGGGATCAATCTCCGGTTCACCCGGTTCGGGCACCGGCGTACAGTCACGTAACGCGTTCCGCACGCTGGCGGGGATCGAATCCGGCAACAGGTCTGGTACGAGGACACGTCCGCTGCGCGTGACGATGCTGGCGAGCGCGTGCGCGAGTATGATACTTGGATTGGAGAGCAGTCCGCCCCAATTGCCGGAATGATAAGCACCCTCCCGGAGATCAACGCTAAGGTTGAGATTCATCGAGCCGCGCGAACCGAGGTATATTGTCGGGCGATGTGACGATAGACGCGGTCCGTCCGACGCAATCAGGACATCGGCCTTGAGGCGTTCCTTGTACAGTTCACAGAACAGATGCAGGCCGGGTGAACTGATTTCCTCCGAGGTTTCGACGATGAACTTCACATTGAAGCCGAGCTTGCCGCGCTCCGCGATCACCGATTCGAGCGCCGCCATGTTAATCGTGTGTTGTGCCTTGTTATCTGCGGTACCTCGCCCGTAGTAGCGCTCGCCCTCCTGCTTCAGTTCCCAGGGCGTGATTCCCGTCCGCCATTCGTTTTCGAGTCCACGGATGACATCGCCGTGTCCATACATCAGTACGGTCGGCAGTTCCTCTCCCTCTATACGCTCCGCAATCAGGATCGGACCTGCATGCTCGACGGGGTTGGACAGGATTTCAGTCTCAAAGCCCATGCGCTCGAATGCCGGGCCAATTTCCTCCAGCAGATAGATGTCGAGAAACGGGCGGCTCTCCGGAATCTGGCTTTCGGTACGTATCGCAACGCGGCGAGCAAGGTCCACAAAAAAGCGGCCCTCATCAAAGTAACTGGTCGCTCTCAATATTGCAGATTCTCGGGTCATATTCGATCCTCCTGAACTCATTCTTTTAAACGAACAGTAAGACTATACCCGCCTTCCCAGCAACCTCCGGGCGCTTGAAACCATGGGCATATCAACCAGCTTGCCGTCGATCCTGAGTGCACCAGTGGAGGATTTTTCGTAACTCTGGATGACTTTTTCCGCCCATTCCAATTGGGCGGTCGTTGGCTGATAAACGTCCCGCAGTATCTCCAGTTGTTTGGGGTGGACGATCATTTTCCCATAAAAACCCATAGCGCGCCCATAGTGGGCGGCGCAACGAAAGGCTTCCGCATCGTCGAGCAGTGCGAACACCGCGTCTATCGGTGGTTCCAGGCCCAAGGCACGGGAAACCAGCGCTATGCGGCCCATGGCGAACATCCGTTCCCCTCCAGCGGGCGTCCACTCCACACCCATGTCGAGGGCGAAATCCACAGAGCCGAATGCCACTCTCGGAATGCGTGGACTGGCTGTGACGATGGACTCAATTCGGTGTATGCCTTTGGCGGTTTCCAACAAGGGAATCAAGCGTCCCTGGGGGATTGCGGCGGCGACGGCGGCGATATCATCGGCGCTCTCACATTTTGGGATCATCACGGCGTCCGGTCTCAATTCGTTGATCAATGTCGCGTCTTCGGCGAATTCGGTGCTTTCAATGGCGTTGCAACGCACCCACAGCCGGACTCCCTCAGTGTTCCGGCCCGTCCACGGGCACAGGTGCCGTCGCAGGGTGAGCCGGGCGATGGCTTTCTGGTCTCCGGCGACCCCATCCTCCAAATCTGCAATGACCACATCCGCTCCGCAGGTGAGCGCCTTGTCGATTTTGCGTGAGTCGGTGGCTGGTACGAACAGGTAGGCGAGACTCATTTCAAATTACTCCCTGCTGTTGCAAATCATCCAAGGCATCCTGATCCAGCCCCAGCATGTCACCGTATATCCATTGGTTGTGTTCGCCCAAACGGGGACCACGTTGATAATCGGTCTGGTGTCCGGAGATTTTGATCGGGTTGCCCATCATCCGCACCCGCCCCATCGAAGGATGGTCAACTTCCACGATCATTTCTCTTTCGCGCAGCAAGGGATGCCGCAATGCCTCGTCGACGGTATTGACCGGCGCCGCCGGAATTTTGCCTTTGAATCGTTCCAACCAATAGTTGGTGTCGCGTGTTTGAAAAATCTCCGTCAAACGGCTGATCAAGCACGCTTTGTTTTGCCTGCGGACAGTGAAATTAATATACCTCGGATCCTGTGCCAGATCGAAGGCTTCAAGAGCCGTGCACAGAAGAGGGAAAAACTTTTCCTTGTTGCACATGACGACAATGTATCCGTCGCGGGTCGGGAACATCTGTGAGGGAACCAGGCTGGGATGGGCTGACCATGGGGTTTTCTCCGGGACATATCCCTTGTTCAGATTCCAGGCCGCGATGTAGTTCAGCAGCGATGCGGCGGTGTCGAACAAACTGACATCCACATCGCATCCCTCTCCGCTGGCACGGGCCTTATGGATACCGGCCATGAGTCCCAGTGCGGCCATGATACCGGTGGAGAAATCAATCATCGACAATCCGTATTTTTCCGGAGGTCCACCGGGTGACCCGGTCAATGACATGTGGCCCAGCATTGCCTGCAACAGGTAGTCGTAGGCTGGCTCGGCCTGCATCAAGCCACTGGTTCCAAAACCGGAAAGTGAGCAGCATACAATCTGCGGATTCACGGATTTCAGGTCTTTATAGGTGAGCCCGAGCTTGGCTGGAACATCCCCACGCAAATTATTGAAAACGGCATCCGATTTTTCCACCAGCCGGCGGAGTAAATCCACGCCTCGCGCGTCTTTCAGATTGAGTGTGATGCTTTGCTTGTTGCGGTTGAAAGCCTGGAAAAAAAGACTGTCCCCGTCCGCCGCATACGGCACCACACGGCGCGAAATGTCCCCCTGTGAGCTTGGGTCTTCAATCTTGATGATTTCCGCACCCAGATCCGCGAGGAGAAGGGTCGCGCAGGGACCCGCCCCATACTGTGAAACGGCCAGAATACGTATTTCCTCCAGCGGTTTCATGACGATGCGGAGGCAGGGTTGATGTCCGCCCGGGGTGTGGAACGATGGGTGTGAGGTCGCATGGCGAATTCCCGTTTAGGTACCATCAGTCTGCGGCGGAACCGCATCACGTCTTCTTTGTGCTGGTTGGCGACCAGAGTTTCCACATAAACCACCCCACGGTCGGCTTTGCCGCGCGACTCCCGTTTTTCAAGAATTTCAGTACGTGCGTAGAGTGTGTCTCCGTGGAAGGTCGGATTTAGATGATCGATTTTCTCATACTCCAGATTCGCAATGGCAGCCCCGCTGATGTCGTTAACGGTCATTCCCACTCCGACCGCAAAGACAAGCGTACCGTTGACTACGTTTTTGCCGAACTGGGTTTGCGTAGCATAATGCGTGTCGTGATGAAGGGGATGCTGGTTCAGGGTCAGCAGGCTGAATTGAATGTCGTCGGATTGGGTCAACGTGCGACCAGGCCAGTGATGGATGATATCGCCGGGATTGAAGTCTTCGAAGACGCGACCGTAGGGTGTGTGGATGTCAGGCATGATTGATCATTCTGTGTTGGTGAAATTCTGTGTATCCTTTTTAAGTAATATCATAAGATTATATAGGAATCTCCTACATTGCGACCTAATTCATATCAGCTTCGCCATCCGCCGGGGCTCCCGCTTCGACCAGATTGATCGTTAAACCGGGCTCGTTATTGCCGAAGCAGAAGGAAGATTACCCCGCTAAGTATAAAGCCTATGAACATAAGTTTCTTCATCATACATGGAAATATAGGGACTCAAGTAACTTCTTGTGTTTCACAGTGCATCTGTTTAGCAACACACTTAAGAATCAACGCTTCTGTCCTCTCATCGAAGAAACCTGGGCGCTGATGAAACTGGTGCGCGTACCAAACCTCGTAGCCCCCCTCCGGGATTTGCTCTGCGGTTGCGACATAACCAATCATTTCATTGGCATACCCAATGGGCATCACGGCACGGAACCGGCCTTTGCACAATTCCCTGATTTTCTTGCTGTAACCAACCGAAATCTCTCCGGCTAGAAATATCATGGCGAGTGAAGACCCCAAAGAAATACTTTGGATCTCGAAAGGAACCGGATCGGGTGGAGGCGCTTCCTCATCTGTAGGAAAGTGTTCAACCCACACCTTACTCACCGGAATAGCACTTTTCTTGAAATGTTGGTGCAACTCACGACTGGGGCGAACTAATGGCAGATGAATTTGATCAGACCGGACAGATAAGAGACCTTCAATCTGAATGTTTTTGGGGGATTCCACCAGATCCTTGATCGAATCAGCCATTCGAATAGCTACTTGATTGATTTCCTCAGAGCCAACCTGAAGAAACATTTTCCAGTCTTCACTAACAAAAAAAGGCTTCACATCACCAGCAAATCCTTGAAGAAACCCCGTGGGTACCCCCGGAAAATGCTCTTTTAGCCTCTGAAAGGTGTATCCCACATAATCGCCTCCAATTTCCAGGGTAATACGGCTGGTTGGGTGGGATGTGTAAGAAAAAAAGATACCCTTAAGAGAGCCATCCTTAACACGGCGAAACGAAAGGACTGATAGTTTTTCATCCACCCATGCATCAGGATTGGGTCCCCATTTTGCTATTCCGGAAGGATCCTGCTGACGACGATTCATGGCGAGTGAAAAATCTCTGGAAGCAAAGGAAAGATGAACCGCCTCACTTTCAGCCATTGCGCTCAATGAGGCATCCACCATCTTTTGTACTGCATCCTGAAAATACTGCTGGTCACAAGGCCCCTTAACCAACTCATCCAGTTTACGCACACAGGGCCCCGCATGAGTATGCGTGCCAATCAACACAATATGGTACTCGGGCACCCCCGTTGCCTGGCTGATTTTCTTCCTGACCAAAGGGGCCTTATCGTAGAATCCAACCCACTCGACCGAAAGGAGAAAAATCGGGGTCCGGGAAGGATCCTCCAAATATAACACCGTCGCCTTTAGTGGCAGTTCAATGCCAACAGACGGCTCAGTTAGTACGGCAAAGCCAGACAGCTTAATCCCCACGGGAGGGGTTACGTCAACTTCTGCCAGTCCTGCCTTATAGATATTATCGTTATTCATGAATGGTTTTTGTACATTAATCACTAAATTGAGCCTGTTTGCGGCGATTTATTTGTAAGCACTCAACTTGGACATCTGGCCTTGGGGGTCCATCTCTGTTAATATGGGTGGATGGAAGTTCAATCAGTTCAGGGGCGTCGTCATGTTCGGCGCAGTGTTTCGGAGATAACTGAGTTGCTCAGTGCCCATGAGGCCAGCGGGCAGAGCCAACGTGCTTTTTGTCAGGCCCGCGGGATCAGCGTAGGGAGCTTTGCCCTTTGGCGTCGCCGCTATGGAAGG
>CAZCJJ010000168.1:0-6081 GCA_964499045.1 uncultured Opitutales bacterium | reverse complement strand
GTATCCTTCGCGCCGGATTAAAGGCTGGTGGAGAGCCTTGACACAGGAGGGTATCTTAGTCCATCATACCAACATTATGGAGACTGTGAGCATACACCAAGCCAAAGCCAAACTGTCGGGCTTGGTTGAATCCGTCGAAAAAAGGGGTGCCAGGGTCATTCTCAGCCGTTATGGCAAACCGGTTGCGGAGATCACCCCCTACCGCAAGCTCAAGCGATCCCGGAGGTCACCCGAACTTGCGAAAATCACTTACAAAGGGGATTTGACCGCTCCCACGGAGGCGGAGTGGGACGATGCCTGAGCGTTTGCTGCTGGACACATGCGCGTTGATTTGGCTGGTGGAGGGACACCGCAAACTGCGGCGGGAGGTGCGTGATAAAATCGACGAAGCCCCGGTAGTTTTTGTCTCACCGATTACGGCCTGGGAAATCAGCCTGAAAACAGCCCGCTCGGAGTTGACGCTGCCGTCGAAACCGGAAGAATGGTTTCATGCGGTTTTGAAGGCACATGACCTCGAACTGGCCGCCCTGACGCCTGAAGTGCTCATGTTCGCCAATCGTCTGCCATGGCATCACCGGGACCCTGCTGACAGGTTTATCATTGCCACCGCGACACTTCGGCAAATTCCGGTGGTCACTGCTGACGAGAAATTCAAGAGCTATGATATTCGCGTCATAATCTGAACACGCAGGAAGCGCTTCTGACGCGATGCATTACTGGCACGGATATCCTTGGTGGATTTGCGCGGTCTGCCAGCATGGGGTCCGAAGGGGAGGTCAACCACGGTGAAAAGAATATGGCCTCACGCCAAGACCCGGAGACCCAAAGTTGTCTTGTGAGATAAGCGGGTTAGCGGGAGAGCGGGCGTGAGACACTCCTGTTGATTTTCTCACACGAAGGAGCAAAAATAACAAAGAAAATAGGAGCTTTGTGCGGATGGATTCTTTTCCGGGATTGTAGTCGCCTTGATTTTATCCGAGGCTTGAATGAAGCGATTTCCCATGAGCAAGCACCCTGAGAAGAATGGTCTGGAACGCAGTGCGGCGGAATGGCCGGAGGCGATTCAGGAAACAGTGAAACAGCACCCCGGTATCCTGCGGGTTGCGCTGGACCGCAAAGGCGGGGCCGTGGAGGTCGATTACAACCCGGAAACCGTCAGCCGGGAAACACTGGAACAGACCGCACAGCAAATACTGCCTCTACTGAGCGGCCATTCCGGCAAAAGTATTTTCCGGCTCAAGGGCCGGGCCTGCGAGGGCTGTGCCCAGCGTATTCAATATGGTTTTGAGCGCAGCCCGGGCATTCGGAGGGCAAGGGCATCCTACATCGGGGGGGTGCTCAGCATCGAATACGACCGCGAACAATGGGATGCGGAGCAATTACTGCGCAAGACCCGTGACATGGGGGTCAAGGTCCAGCCAATCCGGGAGGCCTTGCGCGAAGAGGAACAAACCGTGGAGGGCTGGAGACGCTGGATTCAGGAAGACCGCCTCGAAGCAGTGTGCTGCGGACTCACCCTCGCCGCCATGAGTGCCGGAGCCCTGAGCGGCTACCTGCTGCCGGAATCCAAAGGCCTGACTTTTACCTTGTTCCTCGTCGCCTACCTCGCCGGCGGTTGGTTCGGTGTCCAGTCCGCCCTCGAATCTTTGCGACAGAAAGTGGTCGATATCGATCTGCTGATGATCCTTGCCGCTCTCGGAGCCGCTGTCATCGGCGCCCCTTTTGAGGGAGCACTGCTGCTCTTCCTCTTTTCCCTTTCCAACGTGATGCAATCCCACGCGATGGAAAAAACACGGTCCGCAATTAAAGCGCTGGCCAAACTCCGCCCCACCGAGGCACGGGTCCGCCAGTCTAACGGAGACTATGTCTCCGAAACCATTGAGCAGGTCGCCGTCGGCAGCCATGTTCTGATCAAACCGGGCGAACGCATCCCTCTCGACGGCATCGTCACCGAAGGGGAAAGCTCGGTCGATCAGAGTTCGGTGACCGGCGAATCCATTCCCGCCAACAAGGGAGCGGGCGATCCGGTTTTTGCCGGCAGCCTCAACCAATTTGGCAGTCTTGTTTTCCGGGTCACCCACCCGGCGGAGGACTCCACGCTGGCAAAGATGATCCTGATGGTGGAAGAGGCCCAGAGCAAGAAGGCCAAGACCCAGCGTTTTCTCGACAAGACCGAGCAGTCCTATGCCCTCGGGGTCATCGTCTTCACCGTATTCCTGATCTTCGCCCTGCCACTGATCTTCGGCCTCTCCTGGAGTGATGCTTTCTACCGCGCCATTACCGTCATGGTCGTGGCTTCGCCCTGCGCCATCATTATCAGTACCCCCGCCTCCATTCTTTCCGCCATCGGCAATGGAGCCCGGCGCGGTATTCTGTTCAAGGGTGGAGCCAGCCTCGAACAGGCCGCCGCCATCCATACCGTGGCCTTTGACAAAACCGGAACACTCACCATGGGCAAACCCGCGGTCCGAAGCATCAAGTCCCTCGGATCAGGACCCCAAAGGAGCACGGGCGTCCCGCCCGTGTCTTCAAACGCACGCGGGCACTTGTCCGTCGCAGCCTTGACGCAGTCGGAAGATGCCCGCGGTCCTTTCCCATCCTCCAAACAGACGGGCCCGTCTCCGGAAGAACATTGGCTGGCCTTGGCCGCCGGAGTGGAATCCCACTCGGAGCACCCGCTGGCCCAGGCCGTCCTTACCTATGCCCGTGAACGGGGAGTCCGCCCGGAAACCGTCTCGGGGTTCAATGCCTTTGCCGGGAAAGGAGCTTGGGGGGTATGCGGCCATGAACGCGTCCTCGTCGGCAGCCTGTCCTGGATGCGCCAGTTCACACTGGCCCGGGAGAACGCGGTGTTGGAGGCGGTTCGCGAGATGCAGGCCACCGGCCAAACGGTTATCGTGGTGGGTATCCTGCGGGATGCCCCGGAATCCGTTGAGGTCCTGGGAGTGATCGGGCTGGCGGATGAAATACGGCCGGAGGCCCGGGAGGCTTTGGCGGACCTGCGGCGCTCCGGTGTCCGCCGGATCGTCATGCTGACCGGAGACAGTACTGCGGTGGCCCGGGCGGTGGCGGACGAACTGGGAATCGACGAGTACCATGCGGAACTACTGCCCGGCGACAAAGTGCGCCTGATGAAACAGCTTTCCGACGGGGCTCCGGTGGCCATGGTGGGTGACGGAACGAACGATGCCCCCGCCCTCGCCTCCTCGACTCTGGGCATTGCCATGGGAGCTGCGGGCAGCGACGTTGCGCTGGAAAGCGCGGATGTCGTCCTGATGGCCAGTGATTTGAGCAAGACGGCTTACGTCTTGAAGCTGAGCCGGGCGGCCCGTCGGGTGATGGTACAGAACTTGGTTTTTGCGGGCAGTATCATTGTGCTGATGGTTCTGGCCACGCTTTTTCTCCCGCTAACCGGATGGGAAGTCCCCCTTCCCCTCGGGGTGCTGGCCCACGAAGGCGGCACGGTCCTCGTTTGCCTGAACGGCCTGCGCCTGCTAGCATTCAACGGTAAATAGCGGGCAGAGTACCCCATAGTAAGAAAAGGAGCACGGGCGTCTCGCCCGTGTTCTTCCAAGTTCGTGGGCAAGATGCCCACGCTCCTTTCCAACAACACCAATGGTACGTTCGTGGGCAAGAACCACCTTCGCCGAGGCTTCTGTGGTCGCGGTGCCCACGCTCCTTTGATATCGTAAAACATTATAAAAGATCTTTATATACTTTCATGTCAGATAATAGAAAACAAAGGAGCACGGGCGTCCCGCCCGTGTCTTCAAACACCTGCGGGCACTTGTCCGTCGCAGCCTTGACGCAGTCGGAGGATACCCGCCCTCCTTTTCATTTTCTTAATCCCTTCGAAAACGTCGAAAAATACTGCTATAACCTCCCGCATTGGCAACAAGGTGAGGCCTGGCAATTTGTCACTTGGCGTCTCGCGGACGCCATGCCTCAGGAGAAACTCGTTTTATGGGAGGAAGAAAAAAACACATGGATAAAGCTTCACCCCCACCCTTGGGATGAAGCCACCGAAAGAGAATACCATGAAAGATTCAGCCATCGTGTGGACAAATGGCTCGATGCAGGCCACGGATCCTGCCTTCTGCATGTGCCTCTATGCGCCCATGCTGTCGCCGATGCGCTCCGTCACTTTAATAATCAGCGCTACCGCCTGGGAGCCTTCGTTGTCATGCCCAACCATGTCCATATACTCTTTCAGCCAATAGCCGGGCATCCCTTGAAGAATATAATCCACACCTGGAAAAGCTTCACTGCTAAACAACTCAACCGGATCACCGGACAGACTGGAGCACTCTGGCAGAAAGACTACTGGGATCGCCTCATCCGTCACGAGGCTCATTGGTACGCTTGCCAGAACTACATTCTAGAAAACCCGGCAAAGCTCAGCCAAGGTAGTTATGTCCTCGAAAGGGGCATGGGTGTCCCGCAATGATTATCCAAGTTCGTGGGCAAGAACCACCTTCGCCGAGGCTTCTGTGGTCACTGTGCCCACGCTCCTTTCCATCAACACCAATGGTACGTTCGTGGGCAAGATGCCCACGCTCCTTTCAGCAAATATGGCGCAGGATGCTCCTTTGCCTTTCGGTTTGCATTCCGGCTGATTTCTTCCAAGCATCCCCTTTTACCTTCTTCTCATTTTTCAGAAGTGATCCACGTGCCCAGCAACGCAACCAGCAAGCAAACTCCGGGACCGGCCCATGTCGCCATCATCATGGACGGCAACGGACGTTGGGCGCGTGAGCGGGGCTTGCCCCGCATTGAGGGGCACCGCCGGGGGGTGGACAATATCCGCGATATCCTGAAAGCAGCCCAGGAATTGCACATCACCCATCTCACCCTGTTTGCCTTTTCCGTCGAAAACTGGAAACGCCCCCCGGAGGAGATTGCGGCTTTGATGAACCTGCTGGAGCGTTTCCTCACCCGTAACACCAAGGATCTGGTGCAGAAAAAAATCCGTCTGCGGGTGATAGGGCGTCCGGAAGCATTGCCGGAGAAGGTACAGGAGCCCTTGAAAAAAGCCTTGGAGGCGACCTCCGGGTTTGACCGGTATTTCCTCAATGTCGCGCTGAACTACGGTGCGCGCTCGGAAGTGGTGGATGCCGTACGCTCCTATGCGGAGGATGTACAGAGGGGCCTGGAAGATCCGGCCAACCTAGACTGGCCGACCTTTGCCCGGCGCCTCTACACAGCGGAAATCCCGGACCCCGACCTGATCATACGCACCTCCGGGGAGACCCGTCTCAGCAATTTTCTGCTCCTGCAATCAGCTTATTCGGAAATGTTTTTCAGCCCGGTTTACTGGCCGGACTTCAAACGGCAGCAGTTCATTGAGGCCGTGGAAAGCTACAAACACCGGCAACGCCGCTTTGGTAAAACCGGTGAACAAATCCAGGCGGAAACGCCTGATACCGCAATCCTACACTCGTGAAAAGGCGCATTATCAGCACAGTCGGCCTCTGGGCCGCCATCATTCTCATATTAACCCTGTTCGGGCTGCCCGGCGGAGTCTTCCTCCTCGTCGCCCTGATGATCCCGGCTCTACTCGAACTCTATGCCCTGCTGGATCGCATGGGCTACCGCTGTCTCCGGTTGTTTGGCTGTGCCTTCGGGACCCTCATTCTGCTGGCCACCTATTTCTCCTCCGGCCTGGGTGAACAGCCCGGCACACTGGTCCTCACTCTGGCGATCCTGGTGTTGATGATCATGATGCTGACCGGGCTGAATCTGCAAAAGACCCTCATCCCCACCCTTTTCGGCCTGCTGCTCGTTCCTTTTCTGCTCCAGTTCTATATTCTGGTCGGGCTTAATTTTCCCAACCCGACGGAAGGCCTCGTCATGGTGATCTGGCTGATTGCGGTGGCCAAATTTTCCGATGTCGGCGGTCTGCTGGTCGGCTCCAAACTGGGCCGCAACCGGCTGGCTCCGCTGATCAGCCCCAAGAAGACCTGGGAAGGCGCCATGGGCGGCGTGGTCTTTTCGGTCCTGATCGGGATCATTCTCAAGCTCGCCCTGTGGAACTGGCTGCCCGCTTCCAGGTGGACCCGGACGTCCGAGTGGTGGTGGCGA
>CAZCJJ010000167.1:0-6092 GCA_964499045.1 uncultured Opitutales bacterium | reverse complement strand
AACCCGGTCCGCGCCTTGCCAGAGTCACTTGTGAATCTTGTGAGATAAGCGGGCTGAAGCCGGGACTCCAGCAAGCCCTGCTACTGAAAACTGTGGTTTTGTTATTTGCTTTTACAGTGCAAAGGCACAGGGTATTTTTAACTTGGCTTGAGTGGCCTCAGAAACGGGGGCTGGCATGACACAGAACCATGACTGACGCACTATTTTTTCTTCAGGATCTCGCTGTAATCCTTATATCCGCAGCACTGGGAGGTTATATTTGCCGCCTGGCCGGGCTCTCGTCGGTCGTGGGCTACATCACCGCCGGGCTCGTGGTCGGGACCCCGGAAATCGCTTTCCCTTATATATCCAACGAAGAACGCATTGAGATTATTGCTCAATTGGGTGTCGTCTTCCTCATGTTTTCCATCGGACTTCAGTTCCGCCTGCAAAGGGTTCGCGAGCTGGGTTTCCGGGTCATCATCTCGACCACCCTCGGGGCTCTGTTGATTCTCAGTACAGTGCGATTGCTGGCCGACATAATAGGCCTGCCCATGGCCTCCGGCATTGCCTTGGCCGCTGTTTTCATGAACAGCAGCTCGGCCATCATCAGTAAAATCATTCAGGAGACAGGAATTGGTCACGAACGCCACGGCCAATTGGCACTCGGAACCACTTTGCTGGAAGACATCGTCTCGGTTGTCATGCTGGCCGTCCTGGGGTCCTATATCGTGATCGAAGGAAGCGACAGCCGGGCCGGAGGCCCCTTTGCAACCATTGCATTGCTGGTTGGTTTTGCGATCCTGGTATTTGTCGTGGGCGCCCTGATTGCTCCCCGTTTGTTGAGAAAGATCGGAGGCGATAACAACTCCGAGGCGATCAGCGTCCTCGTGGCCGGCTTCCTGCTCTTCACCGCATTGCTGTCCGTCTATGCCGGGTTCTCACTGGCCTTGGGCGCTTTTCTTTTTGGCATGATCATCGCCGAAACACGCCAGAAGCCGATGGTTGAGCGCAGTTTTCAGGGACTCAAAGATATATTCCTGACCATCTTTTTTGTCACCATCGGGATGATGGTCGATATTCATTCGATTCCCGGAGCAATGAAATGGATTGTGCTGGGCATAATGGGAGCTTTGCTCGGAAGGCCCGTAGCTGCTTTCCTGTCCCTGCTGCTCATGAGCGAGCATCCGCGCACCGCACTTCGGGCGGCACTGTGCCTGACACCTTTGGGCGAATTTTCCTTCATCATCGCCGGGGTCGCTGTGGCAGGAGGGCTCTTTCCGGAAAGCTTCCAGGCTGCCGTCGTGGGTACCGTGCTCGGAACCAGCTTACTCTCCCCGCTCATCGCCGCAAACGGTGATCGCCTTAGCCGTTTTCTGGCCGAAGGTAAACTTCCTGCCATCGACCGTGCTCATGCCGCCTACAGTCAGTTCTGGCACCTCTGGAATGTCGGAGAACCCGGAAAATTCCTTTGGCTGCTACTCCGCAAACGTATCGTTCAAATTACCGTTGAACTGGTGCTGGTCTCCACCTTGCTCATCTTCGCCGGTAAAATATACGAAACACTGGAGAAAAAGCTCCCCGGATTCTTTGCGCTGGGATGGGCACCCGTCACCTATTGGACCATACTCGGAGTCCTCGTTCTCATCCCGCTGGTCGCCATCTGGCGCAACCTGTCAGCTACAACCCTGATCATCACGGATTTCGTTGGCGAAAGACAGCCCAAGGCCCGCAGCAGCCTGCGCATTCTGTCTACCGGACTGCAAAGTTTCTTTGCCCTGCTACTCGGGATCTGGTTGTGGAACGTACTGCCTGCCGAAGTGCCCAAAGGCCTTATCTTCGGACTGGCCGTACTGCTTGTCTTGCCCTTGGTCTTCCTGGCCTGGCGCAGCATCATCCGCATCCACAGCGAAATGGAATGGGCACTGGATCAGAATTTGAGGACCTCGAGCCGTCTGTCCAGCCGCCACCTCTTCGATAACTGGAAGGATGAGGATTGGGACCTCAACTTGAAGGAGTTTCTACTCCCGGACGACTCCCCCCTCGCTGGCAAAACGTTGCAGGAACTGGCCTTGAGGAAATCAACCGGCTGCTCGGTGGTCGGTATCCAACGCCATGGTTTCTCCCTGGTTTCCGTCGGCCCCACCACCCACCTTTTCCCGGGAGACGACCTGCTGCTGCTCGGTTCCGACGAACAGCTGCGCCAGGCACAAACCCTGCTCTCGCAGAAAGGCGAAAGCGCCCCCGCCCAACAGAATCTTGAAAGCCAGATCCTCAAATCCTACAAGATACCGGAAGGCAGTAAGGTGGTTGGACGCACGCTGGCCGAACTCAACTGGTCCCGTATTTTCGGTGTCCAGGTCGTCGCACAGATGCGCGGCAATGTAACCCAAACCGGACTGGATGCCAAAACCCGGATCGAAAGCGGCGACACCCTCCTGCTCCTCGGAACAGCCTCAGCCATGGAAAACCTGGCCGATGCCGTCGAAGAGGGATGACGTAGCTGCGCGAGGAGAGCGGGCAATCATCGGCGGGACGCCCATGCTCCTTTCCAGCGGCCCAGGCCTGATCAGTCAGCCGTGGCCCGTCGGTCCACATCCGCCTGAATCGCCTGCTTGAGTGCCTCCATCCGCTCCGCAGTGGCCGCCTTGACCGCCGCAAGATGGGTCGGGTCAGGTACTTCTTCCCGGGCGAAGCAGTAAAACTTGATCTTGGGCTCGGTTCCGCTGCCGCGAACCGCATAGGAATAGCCGTTCGCCAATTCGAGAAAATAGAAGTTCTCCTTCGGGATCGGCTTATGGTCGGCATCCTGAATGTCTTCCCGGCCATAATCCGTAAAACGGGTCACCGCACTGCCACCAATTTCACTTGGCGGTGACTCGCGGTAGGAATCCAGAATGCGCTTGATCTTGGCCGAGCCGCTGGCCCCTTCATGGTAAATATTGAGCAGGCTTTCCTGATGATAACCGTACTTCAGATAAAGCGAATCCAGGTAGTCCTGAAAGGTCTGCCCTTTTGACTTCAGATAAGCCATCAACTCACAGAACATCAGGATCGCCGCCGTGGCATCCTTGTCCCGCACCCGATCACTGGCGAGATAACCGTAACTCTCCTCCCCGCCAAACACGTAATAGGTGCTGTACTCGAGCAACAAACTAACCCGGGTGACAAGGTCCGTGCGGTCGTAATCAAGCGCAATCCCTTCCTCCTCGAAGAGCCTGGTCTTCAACTGCTCCTCGTAGTGACGAAGCTTTTCCCCAATCCACTTGAACCCGGTCAGGGTTTGAATACATTTCAACCCGTGTGCCCGGGCAATGGACTCCTGCATGGGGGTGGTGACAAAGGTCTTGATCAGCGCCGCATGCTCCGTCCCTTCCTTCGGCAGCACTTCCATCTCCTTCAAACGCTGAATCCGGTATTCCGCCAGACAGGAGCCCAACATGTTACCCGTATAAAGCACCATCTTCCCGTCACGGTCCCGCGCTCCAATCCCCAGGCGGTCCGCATCCGGATCCGTCGCGATCACCGCATCCGCCCCCACTTCCTCCGCCTTCGCCAGTGTCAGATCAAAGGCCGAAGGAACTTCCGGATTAGGTGACTTGACCGTCGGAAAGCCTCCGTCCTGGATCATTTGTTTCTCAACGGTGACATAATCTATCTGGAAAGCATCCAACAGCGGGATGGCACTGATTGCCCCTGTACCATGTACCGGGGTAAAGACGAAACGGGGCTTGGCCGCCTCAAAAACTTCCGGCTCCAGTACATTTTCCTCCAACACTTCATAATAGGCCTCATCCACGGAGGCCGGGACCTGCCGGATCCCGCTTTCGTCCAGCTCAAGCAGGGGAACCAACTCTTTCATATTAACGGCTTCGACTTCGGCAATGATGCCTTCGGCATGGGGAGAAACAATCTGCGCCCCATCGGAGAAATAAGCTTTGTAACCGTTATCATGCGGGGGGTTGTGGCTGGCGGTAATGACCACGCCGGCAGTGGCCTTGAGTTCACGCACCGCAAAACTGAGGTGGGGGGTCGCCCGGGGACCGTCAAAAATCATCGCCAGCCCGCCCAGGCGGGTCCAGGTCGAGGCCGCCAGTTTGCAGAAGTGACGGGAAAAGCGGCGGACATCATGTGCGATCACCAGTTTCGGGACATCCAGAATTTCCCGGTCTTCCAGGTAGGCCTGACAATAGCGGAAGAGTCCGGTGGTGGCGCGGATGACGGTGAAATCGTTCAGCATATTGGTGCCCACCGCCGCATGCTCCGGCACACCGTCCGCCGGGGCGGAGCCGCGCTCCGCCGCCGTCACGACTTCACCTGTGGTTCGCCCGCGCAGCCCGCCCGTACCGAATTTCATGGTCTGGTAGAAACGGTTGTTCAGTTCCTCCCAGGCCCCGGCTTCAATTAACTCCCTCATGGATTCATGGACCCAGGACGGCAGATAGTCGGCCGCCAACCAGACTTCCAGGTTCTCTTGGGCCGAGGGCAACAATTGCCCGCTTTCAGTAGCTTTACGCACAGATTCTTTCATCGTCGTCATGGCAGTTTGCATGAGGGTTCGAATTACCCCTCCGAGAAAAACCGGATTCCCCGCAAACTCAAACCTCTTTTCCTCAGCAAGCATCAAACGAAGGCTGGCAACCGCTGATCGTCGATTATTCACGCTGATAGGGACATCCGCAATCATTCATCTGCCAGGGATTTAGCTTTTTTAGGCGGTAGGGGGTTCGGTGTTTTGGCGTTTAGCGGTTTTGGGGGGTTGTGCGTGAAACTCCCGCGTTGCCCCTCAGCTCCCTCGCCCGCCACAAATCTTCAATATTCAGCACGGAATTTCCAACTTTCAACGTGGGGAGTGCAGAACCCCATCATTCATCCGCCATCAGACCATGGGATGTCGCGGCCTGAGCCAGTTTCTTGTCACTCGTATAGAGGGGAACACGGAAACGAAGCGCCAGCTCCAGATAGGCGGCATCATAGACGGAAAAGGAATTTCAGGACACCCATAATTTCTCTTCGTGGGCTCTGTGCCTTGGTGAGAAGATAATCCTCTTATCCAGCACGAAAGAGAAAACTGTCTTTCTGTCAGACTTTTACTGGCGTGAGAATCGCGGCGCATGTTCTCTGATCTTCCAGCAATCGATCCCGATTTGGATTTCGATAATACTTGTTACCCAAAATACCAAAAATCCGAAACACCAAAACCGCAAAATGCCGAATCCCCTACAGCCTAAACCGCTATCCACAA
The DNA here is from genome assembly GCA_964499045.1 of uncultured Opitutales bacterium. Taxonomy (GTDB): domain Bacteria; phylum Verrucomicrobiota; class Verrucomicrobiia; order Opitutales; family CAZCJJ01; genus CAZCJJ01. The sequence continues at coordinate 868 of CAZCJJ010000167.1, read as the reverse complement.
AATCCGGGACATCCACAAAAAGATATCCACACCATTGACACATAAAAACTTATGTGAATTATGTGTAGAATGAATATAACGCTTTCATCGGACAAGGAAACGATCGACAGGACGCGGGAGTTTGCCCGTCGACAGGGCGTGTCCCTGAATGAGCTTTTGCGCCGTTACATGGATTCGGTTACACGGGTTCAGGACGTGGATTCGGTTTTGGATGAATTTACCGACAACGCCCTGGAACACGGCGGCCAATCTGCACCCGGCTACCAGTTTAACCGGGAAGAGGCACACCGCCGTTGAATCTGCAAAGGATGAACTTCATCGATACCAATTTGATTGTTTACGCCAACGATCGGCGTGATTTGCAAAAGCAGCAGCGGGCGCTCGAAGTCATCCGACGGGAAATCCACGGGGGAACGGGGGTGATTTCGATCCAGGTTTTGCAGGAATATGCGAATACCGCCTTGAATAAACTGGGGCAGGAACCGGCTATTGTTTTACGTCAATTGACCCTGCTTGAGACCTTCACAGTCGTTCGTCCGGATCCTCCGATGGTTCGGCGGGCCGTTGAGCTGAAGGCTCTTTTTCAATTATCGTTCTGGGATGCGTCCATTATTGCCGCTGCAGAAAATGTGGGTTGCCGGCACCTTTTATCGGAGGACCTCAACCCTGGCCAGATCTTCGGGACGATCCGTGTCATCAACCCTTTCGCAGATTGAATTTCCGGACGATGAATTCAGGACACCCATAATTTCTCTTCGTGGGCTCTGTGCCTCGGTGAGAGGATAGGGCTGAGGTTTAGGCTGTAGGGGGTTCGGGTTTTGCGGTTTTGGGGAAACCGGAGAGGCAACGCTGGAGTCTCACGCAAAGA
>CAZCJJ010000166.1:0-6138 GCA_964499045.1 uncultured Opitutales bacterium | reverse complement strand
CATAATAAATAACTTAATCCCCTTTTCGCACAATCCGGTGAATTTTTCAGGTTAGGCGGCCTTGTACTGCACCGCATAAATGCGGAACTCCAGCTTAATTATGCCCGGCTTACTTATTCTCTTTCTCTGGGTCTTCCTGCAGGTCGCTTGTTTCCTCAAAGGTTTCCTTATCAGAAGGATCTTCCCAGTCCGCCTCTTCCAAAACGGGCTCCTCTGCTGGGGGGAGATGCTTGCCTTCAATGGCCGCCTTGCGGAATCCGGTGACGATGATGTCGATCTTGCCGATCTTTTCCAAATTAAACGTCTCTTCCAGTGCCCGTGTGACGGTTTGCTGAAGCTCCCGGGTGGCCTCGCCCAGGCGATGTCCCTGTACGAGTTTGATTTTCATGCAGAGGTGGAGGCGGCCTCCGCTGGAGTAAAAACAGATTCTGGGTTTGCGCACGGCATGGACCTTCTGGGTGGCATTGTTGACCAGTTCGCTTAATGCTCCGCGGGAGACATGGATGCGCCCCGCGTCATTGGTGAAGACCTTGATTGGCTTCAGCCTCCGGATCAGTCTGCACAGGATAAGCAGGACAAGCAGTAGGGCAGCCAAAGTCAGAAGCAAGTAGGTATGCTGGGATGCAGGCAACAGGTAGTTCTGATAAATAGATTCGAGTGTGGAGTTCATGAATGGGGAAGGATAGAGGCGATGGAGCCCTTTTCCAAGTGGAAATTAATCCTGACACACACTTATCCAATTGCGGTGTCGCTTATCCAATCCCGGTGTTGCTTTCCGTGCAAAAGCCCTCAAGCTGGCTTGCTTGTTTCAACCCTTCTATTTTACTGACCGATGGCATTTACGACATTTCAAAGCCAACTCATTGCTGATGTGGGCATCAGCATGGGGGATGAGGGCAAAGGACGACTGATCCCTGAACTGATTGAGGAACTGCGGCAACTCAATCAGGGGAAACCGGCCGTCGGCATGGTTTTAAAGGTGAACGGAGGTGCCAACAGCGGCCATACCGCCGGGGGGCTGAAGCTGAACCTGCTGCCGGCAGGGGTGGTGGATGCAGAAGTTTCCTATCTCGGTGTGGGGTCCGGTGTGGTGGCGGATCCGCGCAAAGCCCTCTGGGAGGCACGTCCTCTGCAGGCAGCCGGCTACAAGGTGCTCGATCGCCTTGTCTTCGACGAACGGTGCATGGTCAGTGACCTCGGGCATCGTTTGCTCGATCTGGCATGGGAGGATTACCGGACCCATGTGTTGGGGCAGGAGCCGAGAGGCTCTACCGGTCGTGGCATCACGCCCGCCTACATGGATGAGGTCGGTCAATTTCAAATCTATTTTAGCGATTTTCAGGGTGAGCGGAGCCATTTTGCCGCCAAGCTCCGGGCGCGGCTGACTCGTGCGCTGCACACCATCGAACACGTCTGCCAGGTACCGGCTTCCCGTTTTGCCGAATTTTTCACCGTCCTGAGTCAGGCCGAACTGCGGGCGAACCGCCAAATTATCGAACAGGGACACTTCCCGGAAAGTGAGTTCGACTTTACCGCCTTTTACGGCGGCGAGGGTTTCACTTTGAATATGGATAAAGTGGAGTCTGTTTACTGGGAAGCCGGGGCCGCCTTGCTCAAAAACATCCGGGACCTGCGCGAACTGGCGCTTTCCATTCTGGAAGAGGGACGCTATATCATTGGCGAGTTTGGCCAAAGTTTCTGGCTCGATAAAAGACAGGGGTTTACCCCGAATGTCACGGCCTCCCATACCTATACTGCTGAGATTTTTCAAAGTTTGGGGGTTCCGCTGCAACCCGTGCATACCATCGGTTGCTGTAAAGCCTACGATACCAAGGTGGGCACCCATATTTTCCTGACCCGGATGGACCCGGCTCACCCGTTGGCCGTTAAATTGAGCAAGTTGGAATTCGGGGTCAGTACCGGCCGCCAGCGTATGGTGGGGTGGTTTGATGCGGTGGAGAAAGGCGATGCTTTGCGTTTTGGCGGCTATCAGGACATCGTGATCAACAAACTGGATGCCCTGACCCATGACTATGACGGAGATGGCAAACTGCTGGTCTGCACTCACTACAGTGACGCCGAGGGTAACTGTGTTTGGGGTGTACCCCGTCAGGATGCCGTCCGGAGCAAGCTAAAGCCGGTGTACACCGAGCTGGAAGGCTGGAAGGAAGACATCTCCGGGGTCAGGAGTTTTGCCGGGCTTCCCGTTCAAGCCCGGCGATACATTGCGTTCTGTCTGGAAGCACTGCTCAAGGTTGCCGGACGTGGTGAGCTGCCTGCGGTTTTGCCCAATCTTCGCTATATCGGAGTCGGCCCGGATCCCTCGCAGATCATCAAGGATGTTCCTACCACAACCGGGTTGCTCCAATTATTGTAGCGTGAGTTGCGACGAGTGTCGCTTCGTGGTGGATTTTATCGGCAAAACGGGCATAGTGCTGTCCGTGGATCTGTCGTCTCAACCCGGATTTGCTTATCGTCGATACCGACGTTTCTTTCGGAACCCATTGAGGATCAGTGGGGCGGAGTTCCCTTGCCGTGAGGGCATTGTCATCCGTCTCGAATTGGGTGGAGGTAAAGTGGGTTGGGGTGAGGCCGCTCCGTGGCAATTGTTTACCGGTGAAAGACTGGAAGCCGTGGAAAGGGTATTTTGCAGTTGGGGTGAGGCCCTGCCTCTGGACTGGAAAACACAGCTTTCTGGATTACCATCCGCCCATGTTGCGGTGGAGTCGGCGCTGGATTGGCTCACTTCGGAGGAATGCCCTGAGCGGGAGGGTACGATCAGGACGGCCGCCCTGTTATCGGCGGGTGATCGAGCCTTGGGCGAAGTGGAACCATTGATGGAGCAAGGTTACAAGGTTTTCAAATGGAAGATCGGAGTAGAGTCTCCGGAACAGGAGCGTAAGATTGCCCGTCAATTGTTCCAGCAACTGCACGCCAGAGGTATTCTGCGACTGGATGCCAATGGGGGACTGAACGAGGAGGAAGCGGAAAGCTGGTTACGTTTTCTGGCGGAATTCCCAGTCGATTTTCTGGAGCAACCCCTGCCCAAAGGCGCGGAGGCGACCATGGAACGGTTTGCCCTCCGCTACAAGGTGGCAGTGGCATTGGATGAGTCTGCCAACCTGGCCGCTCATTATCGGGGAGGTCCTTTGGTCATCAAACCTTCCTGGCTGGGGCACCTGCATGCCTGGCGGATCTGGCGCCGGGAGCATCCGGAGCTTCGCGTTATTTATTCATCGGCTTTTGAAACCGGAATCGGAATGGAAACCATTCTCCGGCTGGCGGGTGAAGATCATGCGCGTACAGATACCCACGGATTGGGAACCAATGAATGGTTTGGGGAGGATGGCCTTTCCTGGCATGGCAATGGTCCTCTGCTGCGCTTTGGTGGAGAGAGCCAGATTCAAGCGGAGGCGGTATGGGACCGACTGAAACCTTAGATTCGCAGTTGGAAGGCAACTGGTTGGCAGAGTCCGCACGGGAAGCCTTTGGCAGTGCCTGTGCGCGGTATGCGTTGCGCGCGCAGAAAGTATCGGCTGACGGTGGGGGTGTTCTGGTCGTGGAGCAGGACCCCTTAGACTATGCGGCCGCCGTGTTGACGGCCCTGCTGCGGGGAATCCCTGTGTTCCTTGGTAATCCCCGGTGGGGGCGTGCCGAGTGGGAGCAACTGGAGAATGGACCCTTATCCCTGCGAGTCTGGGGAGGGGAGAGGAGCGGAGAGGTCCTTGCATCCTTTCCGGGTGCTCCCGGTCCGGGCCCATGGAAGGGGTACATCATGATTCCTACCGGAGGGACTGGGGGAAGGCTCCGGTTTGCGATGCATACCATGAAGACGCTTTATGCGGCGGCCCGGGGACTTCAGTCCTATCTTGGGGGACGGGCCTTGAGTTCACTTTGTTGTCTGCCTCTCTTTCATGTCAGCGGCTGGATGCAGCTTGTGCGGGCCTGGTCCAGCGGAGGAAGGGTCTGCTTTGCGGACATTTCATCGCTGGCTCAGATCGGCTGGCCGGCTGCTGCGGAGTTAGGTGTGGAGCAGATTTCACTCGTACCTACCCAAGTTTACCGTCTTCTGGGAGGGTCGGCCAGTACCCGCTGGCTGGAATCGTTCCAATATGTCTGGGTGGGGGGAGGCCCCATGGGGGAGTCTTTGCGGGAACACCTTGGGCGTACCGGGGTGCGCGCCTACCCCTGTTACGGCATGACGGAAACCGCAGCGATGGTGGCGGTCTGTGAACCGGAAATCTGGCGAGAGTATCCTGAAGTGCCAGCCTGTTCGCTTCCTCATGCAAAGTGTTTGGTGAATAATGGCGAGATCCTTGTCCGGTCCCTCAGTCTGTTTCATGGCTATTTCCCGAATACACCTGTTGTGCAGGAGACATTTAGCACAGGTGATGAAGGATGTAGTGCGGGAAATAACGGGTTCCGGGTGTTAGGCCGGAGGGACCGTTTTATCATCAGCGGCGGGGAAAAAGTGGATCCTCTGGAAGTGGAGAAAGGGATCCGGAGAACAGGGATGGTGGATGATGTGCTGATTCATTCCTGTCCGGATCCCGAATGGGGGCAGTCCGTGGTGGCATGGATCAAACTCCGTCCCGGACAGGATCTCGAGTCTCTCCGCTTCCGGTTGGCGGGAGAAGTGGCGCCCCCACTGCGGCCCCGAAAGTGGCATGTGACCGATGACATGCCCCGCCTGGAAAACGGTAAACCCGATTGGCACAGGATAACGCAGGGGTAACCCGAATATTTCACCGGCTTGCCAGAGTTACTTGTGAATCTTGTGAGATAAGCGGGGTAATTCACAAAAAAAGCCCTCCGGATTCCGGAGGGCTTGAATGTATTAAAGATAAGTCTGCCTTACTTCTGGATATCAACCATCTCGATATCGAATACCAGAGTGGCACCGGGAGGAATCGGGCTGTTGGGGTTGGGGCTGTCGCCATAGCCCAGGTTGCTGGGGATGTAGAGACGGGCCTTGCCACCTTTGCCGATCAGTTGGACCCCTTCGGCAAAACCGGGAACAACCCCCGAAACCGGGAAAGTCGCCGGCTCACCGCGGCGATAGGAACTGTCAAATACAGTGCCGTCTATCAGTTCACCCTGATAGTGGACCGTGACCGAATCCTCGGGGCTGGCACGACCGGATTCACCTTCCTCGATGATTTCATAGTAGAGCCCACTGTCAGATTTAACGATGTTGGGGTTCTCGCTCAAAGTGCTGAAGAAAGCCTCATTGCGCTTATTCTGTACGGCGGTGGCCCGCTCGCGCAGGAAACCGGAAAGCTGCATGCCGACTGATTGAACATCCTCGGGACCCTTGGCTCCCTTGATGCCTTCATTGAAACCTTTCATGAAGGATTCCATTTCCGCGTCGGAAAGGTCGAGGTCCACAATGTTCTGGCTCATGAACCAGCCGAATGTTTCGAGTAGTTCTTTTTCCTGGGTGTCGTCAGCGGAGGCTACGCTGAAGCTGAGAGCTAAAAGCCCGGCGGTGGCGAGGGCTGTTGTTTTCTTGAGTGTAATGAACATAATATTGTCTGCTTGGTTAATGAGAAAGGTCGCGAAAATGACGCAGACGGCCCATCGGGTCAAACCTTTATGAGCATTAGCTGCTGTCAGACAAAGAGAAAAGAGGCAAGTAGTGGACCAGCCTGTCTGCAATTGAGCGGATGGATCAAAAACGGCAGAATTATTTTTATCGATCGCTTTGCAAATTTGTTCTATTACTATTCAAGTGTTTCTATCGCCTTTGTACCCCGTGAAAACACCAAGTTAGATTGCCCCTCTTTCCTTTAGGCATGCACCCAGCCCCCCAGCACAACAAAGACGTCAAGTTGGCATTATCACAGAACAAGGCGAGTCCGCGGACACTGCATCCCTACATTTGGTCCTGTTCGATTTTTTTTGGCTATACCTTGCTCTCAGTCCTTTGGATTTACTCTTCTGACCGGGCACTGGAAGCCTTTGTTGATGACCCGGGATTGCTTGTCAGGATGGGGATGTACAAGGGTTTGGGCTTTGTCGGGGTTACCGGCCTACTGTTATTCCTGTTGGTTCGCTGGGCTTTCACGAACATGGATCATAATTATCGAGCGGTCCGTGTTCAAGAGCAGGAAATCGAGCGGTTGAACCGATTGTATT
>CAZCJJ010000165.1:0-6158 GCA_964499045.1 uncultured Opitutales bacterium | reverse complement strand
TGGAGTACCGGCTTCAGCCGGTCTTCGGAAGGAAAGGGGGACCGACTGAAGTCGGAACTCCAGCGAATAGGCTATTTCTTATACCACTCTCCGTTGGGCCTTTGCAGCCAGAGGCCCTGGGCGGCCCGTTGGGCGATTTGGGCAGCGCGCTGCTGGCCGACCCGTTCGGACGGGACATTCGTGCTGGCTGCGATGGCCGCATAGACCTTCGCCCGGTCGGCATTCTCAGCCTTGACCAATTCATCCTGGGTTCGGTTTAAACTGGTTCTGGCTTCAAGGAAACCCCGGTTGTTTTCACCCACCTGGCCGTTTTTCCAGAGGGCTTCAACTTGGGGCAGGCGTTCCTGCATGGAGCGCTTGACAGCGTCAAGATTCTGGCCGGTAAGTTGTAGACCGGACAGCAGCAGGAAGGTCAGGAATGTAAGGAAAGTGAATGCATTTTTCATGGCTCGAATGGTTGATGGGTATCAGGAAGCGGGTTCCGGCTGAATGAGTTCGGATTGCTTGTCGAGGTCGCCGAAGAAGTCGTTCAACTCGCGGTCAATTTTCAGATTCACATCCACGGTAATGTGGATCGGTTTGACCTCATGCTGGGTGTGGACCTCATGGGTCGTTTTAATACAGCCCCCGAAAAACAAGGCGCAAAGGAGAGGAATCATTGCCCGGATCATTGAAGGCAGTATTGCCGGGTTTGGTGCCAGAGTCAAGCCGCCGGGATATCCTGGACAGGCCATTATCTATTTTCGATTTGAAGAAAACGGAATCCCGGTTCTTTATTGCAGGCCTACTCTTTGACCTGCAATGGATCTTAACTACCGATATTTTGGCAATGAAGGCAAACCGCCTCTGGTGATCCTGCATGGGTTGCTGGGGTCTTCGCGGAACTGGCAGACTGTTGGCAAAGCATTGTCGGACCAGTTTGAGGTGTTTGCGGTGGATCTGCGTAACCATGGGGATTCCCCGCACCTTGACGGGATGGATTTTGCGTCACTCGGCGCGGATTTGGGATCTTTTGCCGAAGCCCGGGGACTGCAACGCTTTCACCTGATGGGGCACAGTCTGGGGGGGAAGGTGGCGATGTATTTTGCCGCCCACCATCCGGATCGGGTGGAAAGCCTGGTGGTGGTGGATATTGCCCCACGCGAATATGAGCCCTATCACGTGGAGGACTTTGCAGCCATGAATGCGCTCGACCTGGGTCTGATCGAGAGTCGTCAGGAAGCGGATGAGGCTTTGGCCGACAGGGTTCCGGATTGGGGGATGCGGCAGTTCCTGCTGACAAATCTAAAACGTCTTCCCGACAACGGTTTTGTCTGGGGAGTGAACTTGAAGGCGCTTACGAAAGCCCGGGATGCCATGCGGGCCGCAGCTTTGGGTGAAGAAGATACTTATGAAGGGCCGGTTTGTTTTATTCTAGGGGAAAGGTCTGACTTTGTCAGGAAATCAGACCATGCCTTGATCCGTCACCATTTTCCCCGGAGCATAATCAAAACGCTGCCGGATGTTGGTCATAATCCTCATACGGAAAACCGGGAGTCCTTTGTCAATGCCGTGCAGGAATGGATTAATGTCGGGAAGACCTGAGCCCTGATGGTGGACCACATTCTTACGAATGCGGCTACGTTATGAATGTGGCGATAGTAGCTGCGCTCGTAAGAGCGTGGCTTGGGTTATGGCCTATTCGACTGGAATCGCCTCAGCGGTTTCGTTTGCGGGTCTTGCCTTCAGCCAGGCGTTTTTCGGCCCGGCGTGCTTTGGAGGGCTTCTTCCGGGAGGGCTTATCGGTCTTCCCGCCTTGCTTCCGGTTTGGCCCCTTATCCTTCTTGTTTTTCTTTCCCGGTGGTGAATAGCGCGCCGTATCCGTCCGGGACCGATCCGGGGCAGGGGTTCCGTCTCCGGCGACGCGGAAATCAATCTGACGTTTGAAGCGGTCAACCCGTTCGGTGATGACGGAAATGTGCTGTCCTATTGTGAATCGGTTTCCCGTTCTTCGGCCCACGAGGGCGGCACCATGGTCCTCAATCCGATAGAGGTCGTCCTGCAGGGTGGAAACGTGTATCAATCCGAAAGCCATGGACTCAGTCAGCTCAATAAACATTCCATGGTTTTTAATGTCGGTTATCACGGCATCAAAAAGGGATTTCTTTTCTTTGGCCAATTCGCGTTCAAAGAATTCGAGCAACTTGATCTTCACCGATTCCCGCTCGGCCTCGGTGGACTGTTGTTCGGTGATACTCAGGTGGCTCGCCATCCCCTGAAGCTCGGACTTGTTGTAGGCACGGATGGGGTGGGGTGATGCGCCGGGCAGTTTGTGTTTGAGCAGATAGTCGTCAAATTGCCGGTGTACGACCAAGTCGGAATAGCGCCTGATCGGGGAGGTGAAATGCAGGTAGAAGGTCTTGGCCAAGCCGTAGTGGCCGTCGTACTCGGCGCGGTAGCAGGCCTGTTTGAGTGAGCGGAGAAACTGGATTTTGAGGGTATGACTTTGCGGGTGTTCGGCAATTTTAGCCAGCAGTCTGTTGGCCTCCTTGCGGTCGGAAAGGTCACCGCACTTCATTCCGGCGATGAGCATGTTTTCGCGCAATTCGTTGAGCTTTTCGGCATCCGGCTTGTCGTGTACACGGGAGATGGTCGCCATACCGGCTTCAAAGAATGCCTTGGCCACGGCTTCATTTGCAGCCAGCATATATTCCTCAATCAACTGGTGGCTTTCATCGTATTCGATGGTTTCCATTCGGTCGGCATAGCCCTGTTCGTCGACAAAGATTTTCACCTCGGGCATATCCAGATCCAGGGATCCGGCTTTGAAGCGTTCCTTGCGGAAATGGCTGGCAATCGACCAGAGAGTGCGGACTGCTTTCTGCAACTTGGTCAACTCAGCGTCGGAAAGTTCACTGAAAGGGCGTCCTGTCGAGCCTGTCTGGTGGGCAGGGGGGAGAGGGGTTGCCCGAATAGCATTGAGGTCGTTTTCCTGCAGCAGTGCATAGGCCTGATGATAGGTCATGCGTTTGAAGGAGCGGATGACTGTGCTGGCAAAGAGCGTCTTCAAAATTTCCCCCTGGGGACTCATCGTGAAGATCACGCTCTTGGTCAACCGGTCTTCGTTTTCCACCAGAGAACAGATGCCGTTGGATAGGGCATGAGGCAGCATCGGGATGACCTGGCCGACCAGATAGGTGGAGTTTCCCCTTTCCTTCGCTTCACGGTCAAGGGCGGTTCCCCATCTGACATAGCTGGAAACATCGGCGATGTGGACCCCGATTTCGAGGTTGCCGTCCTTCATGTATTCGAGAGACAGGGCATCATCGAAATCCTTGGCATCATCCGGGTCGATGGTGAAAGTCAGTTTGTTCCTGAAATCCAACCGTCCCTTGGTCTGCTCGGGCAAGACTTTGTCGGGGATGGAGCGTACCTCCTGCATGACATCGTCAGGGAATTCCGGGTTGAGTTTGAATTTGTGCAGAATGGCCTTGAATTCGGCAAAAGGCTCATGGGTCTTGCCCAGGATTTCGGTGATTTCCCCCTCCGGGTTCATGTGACGCTGCTTCCACTCGTGCAACTCAACGACGACCTTGTCATCGACTTCGGGCAAGGGGTCGAGGCCGGATTGTTCGGGCGGGGGAACCAGAACATCCTGAATGATCCGGGGGTCATCGGGGATCACAAAATAGAACAGCTTGGCCCGTTTGAGTGTTCCGGTCAGGGTGAGGTTCTTGCGCTGAAGGACCCGGATCACGCGCCCGGTGGGCTCACTGGTGAAGGTGCCGGATTTGCCCTTACTCCGCCCCCGCCCAAAGCGTCGCTGTTTCCATTCGGGTTCTTCGGTCCGGCGAACCAGCACCTTGTCTCCGTGCAGGGCAACGGCGGTATCTTCCGCCCGTATCAGCAAGGTGCGCTCCTGCGGGTTGTCAGGAATCAGAATGGCTGCCCCGGACTGGCGGAAACGCATCGTGCCGCTGACCAGATCGGCATCGTTGGGCAGGACCAGTTTATTCTTTTTGACCTTGGCGACAACCCCCTGGTCGAGAAGACGGTGGACGGTGCGGCGCAAATCGTTGGTTTCCTTTTTCTTGAGTCCCAGTTCGCTGGCAATGGATTCCACGGTGAGCGGAACGTAGCCGGGTTGGCCTAAAAGGGAAAGGAGTCGCTGATCAAGAGGCATAGGGGAGTGTATCGGTTGATGGATTCATACGCAACCAAGCGTACCATTTTCCACAAGCGTTTACTATAACGGGCGTGCTGTCGAGACACGAAACGGCAACCCCCCTGCCGCCGACCTCCCCCCAAGCCCCTATTCCAAGGGGCATTTCATCTGAGCGTTATCGCTGGAGCAAGTTCCACCCTGCGTCTGCGGGGTGGTCCCCCATCTGTCCGAAAACCGGCTGAAGCCGGTACTCCAGCAGGGAATCTGTCTGCGATCAGTCATCATTCCTCCGCCACCCAAAACCCAAAACACCAAAACCCCGGCTATCAAACTGCTGCTCGACAAAGGCCCTTTCTTCTCTATTCTCCAGTGCCTTTATGAAAGCGGTTTTGAAATTGATTCTGGAAGGCGAATACCTGAGTACCCGGCAAATGGGCGAAATCCTCGGCCTGTCCGAGGCTGAGGTACAGGTGGAGCTGGATGCGTTGCGCAAGGAACAGATTTTGTTGGGATGGCGTCCCGTGCTCAATCCTGACCATCTGAATGAGGACGAGGTACGTGCGGTGATTGAGGTGAAAATAAGTCCTGAGCGCGAGGGCGGATTTGACCGTATTGCCGAGCGGATCAGCAAGTTCGAGCGGGTGGAATCGTGCTACCTTATGTCCGGAGCCTATGACCTGCTGGTTTTTGTCAAGGCGGACAACCTGAAGCGAGTGGCTTCTTTTGTTTTTGAGAAACTGGCCACGATTGAAGGAGTCAACTCGACCGCAACCCACTTTATGCTCCGCGCCTACAAGGAACAGGGCTTCCTATTGCAGGCTTCGGACAGGCCGGAAGACAAGCCGGCGATCAGCCCCTGAGGGGACTCATCCCTCGGCGAAGCCGGAAGCAAAAGGAGAGCGGGCATCTTGCCCGCATACGAATGCATTATTGAATTTTCTTGAAGTAAAACGATGAGTAAAGAATCGCAACGCTTTGTGGCCAGGCATGTGGCCGGTTTGCCCCGTTCGGGCATCCGGGACTTTTTTGCCATTGTGTCGCAGATGAAAGACGCCATCTCCCTGGGGATCGGCGAGCCGGATTTTGTGACGCCTTGGCATATTCGCGAAGCAGCGATTTATGCTCTGGAACAGGGGAAAACCAGCTACACCGACAACAAGGGGCTTCTCAGCCTCCGCGAGGGCATCGCCCGCTATGTCCGTGAACATTTTGCGGTCGAGTATGCTCCATCCAATGAAATCCTCGTTTCCGTCGGCGTCAGTGAGGCGCTGGATATCGCTCTGCGGGCTGTGATCAACCCCGGCGACAAGGTGCTCTATCATGAACCTTGTTATGTTTCTTACCATCCGAGTGTGACCCTGGTTCATGGCCAGGCCATCGGCGTCCCGACCTCGGCGGCGGATGATTTCGCCATTGATCCGGATAAACTGATCAACGCATGGGAGCCTGGGGTAAAAGTCATCATGCTCAATTTTCCGACCAACCCGACCGGGGGGGTAACGGACCGCAGCAAGCTGGAGAAAATCGCCCGCTTTGCTCAGGAAAAGGATCTTTTGGTGATCAGTGATGAGATCTATTCCGAACTCACCTATGAAGGTGAGCATGTCAGCATCGCCAGCCTGCCGGGGATGCGCGAGCGGACCATCTTTTTACATGGTTTTTCCAAGGCCTTTGCGATGACAGGCTTCCGTATAGGCTACGCCTGTTCCACCCCGGAATTGATCGAGGCCATGATGAAGGTACACCAGTACGCCATGATGTGCGCTCCCATCCTGAGTCAGGAGGCGGCGATTGAGGCCCTGAAGAACGGGGCCGAAAGTGTGGCCCAGATGAAAGCGCAGTATCGCCGCCGCCGCGATTACATTACCCGGCGCTTCAATGAGATGGGACTGAAATGCCATGTTCCGAAGGGTACTTTTTATGCCTTCCCCTCCATCGCCATAACCGGGATGCGTTCGATCGATTTCTGCAAGCAACTGCTGGAAGAGGAACGCGTGGCCGTGGTCCCGGGAAC
>CAZCJJ010000164.1:0-6363 GCA_964499045.1 uncultured Opitutales bacterium | reverse complement strand
GATCGGGGTGTGCCAGATTACGGATGACCTTGTTGCGATCCAACCTATCTCCTAGGGCTTCGAGAAGACTCCGAAAAGCTTCATCAATCCGCTCACTGTAAGCAGGCTGGCATTCAGCGACGAGCATCGTGAGCTTCATACCACTGGGCATGTCCCAATTGTCTCGGCTGCGGCAGAATCGCTTAAGCAGTTGAATCAGACGGCGAAACTGTGTGCCCTTCCCATCAACGGCTTTATTGAGATCTGCAACCCGATTATTGAACCAGACGTTGACTTGGGTTGGGTCTGATCGAACCCAGCCGTCTTGGCTGGCCAACTCTCGCACGATATTGCCATCATCGTCTTCAAATCGGCGATAAACGGGAATGTCGATGTGGTGCCGCTTGTCGTCGTCTTCCTCTTTGTAGAAGACTCGAACCGCGTTGGTCACGAGCTTGGGCTGTTTGACAAAGCGTTTATCTTTGAGGGCCTTGCGCACATGTTCGCGCACTTGGTCACTCGTAAGGGGATTTCCATCCTCGTCAACCAAGTCGTCCTTTTCGAGAACCAGGCCGTCATCGATGTCGTATTCCTCGGCTTTGAACTTTGTTTGAATGATGGTGCGAACAGCGACCGAACCCTGTGGGAAGAAAGAGCTATCGGAAATTCGAAGTCCCTCGATCCGTTCGGGGAGTCGCGTCTTTAGGCGGTTCCTATTGGCACTGCGACGATCCATTAGTTTCTGCTTGAGATCCCCTCCGAGACGAACCTTGTCGTCTCGGAAGGCTTCTATTTGTTCTGAGTAGTTATACATTGTTTACCTCCAGGTTGTTGTTTGAAAGCGCTTGAGCATAGGCAGCCCAGTCAACTGCGGGTGCCGTCCCGACCATGCGCAGGTGGTCAAGAAGCCTGAAAACGAAGAATGCCCATGCATTGTTTGTAGGTCCAAGCGTCAACTGTGGTCCGAAAAAGTCGAAGCATGCTCCCTCGGCGGCAAACCCGCAGTCGAGCTTGTGCTCACCATCAAGGGCCTTGAGAGACTCCTCGAAGTGTGAGCCCAAGCCGTCCTTCCAGCCGACGCCAACTGCCAATATCCCGCCGATGATGTGCGGAAGCGGACGCGCATTGACGGGCCCGTTGATCGTGCCGACAGGCATGCTGGTACGCTTGAGTTTGCGAACTGAGGCAGCCTTTGCCGCCGCATATTCAAGGTAGCCCTTATTGATCGTCGGCTTGCACTCGAAAACGGCGTAGACGCTCTCGGCGGGGACGTAGCGATGGCTGTCGCAGTCCAGGAGGGTTGGCGTATACTGCCGATCAAAGATGACGACGTCGATGGAGTCGCTAACATCGCCCGTGGAATCCAGTACCGAGGCCTTATCCACTGTGTACCGATCAGGTAGGTAGTGGCGGAGTGCTTCGATGAAATGAACCTCGTTGGTCTCTCCTCGATCTCCTGGGTGCTTGATACGCCGCGAAGACGCAAGCTTGGTTAAAAGACACTGCTGCTCGGAAGCAAAAGCGTCTTGCAAAAATGACAGGCCGTGTTGGTCGCTGTCAGAATATTCGTCGTTAATTTCAGCCATAATTTTTTTCCTCAGTGTGTTATGTTGAGCTGTTCTTCAAATTTGCGGTTGCGCGGAGATTTTTTCTGAGAAATAATTTCTCATCGTGGAAGCACCGCCATCCAATGAAGACCGAATCGCAGTAATGACTGACGAAGAGCTACGGTCTCTCTTCAAGAGACTCAGGACTTACGCTGAGCGATTGATCGCTTCCGTTTCGTGGCGGGGAGCAGGTCAACGGGGCCAACTTCCCGATGGAGATACTGCTGAAACCCTCGTTCAGACCGCCTTTGAGAAGATACTTTCAGGCGCAAAATGGGACGAGAGCAAACCGCTCACTATGGTTATGCGGGGGATTATTCGTTACCAAGTTGGCAACAAGGTAAAATCTTGGGAGAACCGTCATTTTGAACACGAGCCGAGGCTCAAAAGTGAAGACGGAAGCGACGAAGGGAGCGGCTTTGACCTTCTTGCTGACCCAGATTGTCTCAGCCCATTAGAGTTCCTCCAGCGGTCTGAGGACGACGACAGAGTTTTGGAACTGCTTGACGATTTTTCCTCCGACCAAGCTGAGTATAAAGTAATTTCCGCAATTTGTGGCGAAGGCGGTAAGAGAGCTGAAATACTTGAGCAAACGGGACTAAGTGCCAAAGAATACGACGCAACCAGGAAGCGACTGCGGAACTATTTTGAGAAGAAACGGCAAAAAGAAACCTCAGCTCAACATAAAGAGATGGAGGTACATCCATGAGTAAAAACCAGAAAAACCGAAGCGGCACCGATATCCTTGCGGATGTCGTAGCATATGCTTACGAAACGGATGCTTTGCCAACCGACAAGGAAGCGGAGGAATACTTGGCCGCGAATAAGATTGATAACACGGAGCTTGAAAACTGGGGGCTTGAAAAACTGAAGGCGGTCAAAGCAAGACAGAAGCTCAAAGCCGCAGCCGTGGCACATGAAAGATTTACCACGCGCTTTGAAGCTGTTAGGGCGCGTGCTGCAGGTGACTTATCAGACCTACGCAAGAGAGTTATGGAAAAACTTCAGGTATTGGCGTCGTCCAGTCCAGAGTCTGCAATGGTCTACTGTCGCAAGTTTGAAGACACCCCCGATGAAGACCTTTTGGACTTGGAGGCGGAAATAATGATGCTGGATGAGTGGGAGGATGTACCCGAAAAGTGAGCCTAATCGCATACGAGCACAAAGTGTTGCGTATCATATATGGAAGGAGTTAGAGCATCCTGACCCTTGTGAAATCCCGCTTGAACATCTTGCAGTAGCGCGTGGGGTTTTTGTCCAAGAAGGGGCAATGAAAGGAGCTGAGGGGCGGCTAATCCGAAAAAACGGTCGGGGCATTATACGAGTTGCTCCAAACAGCAAATACCCTGGTAGGCGACGCTTCACTATCGCCCATGAATTAGGACATTGGGAGCTTCATAATGGGCAATCGCAGTTCCTATGCTCCCAAGAGGATATGCGCGACTACGGAAGGTCTCCTATGGAGGTAGAAGCCAACCATTTCGCCGCTGAGCTGCTAATGCCACCAGGGCATTTTAGGGCCGCATGTGGGAATGCTTTTCCTTCAATGTCTCTAATCGAAAGACTTTCCAATCAGTTTCAAACAACCTTAACGGCAACAGCCATCCGTTATGCAGATGTTGCGCGTCACAAGGTAATCATTGTTTGGTTTAGCGAGGGAATCGTGAGGTGGTCCTACTCGAACGACAAACATAAACTGCCCTTTGTCATGCCAAGCAAGGAACCGCCTGCGTTTTCTTCGGCGACTTTGGAGCCCCATGAAATTGCGGATGAGATGGATGAATATGAGGATGCCAATTGGTTTCCTGAGTTATCCTATTCCCCAACCGTGCTTGAGGAAACGAAACGAATGCAGCAACTAAATGCGGGTCTGACTATTCTCTACATTCCTTGAGCTACGCCGTCACCCCTGACCAGTTGATCTCCAAACGATGCTTCAAGTGGTTGAGTTGCCCTGCACTGATACGTCTCTCCTGATGCTGTAGGCGGCCCAAGACGATGCCCTCAGCCACGTTCTGCTCTTGGGCAAAGCGCTGCACATCCGCTTGCGAGGGTTGTGGGACATTTGCCAGGAATGCCTTCCAATCGCTTTTTGAGATAAGGAAGTCAGCAGCCCAAGCATCCGCCTCTTTCTCTTTCTCGCTGCTCTTTCCTCGAAACTCGATGAAGACATCCTTTTTACCGTGCAGAAGGATGTGTGCGGCTTCGTGGAAGAAGGTGAACCAGAGCATGTCGTCGGTCTTGTAGCGCAGGCTAAGCTGAATGAGGGCCTTGTTCGGCGTCAACCAGCGGGTGAAACCGTAAACGTGCGTCTTGGGCAACTCGGGCACCAGAACCAGGGCGACTCCAGCCGAAGCGCACAGTTCCACCACCTTAGGCCAGACCTGGGCAGGGTTCTCGCGGGTAAGGCTTCGAATCTGCTGGAGTGCTTCGCGGAAAGCAGGGGCTGAGTAGGTCGCGCAATCCTGACGTTGAGCCAGGATCTCACCTGCCCGCAGCCAGACGCTCAGGTCGCCTAGTTCGCTTCTCAGTTTATCCGCCTCTCGGGCTGCTCCCTCAAGTTGTGTGTAGGTCGATTCCCATTGGCTCGGGCTGGCCACGCCAAAGAAGTGAAGCAGTTTGGTGACCTTTTCCTCCTTGGTCGATGCAGGCGCAATAAAGCGCATGTTAACCAGCTTTGTGTAGGAGAAGTGGCGGAGCCAGTCGGTCTGTTCTTTAATAGCCTCCCGTTCCTTAAGACGCGCCAAGCGCTCGCGGTAATTCGACTCGGCATTGTTCCAGAAACTGGCGGGCACGCCCGTGACCTTCTCCAATTGAAGGGCGGTTTCCGCAGTGATCGCGGCCACCCCCTTGACGATTTCGTTGATGGTCTTGAGGGGACGGCCCATGCGCTGGGCAAGTTCCTTCTGGGTCAGTCCCAGCTGCTCAATAGTTTCGAGCAGGGTCTCACCTGGCGGAACCGCGTAGTCGGGGTCAAAGGTTTCAACCTCTTGGATGTTGGCTTGCTTACTCATGGGTGTCTGTGATTTCGATGATTTTGACGGCAGTTATTGCCTTCCAGTCCATTCCACCTGCTTCCAGTTCTGGAATCGGCTCGTGGTCGGGAACGAAGATCAGGCGATAGGGATGATCCAAGTCCACGGATAGTTGACCGAAACGGTTGCCTTTTAGCGGATGGAGCCTTGGACCAGGCAAAAGCTTCAGAACCGCCAGATTGTCGGAAGCTTCGATTTCGGAGAGCCGCCGCTGGACGAGTCCTGCCCGTCGTGGGCCGAGCTTGTGCAGTTCCTTGGACTGGGTCAGCTGCTTGCAAAGTTTTTTGTTCTTGAACGATATCCGCATGCGCTCTGATTTGTCAAGTTTGATTAACCTTTTGGGTAAATCGGATTACCGTCAATGCTAATTTGAGTAATTTGCCGAGGTTTCGCTTTTGCTTCCCTTGAAGGATACTTTGGAGATGCAAAGTCATCCGACCATGGCTCCTGGCCTCTACCTTGGGTTCCCCCTTGCGGGAAGCCAAGGCAAAGCCTTTCAAGACCTGACAGGCTGCAGGATCGTGGTTCCCGACTGTCAACAGTTGGCGCGAGGGCTGCCTCCTTTGGAGCACGAAGCGGCTCAGTTCGAACAGGCGCAGGACTACCTGTCCCAGACCGAGGGAGAACTGAAGGAGCGGGTCTGGAAAGCATTTTCCCACCCTCTGGTCACCGTCATGGCACCGAACGGGGCGGAACCACACCGCCAAGTCCTGCTGGACGGGCAAATCTGTGTCGAAGACTACGCCACGTGGGCCTTCCACTGGGTCTACGATAAGGAAGGTCAATTCCTGGCCGATAAGTCCTTTGTCGGCATTTCTCTGCTGGGCGGACCAGATGACCCCGAATATCCCAACAACTTCCTTTTTGCCGACATGATATTCCCGCCAAGCGCGGGAATCCTGCTTTCGCCCGATAAGCTGGAGGAGCTGGAGATGCTTCGGCAAGAGTTTGTGCACACAAACGCCCATTTCGATCAGGCGGAGTTTCGGGTATTCTTGGGGTAATGGACTACAAGCTACACAAACCACACCCGCTTGCAGGGCGTACCCTCACCGAACGGCAAGTACGTTCACTCTGGACGCAGGGGCAAATATGCCAGGATGACGTTCTTGAAGAGGTCATTGATATTAGCTCTGAAATGGCAATTCTGGGAACTGCTACACCGCCCGAGCGTTTTACGGGAGAGCAGCTTGTCGAACTTTGCGAGACCAAAGAATCTCAGGGCACTCAAGAAGTTACCATTGCCAAATGGTTGCCCAGATACCTTCGAGCATCCATTAGGATACGAGATGTCGGGGCGGTTCAGAAGGAGTCGCTTTACGTAGTTCGACGCGCTACGCTTTACAAAGGGCTTCGCTATACTTCATCAATTATTGGCGTGTTAGGGCTATTTCTTGGAACCATTCTCCTTGTTTTCTCACTAAGGATTGAGCTACTTCCGTTCCTGTGGGGCGGCATTTTGGCAGCTTCTTATATCATGGACACGTTGGCGGATATCGCAGACCTTGGACACCTGATTTACAGGGGGTTGCAGGACGATTAGGGCTTGCTAAACAGATGCTAGAATGGCAAGTATTGGATGAAATCGGCGTTCACTTACGTTCACTTTCGAAATCTGTAACAAGCGCATATAGAGTAACTTGCCGACATCTACGTGAATCTAAGTGAATGCGGGAACTATCAATTTCGGGTTCGAGTCCCGCCCTGAGCACCATTTATACCGTACCATCCCCTCTTCGGGG
>CAZCJJ010000163.1:0-6401 GCA_964499045.1 uncultured Opitutales bacterium | reverse complement strand
GGCGGGCTATTGAGCTCCGAAAACACCTTATTCCGGGAGCCGAGCCAGTCGTTTGAGAGCGAAGGCAACAGGAATATCCGCGAGATATCGCGAGCGGATATTTCCCCGGCGGAGTCAGAGAACCTTGCATGCGTGGACACTTTCCACACGGGAATCGGGAGGCCCCGGGAGAGCGTTCTGTGCTGAGCTATCATGCACAGATAGCGCAGGGGAAGGCAAATCGCCGTAATCCTTGCGCCGGAGCAACCGGGGAGTCGGACGGCGACGTAGTACCTGAGAAGTGGGCGAACAATGGGGAGCAACCCCTTGCGGAGCCGATGGAGGGAAGGGAGCCGACCAAGAGAAACCCGCGAAGGGAAGCCACGGCCCGGATACAAGACCGGGAGAACGTGTCGAACGGACTGGAGCGGGTGCGTCAACGAGTGAAAACCGATAGAGAAGCGGTTTTCGTCAATCTGTTTCACCACCTGAAAGTCCCCTTGTTGCGGGAAGCCTTCTATGGGCTCAAGCGCATAGCGGCCCCCGGGCTGGACGGAGTGAACTGGTATCAGTACGAACGCGAACTGGAGACCCGTTTGCCTGAGTTGCAGGAAGAACTGCACAGGGGCAGCTACCGGGCCACTCCTGCCAAGCGGACGTACATAGAAAAATCCGACGGACGGAAAAGGCCGTTGGGTGTGCAGGCGGTCGAGGACAAAGTGGTCCAGATGGCGTGTGTGATGATCTTGAGCGAAGTGTACGAGCCGCTGTTCTGTGGATTCAGCTACGGGTCCAGACCCGGACGTGGAGCCCACGGGGCGCTTGATGCCTTGCACGAGGGAATCTGCCGCAGGAAGATCAATTGGATAATCGACTGCGACATCGAAGGGTTCTTCGACCATCTACCCCACGACAAGCTGATGGAAATCATTGGAAAGCGTGTGGCTGACCCCCGGATGCTGCGCTTGCTGCGCAAGTGGTTACGGGTCGGCTGGGTCGAAGAAGGCAAACGGCATCCCGGAACTGTGGGTACCCCGCAAGGGTCGGTGATTTCGCCACTACTGGCGAACATCTTCCTGAACGAGGTCATGGATCGTTGGGTGTCGAGGTGGAGGAGTTGTCCGGGCAAAGGAGATGTGATAGCGGTCCGCTATGTGGACGACGCGGTGTTTGGCTTTGAAAATGAAAGCCATGCCCGCGCGTTTCTTGAGGAACTGGGAGATCGTCTCCGAAGCTATGGGCTGAACCTTCATCCCGGGAAGACCCGCCTCATTGAGTTCGGACGATTCGCTGCGGCGGAACTGAAGAAACGGGGTGCGGGGAAACCGGAAACCTTCGATTTCCTCGGCTTCACACATATGTGTGGAAAAACGAGGACGGGTAAGTTCAAATTGCGACGGGTGACCATTGCGAAGCGGATGACCCGGAAGCTGGCTGAACTCAAAGAAGAACTCGGCAAGCGCATGCACGACCCGTTGGGTAAGACGGGAAGATGGTTGGCAAGCGTCATTCGGGGAGTGATAGGATACTTCGCAGTGCCTGGAAACCTGAAATCCGTGCGGGCGTTCTATACGGCGATCGGCAGAATGTGGCTAAAAAGCATTCGCCGGAGAAGCCAGAAAGCCAGGACGCGCTGGACGTGGGAAAGGTTCTACCGTCTGCAAGCCCGTTGGCTCCCCAGACCCAGAGTTAGCCACCCATATCCAAACCAGAGATTCGACGCCAAATACTCAGGGTAGGAGCCGTATGCGGTAGTTCCGCACGTACGGATCTGTGCGGGGAGGGCTTACGCTGAAAATTGCGTAAGGCCTTCTACCGCAACTAGAATTTAAACATTTTGTCTTTTTTTAAATGAGTAATCGCTAAGGGTATGTGTAGATATGAGCGAAGGGAGGGCCACAAAGTGTTAGTCCACCTCCATGCATGTTGTTTACCGTATAGCCAACTGCCCTAAAATATGATAGAATATTCAAATTCTACGTTTGACCCCTTCGGGGTTTCCGTTGGGTGTCGAGGTGGAGGAGTTGTCCGGGCAAAGGAGATGTGATAGCGGTCCGCTATGTGGACGACGCGGTGTTTGGCTTTGAAAATGAAAGCCATGCCCGCGCGTTTCTTGAGGAACTGGGAGATCGTCTCCGAAGCTATGGGCTGAACCTTCATCCCGGGAAGACCCGCCTCATTGAGTTCGGACGATTCGCTGCGGCGGAACTGAAGAAACGGGGTGCGGGGAAACCGGAAACCTTCGATTTCCTCGGCTTCACACATATGTGTGGAAAAACGAGGACGGGTAAGTTCAAATTGCGACGGGTGACCATTGCGAAGCGGATGACCCGGAAGCTGGCTGAACTCAAAGAAGAACTCGGCAAGCGCATGCACGACCCGTTGGGTAAGACGGGAAGATGGTTGGCAAGCGTCATTCGGGGAGTGATAGGATACTTCGCAGTGCCTGGAAACCTGAAATCCGTGCGGGCGTTCTATACGGCGATCGGCAGAATGTGGCTAAAAAGCATTCGCCGGAGAAGCCAGAAAGCCAGGACGCGCTGGACGTGGGAAAGGTTCTACCGTCTGCAAGCCCGTTGGCTCCCCAGACCCAGAGTTAGCCACCCATATCCAAACCAGAGATTCGACGCCAAATACTCAGGGTAGGAGCCGTATGCGGTAGTTCCGCACGTACGGATCTGTGCGGGGAGGGCTTACGCTGAAAATTGCGTAAGGCCTTCTACCGCAACTAGAATTTAAACATTTTGTCTTTTTTTAAATGAGTAATCGCTAAGGGTATGTGTAGATATGAGCGAAGGGAGGGCCACAAAGTGTTAGTCCACCTCCATGCATGTTGTTTACCGTATAGCCAACTGCCCTAAAATATGATAGAATATTCAAATTCTACGTTTGACCCCTTCGGGGTTTCTCAGACTGTTTGACCGGATTCGCCAACAAGCCTCAAGTCCACAAGCCGCTCTGGCTGTGTTGCGGACACGGAACCCGCTTCGTTACGCACTTGAGTGCGCGCCTTGCGGAACCCGGTCCGCGCCTTGCCAGAGTCGCTTGTGAATCTTGTGAGATAAGCGGGGTAGGGGGATACATCGACTATGCAAGGCGCGTTGGAGTAGTGGTGGATAGGGGGTTTTCTCTCACAAAGAGCACAGGGGCTACAGAGGAGGTGCTTTGTGAGAGGATGTCTCCGTGGACCCTGCGTGCTCCGTGAGAGGCATCATAATCTTAATCCTAATCATAATCTCGTGATTTGGCACGAAGCAGAACACCACAAAATGTGGATATGTAGTCTATATTAAAGATCCCAGAATAATGCGTTGAGCCCAGGGGGTGAGGTCACCCCCTGCTCCTTGGGATGGGGTACCAAGGAGGCGGCGTGACCTCACGTCGCTTTGCATCTGCCAGTTGCTGGGGCTCCTTACGGAACGGGTTCGCGCCTTGCCAGAGGCGATTCTGCTTGCCACGGCGACAGGGGCAGAGAGCCTGATGTGAATCGAATATCCAAGAGTTAATGAGGAATGTGAAATAGTAGTAATAACATGAAAAGCAGCATGGAGAACAATCTCGACGGAAAAACGGCAATCGTTACGGGTGGCGCCCAGGGAATGGGTTTCGCCATCGCCAGCGCACTGGCGGCCAACGGCGTGAAGGTGGTTGTTTGCGATATCAACAAAAAAGAAGCCCTTGCCGCAGCAGAAAAAATAGCTGCGGAGCATGGTGAGGCTCATGGTATCGCGGCAGATGTGGCGGATGAGAAGGCGGTGCAGGCAATGGTTGAGTGGACAGTGCGAAAACTCGGTAGCATTGATATTCTCGTCAACAATGCCGGTATTCTTAGGCCAACACGATTTGACGATATCCCGTATGAAGAGTGGCAACTGCTGATGAGAGTCAATCTGGACGGCGTTTTCCTCTGCTCGAAGGCGGTGTTGCCCTACATGAAGAAGGGCGGGTTTGGGCGCATCATCAATATGTCCTCTTCTGCCGGGCGTAGTGTCAGTACGCTGGGCGGTGCTCACTACACGGCATCCAAGGCGGGTGTTCTGGGATTGACCCGGGCCATGGCTAAAGAGGTTTCCCGTCATGGTATCACCGTCAATGCCATTTGCCCCGGTCTGATTGCCACTGCAATGGTCAAGCATGACTGTCCTCCCGAAATGATTAAAAAATACGAGGAGAGTTTTCCGATACCCCGGCTGGGCACGCCGGAAGAAGTCGCCGGACTGGCGCTGTTTTTGTGCCGGGACTCCTATATCACCGGTGCGTCCATCGATATCAACGGCGGCGACTTGATGATGTGAAGGATAAGATAGGCACCTATCCCGCATATCTTGTGAGATAAGCGGGTTATCACTCTGGGCCGGATATAAGTCCCCCCCCCCAATGGCATATGTTAGTTTTGGAAATTCTTTAAATTAACAATTGTCAGGGGCGAGAAAAGTCCCTTAATCCGTGCCCTCATGTTTACATTATCGAAGCAAATGAGGGTGGGCCTGGTCCTGGGCTTGGGCTGGGTTTCTGTCTTGAACGGAGAAACGGTGGAAGAGCCGGAGGCTTTTGAGGAGTTGCCGGAGTTTGTCCTGAGGGAAGCGCGGGTGGCCAGTGAGGAGCCGATCAGCACCTTTCCGATGCCGGTATCGGCTTTGCGGTTTGAGCCGCAGGTGGATGTACAGCAGCGCAACATGGCCGAAGGGCAGGGCGATATTTCGATCCGCGGCGGAACCTTTGAAGCGACCGGGTTCATGGTTGGGGCGGCAACGCTTTGGGACCCGCAGACGGGACATTATTTTGCCGAGATCCCGGTTAGCCCCTATTTCCTGTCGCGTCCAGTGGTGTACACGGGAATGGACAATGCCTGGCGCGGGTTCAACGCCACCGCCGGATCCATTCAGTACGGCCTGCTGCCGATCCAAGGCAACAATGGAGTCTTGGCGGGTGGGCTGGGCACCAACAGCCTTTATTACGGTGAAGCCTACGGGGCGGTGTTGGCTCCGGTGAAGGATAGCGGATTACAGGTGGGTGTGGATGCTGATGTGGCCTATGGACAGGGAGACGGGACGCGCGAGTTTGGCGATTTTGAATTTGCCCGTTACAATGCCCGGATACAGGTCAGAGGGGCCCGCTTCCAGACCGATCTGTTGTTGGGCTATCAGTCGAAGTTCTTTGGTTGGCCGCAGATGTACGTCAATACGATCAATTTCCCTGAAACCGAGGATCTGCAAACGAACCTCTACCTGTTGAACCACCGGATGACTTATCAGGATGATTCCGATCTGGAATTCACCTTTTACTTCCGGCGGCATAAGGACCATTACGTGCTCAATCGCCTAATCCCCGGTATTTTCAATGCGCAGCATGAAAGCCGGGTCTGGTCAGCCGCCTGGCGTGGCTATCAAGGGCTCGGGGATGCCTGGGGCATTCATCATTCGGCCCAATTCCTGGCGGATGAAATCGATTCGAACCAGTTGTTTACCACCCCGCCCTTCAAGCTTCCCCCGGGAGGTCCTCCCGGACGCTACGGTCGCAGCTATGTGAAATTCTCGGTGGTGCCTGAGTACCGGATGGAATGGGATGCGGAAAACACGCTGGTCTTTCAGGCGGGTGGCAGTGTGGACTACAGCAACCGGAATGCCTCTTCTTTTTCACCGATGGGGGGTATTGCCTGGGTACAGGACCCGGCCCCGGGCCAGCGGAACCGCTATTATGTGGAGTTTGCCAAAAGCACACAATTGCCGACCTACACGGCGATCGGCTCCAATCCGGCGGGCGGGCTTTTTCGGGGCAATCCGGCTGTAGGCCGTGAAAACAGCTACCAGTTCGAGATCGGTGCCCAGTTCGACCGCGAAAGTTTGAGCCTGCACACCGCCCTCTTTTTCCGTCAGGACCGAAACCTGACCGACTGGGTCTTCAGCCCGTTGGTGCCGGCGAATCGCGTGGCTGCTCCGGTGGATGTGGACACGCTGGGATGGGAAATCTTTGCCCGCAAACACTGGTCACAACTCGATTTGCTGGGTGGCTTCACCTGGCTGCATAAAAGTGAAGATTATCGAGGGTTTCCGGCTCAGACGAGTTTCTATGGGGGTAACTATGCTGAACAGCGGGTCACACTGGGGGCAGTTTGGCGCCTTTGGAGTGAAGTGGAGATCCGTTCGGATAACGAGTTCCGGGTGCAGGCCCCTGACTCATTGCGTCAGGGAACACGGACCCCGGTGTTGTCTTCCTTGGGTGTCTATTATTTCCCGAAGGCCCTTCCGGGGGTGGAGTTGAGTCTTTCCGTGGACAATATATTTAACCAAGTCTATCAGGATGTTCCCGGCGTTCCCGGCGCCCGCCGCCAGCTTACCGCAGGCTTTGCCTACCGGTTCTGACCGTAGGCTGAAACTTCAGTGAGGCCTGCATTTTCCTTGGGGGTGAGGTCACCCCCGCTC
>CAZCJJ010000162.1:0-6421 GCA_964499045.1 uncultured Opitutales bacterium | reverse complement strand
AAAGCAGCAGACTTTTCTGCCAGCACTCGGGGGCGTCGGTGTCGCAACCGGAGACTTCAATGGGAATGGATTTGATGACATCGCCATTTCTGCTTTTGTTCACGGCTGGAATACCGAAACCTTTCCGATTGTCATTTATTTCGGCTCTGAGGAAGGGTATGATCCACAGCAGTTTACCTTATGGGACGGTGGGTTCGTTTCAGGTATCGCCACCGCAGATCTCAACAATAATGGCTTTGCTGACCTTGTTGCCACAGGCCGCGGTCCCGAGTACGAAGTTACGCGCAATCAACGCTTGCCGCGCGATGAACGGCTGCAAGCGGCCTCTCCCGCAGCACGGGCTTCGCGAATACTTTACGGCAGTCATAATGTTGAAAACCAACCGGAAACAGTGGAGCTCCAAACCCTGTATGCCATTGATGTTGGCATTGCCGACCTGAATGGCTCGGGCACCTTGGACCTTGTCTTTCTGGAAGCAGGTGAACCGGCATTCCTGCAGTTTTACTTTTCGTCCGCTGACGGCAGTTATTCCACACCCGGACCCAATCTCGTTGTCGGTTCAGCCCCATGGGATGTCATCCGTGGCCGCAAACTCCAGCTCGCCGATCTCAATGGCAACGGAGCAATCGACGTATTAGTGCCCACGGAATCCGGTTTGAAAATCTTCTGGAACGATGGGAATGGCCATTACTCAAATGAGTCCACGCATCTCATTGAGGCCCCTCATGCCTATGCTTCGGCCACTGGAGATTTTAACGGGGACGGGCTAACCGATATTGCCATTGCCTGCTTTAATCCCGCAGCGGGCATACATGAAGCCAGCCTGGTCCTCATCAATAATGGTGGTCCAATTGAAGGCTGGCACCATCTCTCCCTGCCAACCCGTGGCGCCAACGCAGCACTGGCGGCGGATATCAATAATAACGGGTTTGACGATCTGGTGATCGCGCAGTTCATGGACAATGAAAAACTGTCACTTGACACGGCTTCGGTTGTTTTCTGGGGCGGAAAAGACGGTCTGTCGCCTTCCCGGTCAACACAGCTCTCCACATTTGGCGCAGTGGACATTGCGACTCTGCCCGCACGTGTGGATCCGGACTTGCTTGATATTCTATTTGTAAATCGCCAGAGCGGCCGTCGCAGTTTTGGCGGAGGACCGACCGAGGGCGGTGCCCTGCCGCTGTACATCTACTGGGGAAATTCCAGCCGAAGCTATTCCCCTGTGGATATGCTGAAAATGCCCCCGGTCACGCCGGAAACGCCTATTGCCAGCGTTGATTTGAATGGTGATGGGAATACGGAAATCATAGCGCTCACCCATTCCGGAAGGAGGGTCAGTATCTACAGTCTGCGCGAAGGTTCTTACAGTCTTCTGCGACAACTATACCTCCCCGATAGAAGCAAAATTCCGCTGGTTGCTGATTTAAACCACGACGGTATACTTGATTTGCTCGTTGTTAGTAGCGAAAGCAATCACGTCTACCACTTTGCCGATCCCCTGAACGGGCTAGCCTCCGCCCCCCATTCGATAGTAACTCCCCTGCCGGTATACTCTGCTGCACTTGGTGATCTCAATGGCAATGGCTACCTCGACCTTGTCGGTTCCGGGGTAACCGGAATATTTATTCTGCCGGGTTCGGCCGATGGATTTCTCCCTGCAGCCACCCAATCGGCTGATCCGGACAAATTTTTCACCAAAGTTGTGCTCGCCGACTTCAACAACAATGGATTTGCCGACATCCTTGCGTTTGCCTGGAGGGAAAACTCAACGGAAATCAACCGTACAGATTCAATGATTTTCTGGAACCGTGACGGCCGCATTGATTTCACGGACTATTCTCCTGTACCCACACTGGGGGGTGCCCATCAGGGTGCCGTGGCAGATATTACCGGCAATGGGCATCTTGACATCGTCTCCAGCAATTACCATGGCGGCGATGACCGGCACCTTGATCTGCAAGTTTTTCACGGAGATGGCAGCGGCATATATAACCGTGACAACAGTGTCACTCTGCCAGCCATTTCCGCAGCAGCAGCACAGGTAATGGATTTTGATCAGGATGGGTTCCCCGACATCCTCGTCTTCAACCACTCAGAGTCTTCGGAGATCATTCCCGGCCTTGTCCGTGGTGCCCGCCATTCAGTCGGAGCCCGCATCTACTGGGGCAGTGCGGATGGCCTTGATCCCCTGAACTACACATGGATTCCGACTTACGGCCCGCACAATAAAACCAATGTCGACCCCGGCTCACTTCTTGACCGCTCAACCGTTGAAACATACACATCCGCCCTCATTGAAGTTAAAGGTTTGGCGGCGGATGCGAATATCTACCTGCAACTTGCCGCTGAAACCGGTCCCTCCGGATCCATTTCCGTTGATGTATTGGGGAGTCAGCAGGATCCCGATGGCTGGGTGAATATTCCATTCAGGGGCAATCAAGACGGCCTGATGGTTTACGGCCCATTTCAACTGCCAAATAAGCAGACGGGAACGCTACAATATCGAATACATCTCGATTCCAATTTCCTGGGAACCTATCCAGTAGTTGAACAGGTCACTGCGGTAACTCGTCCCTGACAATAGCCATCCCGTACGCCAACGAAATTTATGCACGTCAACCAACTCCTATCACTCACAGGAAAAACAGCCGTCCTCAGCGGCGGGGCGGGGCTCTTTGGCCGTCAGATCGTGGCCGCTCTGGCTGAGGCTGGTGCCGACACCTACATCGCCTCACGCAACGTTGAGGCGCTTGAGGCCGTCGCCGCCGAACACCGGGAAAAGGGTGAAAAGGTGACGGCCATGCCACTCGACCTGGCCGATGAAAAATCCATCCTTGCTCTCCGCGACGCCATTCTGGAGCGCACTGGCACCATCAATGTACTGGTCAACAACGCCGTCCTGCGGGTGAGTAAGAGTTGGGACGATCCATTGGAAAATTTTGAGCGCAGTTGGGCTGTCAACGCTACCGGACTCCATGCCATAACACGCGCTATCGGCAAAGTCATGGTGGAACAAGGCTCTGGGTCGATTATAAACATCGGCTCAATGATGGGCATGGTTGGCCTCGAACCGGCCAACTACGAAAACAGCGGTATGGCCTTTGCATGGACACCGGAATACCATTTTCACAAGGGCGGCATGCTCAACTACACCCGCTTCTGCGGCTCCTACTTCGGCCGCTTCAATGTGCGTTGCAACTGCGTCAGCCCAGGGGGTCTGCAAACCGATGACCACTCGGAAACCTTTGTCCGCCAATACAGCCAGCGCACCCAGCTCGGTCGCATGGCCAACGAGAATGACCTCAAGGGCGCCATCGTCTTCCTTGCTTCGGACGCATCAGCCTACATCACCGGCTCGAATATTCCGGTGGATGGCGGTTACACCGCCAAATAGACAACCATTCATTCGGCCGATGCCCAGTTTATGAAAAAGATCCTGATAATTGGATGTGGAAGTATTGGAGAAAGACACCTTCGCTGTTTTCAGAAGTCCAAACGGGCTGAAGTGGTGGGCTGCGAGCCTGACGCCGGGGTGCGCAATCGCATTGCTTCGGACTATTGCTGCAAGGTCTTTGGAGATATCGAAGCGGCGTTTGAAGCGGGTGGATGGGATGGTGTGGTTATTTGCACCCCCGCCCACCTGCACTTGAGAAATGCACGGTTGTTTCTGAAAACGGAGATACCCCTGCTAATCGAGAAACCATTGGCAACAGATTTGGAGGAAGCCGAATTGTTTTTACGGGATTTTCATTCGAAAAAAGATACTCTGCGTGTGGCCTACATCAATCGTTCGGTTCGTGGAATCAACCAGTGCAAACGTATCCTTCAGGAATCGAATTTTGGCCCGCTGAAGCACATCACCCTGTGTGCCGGACAACACTTCCCATCGTTTCGGCCAGCATACCGCAATATTTATTATGCACGCCATGAGACAGGCGGTGGGGCCATTCAGGATGCATTGACCCATTCCATCAATACGGTGGAGTGGATTGCCGGCCCCATTGAATCACTTTATTGTGATGCGGCTCACCAAGTCCTGGAAGGGGTGAATGTCGAAGACACGGTGAATCTTGTCTCGCGGCACCACGGGGGAGTAATGACAAGTTTTGCACTCAACCAGTTTCAAGCGCCCAACTCCATGGTGTTGGACTGTCACTGTGCCGGGGGTAGTGTTCGATGGGATGCGGAACGGCAACAGGTTGGGAAAATACAGCTTGGTGAGACATCGTGGCAGTGGAACGAGGCAAGAGAAGGCGACCGGGACGAGGCATTTGTGCATCAGGCAAACCTTTTCATTGATCACATTGAGGGTAAGCCCACCGCACTATGCACGCTGGATGAGGGCTTTCAGACCCTTCAGGTCAACCTCGCCGCGCTTGAATCCATGCGTACAGGCCGGAAGGTGGTACTATGACAGTTGTCCCCTAATAAGTCTTGGGAATCCTGACGGAATGTTTTTTCTCACATCAAGCAGTATTGGTTACTCAATGTGCTGATCGATCCACTCTGCCACTTGCTGATCAATCCACCCGGCAACAATCTGCATGGCCGTCTGACTGCTCCCGACAGGGCGCTCGATGCCTTTGACGTCATAACCAAATGCAATTTGCCTTGCGAGTCCTTCCCATCGCCTGCCCGACTCCCTGA
Organism: uncultured Opitutales bacterium; assembly: GCA_964499045.1. GTDB lineage: Bacteria > Verrucomicrobiota > Verrucomicrobiia > Opitutales > CAZCJJ01 > CAZCJJ01. The sequence continues at coordinate 1,774 of CAZCJJ010000162.1, read as the reverse complement.
CGGGATTTGTCACCGAGGGAAGTATCACCATTACATCATGGGTTGCACGATTGCGGGCAAAGCAAAGGGCCAACGACCAGATGTATTTCCGGATCAGCGCCTCCTCCTCGTCAGAATCCTGAGTTGATTCCTCCGCAGACACTGCGGCATCAGGCACAGCAAACACGACGAGATTAGGCTGCAAACCACGAACACTCCTGGCCCAACTCTCGATTTCCTCAAGTGACTTCCCTTCGACCGGCCAGGTCACAACCTCAATTTCGGCTGTTGGGAACCATTCCTGCAATGCCTCCGGCACAATTTTATCATACGGCTGCATCGCAACTACCCTGAACGGTTTGTCCTCACTGAGCAACTTCATGGTAAACATCAAAGGATCCCCGGCCACTCCAGCATCATCAAGCGAAACCGGCTTGCCTGAAATCGTTTTAGCAATCGTTTCGGCAAAGATCCGATGCCCGTTCATATTCGGATGAATCGTCTCACTCATCAGCAAGGCCCAATCCGTCTGGCTCCGCTCTTGCACCGCTTCGAACACCATGTAGGAATCCGCCAAGGGGACCGACATCTGTGCGGCGACCTCACGAATCGCCTCGGTGTATTTTGCAAGCCGCTCTTGGGGGCGAGGATCATTCTGATAAACATTGTTCTGTGTACAAAGAACCACCTCGGCACCAGCAGCCCGGCAACGCTCAACAATCTCCTTCATATTCTTGCGAAACAACTCGAGGTCATCAGCGGCACAGTCATTCATTCCGAACATCACCACGACCAGATGCGGTTTGTGTGCAATCACGTCCCGCTCTATTCGCGCAAGCCCTTGTGTCGAAGTATTGCCACTCAAACCCGCATTAAACATTTGAATGTCCGCCTCAGGATAAAGCTCTTTCAGCGCTTGGTCCAACAGATCGCCCCAAGCCCGGCGCGATCCAGTATGATAGTGGATCCCTGTGATGCTATCCCCGAAGGCGACGATACGCACCTGCTCCCGGGCAGCCTCAAGCAAGGCAACTGTCCGCTCAGGACGAAGCGACTCGTGGGCCGACACTTTCAAGCAAACTGATAGAACCATCAGCATTCTAACAAGGGAGGATATTCGCATGATTTCTTCTTTCTCAGGAAATGTGTTTATGTAAAATATCGGCGGACCAAATTGGAAGTCCGAATGAGCGATTTGCCTGAGGGGTGGTCGCAAGCATTTTCGGAAGAGAGCACGGGCATAACCTTGTTACGCCCTTATTGTCAAAATCCGCGAATGGAAAGGGGCTGGCCATGCGCCCGTTCATTGGTTCCCGGAGGAATAAGCATGATTCTCCTCTCATCCGGGCGCATCAGGAATGATGAAGACCAGCTTTCGCGCCATGCATCGCGGGTACTGTCAAATGCGGCAAAACGGACTGGCACCATACCGGGGTCCCTCAGGTTTGTACGCACCAATCGATTGCCACCAGGGGCCAGGAGGAAGCGCTCACCCGCTGCCTCGCAGGCCAATTCCACTCCGGTCGTATTGATGATTTTCATCGAACCGGAGGGCAGGTTCCCGCGATCATCGGGAAGAGTCCATATCCGATAGTTGCCTGTCCCCGTGCCAGGCCCCAACAACAGCAGATACGGCCCTCCCGCAGGAATTGTCGTGCGCGCTACTTCCACCAAGCCGTCCATTTGGGTTTCCCCGACCTGCGGTTCTGTCCTTAAAAATTCCCCGTCCGCACCTATCCCTTCGTCATTCAGAGGCCGGGCTGGGCTAGTTGAGTCCCGGTAGAGTACAAGCGCG
>CAZCJJ010000161.1:0-6494 GCA_964499045.1 uncultured Opitutales bacterium | reverse complement strand
CGGTCCGCGCCTTGCCAGAGTCACTTGTGAATCTTGTGAGATAAGCGGGTTAGGCACAAGCGAAACTAATCAGTAGGTTTTTCTTGTGTCAATTGCCCAGACACTGGTAGAAAGTGCTCCCGTGATGGCAGCCCCTGCGTCGCCAAGTGTTCTTTATAGGAGTTATTTGTTTTTCTGGTAGTTACTTATTAAACCCGCTTTACTGATGCTTCTTGATAGCTTTTTGGTTTTCACAGGCTAGTCTCCGCCACGTTCGTTTAAATCTTCATCGTTATTGAACCCGCCATGAGCGCTTCACCATTCCGGATGTCTTCTTTATTAAAAAAATACCTGATGGCCCTGAGCGGCCTGGTCCTGGTGCTGTTTGTACTGGGGCATATGCTCGGGAATCTACTCTTTCTGGTGGGGCCGGAGGCCATCAATGCCTACGCCTACCACCTCCACCACCTGCCGGGGGCTCCATTTTCACTATGGGCCATCCGCCTCTTTCTCCTCGCGATGGTCGGCATACACGTCTGGATGGCGGTTTTGCTGACAATTGAGAACAGGCAGGCACGGCCGGACAAATACTTGAACAAGAGCTACCGGGCGACGAAGTATGCGGCCCGGACGATGCCGATGACGGGGCTGATTATACTGGCCTTCATCATTTTTCACATCCTCCAGTTCACCACGCGTGTGGTGCCGGAACATTATGAGCAAACGATCGGCCAGAGCCTGATCTCCGTCGGCCCGCTTCCTGCGGACGTACTCCCGACCTTTGATGTTTATGCCATGATGGTCGCCGGATTCTCCAGCCTATGGGTCTCCCTCTTCTATATCATTGCTGTCGGTCTGCTCTGCATGCACCTCGCGCATGGCGTCAGCAGCATGTTCCAGTCGATCGGCATTCGGAACGAGCAATGGCGCTACCGCCTCGGAAAGTTGGCACTGGCCTACGGCTGGATCATTTTCATCGGCTTTGCCTCGATCCCTGTTTCGGTTATGGGCTTCGGTTCCGGCAAGGGCTATCTGGAGGAAAAACGCCAGCAATGGCAGACCGAAGGCAGCATTGAGCTTCCGGCCCATCACCTTTCACACGATCACACTCAAGGGGAATAAACATGAAACTCGACGCCAATATCCCGGACGGTCCTATTTCACAGAAGTGGACAAACCACAAAGCCAATATCAAGCTGGTCAACCCGGCTAACCGCAGGAAGTACCACATCATCATCGTGGGCTCCGGTCTGGCCGGAGGCGCTGCGGCGGCCTCCCTCGCGGAGATGGGCTATAATGTCAGCTGCTTCTGTTATCAGGACAGCCCCCGCCGGGCGCACTCCATTGCCGCCCAGGGAGGTATCAATGCGGCCAAGAATTACCAGAACGACGGGGACAGTGTCCACCGCCTCTTCTACGACACGGTCAAGGGGGGCGACTTCCGTTCCCGCGAGGCCAATGTTCATCGTCTGGCGGAGGTCAGTGGAAATATTATCGACCAGTGTGTGGCTTTGGGTGTGCCCTTTGCCCGTGAATACGGCGGCCTGCTGGACAACCGTTCCTTTGGCGGTGCCCAGGTATCCCGTACTTTTTACGCCCGTGGCCAGACCGGCCAGCAATTGTTGCTGGGTGCCTACGCCGCTCTCAGCCGCCAGATCGGACTGGGGCAGGTAAAAATGTACAACCGCCATGAAATGCTCGACCTTGTGCTGGTCAAGGATGCCTCCGGCGTTCCCCATGCCAAGGGGATCATCACCCGGAATCTGGTCACCGGGAAGGTTGAGCGCTGGAGTGCCGACTGCGTGGTTCTCGGGACCGGGGGTTACGGCAACGTTTTCTTCCTTTCCACCAATGCCCAGGGATGCAATGTCACCGCCGCCTACCGTGCCTACCGCCGCGGCGCCGGTTTCGCCAATCCCTGCTACACCCAGATTCACCCGACCTGCATTCCGGTCCACGGTGACCAGCAGTCCAAGTTGACGCTGATGTCCGAGTCCCTGCGTAATGATGGCCGGGTATGGGTACCGAAAAAAGCGGAAGACTGCACCAAGGATCCGTCCAGTATTGCGGAAGAGGATCGCGACTACTATCTGGAGCGGAAATACCCGAGTTTCGGCAATTTGGCCCCCCGCGACATTTCTTCCCGTGCGGCCAAGGAGGCCTGTGACGACGGGCGCGGGGTTGGCCCCGAAGTCAATGGTCAGCGCCTCGGGGTTTACCTGGACTTTTCCGATGCGATCAATCGCCTTGGAGAAAAGGTCATCCGCGAGCGTTATGGCAATCTTTTCGAAATGTATGAACGCATCACCGGTGAGAATCCGTACAAGACACCGATGCGCATTTATCCGGCGGTTCACTACACGATGGGGGGGCTCTGGGTGGATTACAACCTGATGAGCAACATCCCCGGCCTCTTCGTGGCTGGTGAAGCGAACTTCTCCGACCACGGTGCCAACCGCTTGGGGGCCTCGGCTCTGATGCAGGGACTGGCGGACGGTTACTTTATCCTGCCTTACACCGTGGGGGATTATCTGGCCAAAGTTGGAGCAGGCAGGCCCTCCACCGATCTTCCTGCCTTCAAGGAGGTCGAAGCCGAGGTACAGGGCCGGATTGATCTTCTGTTGAACAACCCGGGCAAGCTTTCCGCCCGCAGTTTCCACAAGCGTCTGGGGCAGATTGTCTGGGATCATTGCGGTATGGCCCGTGACGAGGCCGGACTGAAGAAGGCCTTGGAACTGATTCCCGAATTGCGCAAGGAGTTCTGGGAAAACGTTCGTGTTCCGGGTGAGGGCAACGAATTGAACGTTGAACTGGAACGGGCTGGACGTGTGGCCGACTTTATGGAGTTTGCCGAACTGATGTGCCTCGACGCACTGATGCGCGACGAGTCCTGCGGCGGTCATTTCCGGACCGAGCACCAGTCTGCAGACGGGGAAGCGGTTCGCGACGACGAAAAATTTGCCTTTGTGGGAGTCTGGGAATATCAGGGAGAGGACAAAAAGCCGCTGCTCCACAAGGAGTCCTTGAAATTCGAGGAAGTGCAGCTTGCCACCCGCAGCTATAAATAACCATCAGTGATTTAAAGCCTAGCCATGAAACTACATCTTAAAATCTGGAGACAGAAAAACGCTTCCGTCAAAGGCGGCTACGTGGATTATCCGATCGACAACATTTCAGAGGACTCATCGTTCCTGGAAATGCTCGATATTCTCAATGAGCAGTTGATCGAAAAAGGCGAGGAGCCGGTGGCGTTCGACCATGACTGCCGCGAAGGTATTTGCGGTCAGTGTTCGCTGACGGTGAATGGTTACGCGCATGGCCCTCAGCGGGCGACAACGGCCTGTCAGTTGCACATGCGTGTTTTCAAGGATGGCGACACCATCACGATTGAGCCCTTCCGGGCCAAGCCGTTCCCGGTCATTAAGGACCTTGTGGTGGACCGGAGTGCCTTCGAGCGCGTGACCCAGGCCGGTGGATTTATCACCGCCCGTGTTGGCAGTGCCATCGAAGCCAATGAGATCCCGATCCCGAAGCCCATTGCTGAAAAAGCGATGGATGCCGCCCAGTGTATCGGCTGCGGAGCCTGTGTGGCCGCCTGCCCGAATGCCTCGGCCATGCTTTACACCTCAGCCAAAGTCTCTCACCTCAACCTGCTCCCGCAGGGCAAGGCGGAGAAGGACCGGCGGGTTATGTCCATGGTGGCGGCGATGGATGCGGAGGGTTTCGGCAATTGCACGAACTATGGGGAATGTCAGGCCGTCTGCCCGAAGGAGATTACCCTGGACTTCATCGCCAGAATGAACCGCGACTACGCCGTGGCCAAGGTTCGGGACTTCTTCAGCAAGGCCAGCTGAGTTCAGATGATCTTTTGCGCTGCTTCAAGGCGTGCCGCGACATTATCCCAGTTGACCACCTTCCACCAGTTGTCGATGTATTCGCCGCGGCGATTCTGGTATTTGAGGTAGTAGGCATGTTCCCAGACGTCCAGAGCCAGAATCGGGATGATGCCCCATTGGGTGAAGTTCTGGTGCTTTTCCGCTTGGAGAATGACCAGTTTGCGGCCAAAAGACTGGTAACCGAGTATTCCCCATCCACTTCCCTGGACAGAGGCTGCCGCCGCACTGAATTGACCCTTCATTCCATCGAAGGAACCGAAGGACGCTTCAATCTGCCGGTTGAGCCATGCACTGCGCTGCGTACTTCCGGCCGGAGCCATATTCTGGAAGAATACCACATGCAGAACATAGCCGGCTCCGTTGAACGCTAGTGAGCTTTCCCAATAGGCGACCTGGGGGAAATCGCCCTGCTGACGGCATTCTGCGAGTTTGTTCAAAGCTGCGTTCAGTCCGTTCTTGTAGCCATTAAAATGGATATTGTGGTGGAGGCGCATGGTTTCCGCATCAATATGCGGTTCCAATGCATTCAGGGCATAGGGCAGGGGCGGGAGTTCGTAGTTGCCTTCGCCGTCCAGAGGAACCGCAAAAAGATCTGAGGCTGATGTTTTCCCCTCCGGCTTGTCCGCTTTGGCATGTCCGGGCATCGCTCCCAGACCGAGTCCGGCGAGAAGGGCACCCCCGGTACCCACAAATTGACGACGATTGAAGTGCGGAAGAGGTGTGTTATCGGTATCCATGTTGTGAAGCGTAATAGAAAATGGACTGAGGTCAAATGGAGATCGGAGATCTGATGGCGGATGAATGATGAATGAGGGGAAATCGGAGCTCCCACATTGAAAGCTGAAAATTCCGTGCTGAATATTGAAGATTCGTGGGTGGGGCTCGACCCGTTTCCCAAATTCTCAATTCGTAATTCCCATTTTCTCCATCGAACTCTGAGCCACGATCTCCGATTACAGAACCACCTGTAAGGGGCCGTGAATCTCGCGGTGGGGGCTGACGTGGCGTTCGATGTCCTCCAGTGCCTCATCGGTGGTGACGATACGGGCGTAACGATCCCGGAGAGTTGCCAAGGTGGCCTGATGGAGTTCGGGGGTGACGGTGGTGCAACAGTCTTCGACCATGGTGACCAGATAGCCGAGGTCGCAGGCATCGCGAATGGTGGTTTCCACGCACTCATTTGAATAAACGCCGACGACAAAGAGGGCATTGATTCCGAGGTTATTCAAAACGTAGTGCATGTTGGTCGAGGAAAACACGCCACTGGCGGTTTTGTTGATGACAATTTCGTTTTCGAGTGGTGCGACTTCTTCCAAAAACTCCGCTTCCTTCGATCCCGGTGGCGCAAGCAACTGCAGCCGTTTGTGTCCGGCACTCCGGTCACGGCCATCAAGGGTCAGTGATTGAATGCGGGTGTGAATCACCTCCAGACAGTTGTCGCGGAAAGCCTTTTGCAGGCGACGGATATTGGGGATGACGCGATTCTTCAGGCTGTCGAAATAGTAGCGGCGTGATTCCGGCGAGATGCCGGATTTATCGGGTTCCTGAAACACTCCGTAGCCTTCCGCCGCATCCAGATATTGCATGTCAATACAGAGCAGGGCGGTTCCGTGGGAGTGGAGCAAACGGAAGTGAGCCGGATTATCAACGAAGGATTCGTGGTAAACCTGTTTGAGTGGATCGAGATGCTTCATGGGAAAAACAACTTACATGTTTTTCGTCTGATCGCGAAAACTTTTCTCGATTGCCAAAGCCAACCTGTCCCGGAGAGAATCCAGTGGTCGCAGGAATCGGATCAGTGGCAGGATGCTGCCGGGGTGGCGAAGCAGGTGCCCGGCCATGCGGAAAGGGGTGGTTTGCCCTTTTACCGAATCGTAGCTGTGCCGCAGTACTTCCGTGGGGAGGCTTTCCTCCGCCGTATCACTCACAATGCGGAGGACAGAAAACGGGATTTGGTGCTCTTGGCACAGTTCGACCAGCGGTGCGGTTTCCATGTCGAGCAGGGGGCGTCTGCTGCTTTGCCAGAGAGAGGCCTTTCCTTCCGGTGAACCGACGATATGATTGACGGTGTGAATGGTGCTGCCTGTCGGGCAATGGTGCAGATGGCCCTGAGGAAGTTCCGGGTCCAGAGCCCCGGCAAACCCGGCCAGCAGGAGCGAGCCCGGGTGCAGGCACTCAATCAGCAAACGGGTCCGGTCAAGGCAGTGGGGGAGTCCCATCCCGATCACAGCGACGACACAGGGCCACCCGGCCAGTGTTCCCTCCCAGCAGGGGAAGGAAAATTTCCGCAGCCGTTTGCGCCCCTGTATCCGGCGAAGGACGGGATCAGCTTCAAATTGACTGGGAATGACGATGGCCTGCATTTTTTAGGTGTTTAGGCTGTAGCTTTTTAGGCTGTAGGTGTTTTGGTGTTTTGGGGATTTGGTGTTTTGGGTGAAGATCGAAATCGAAATCGGCGGAGCGGACCTGTGTGTCGTAGCCTTGGCGTAGATGGAAGCGGAGATGGCGTAGCAAATCCAAATCGAAGTTTCACAAATCTTTTCCACCGAACAGTCCCTCTCATTTAACCTGAAAAATTCACCGGATTGTGCGAAAAGTGGTTTAAGTTGTTTTTTATAA
>CAZCJJ010000160.1:0-6614 GCA_964499045.1 uncultured Opitutales bacterium | reverse complement strand
CGGGTTGCGCCTTGCGCTTCATCACTTCTGGGCTTCGTGAATATTCCAGGCTAAAAACGGCAATTCAACTGCGGAGAATAGGTTCATCCGCCATCAGGAATTTCATGGGTGTCCTGAAATATCTTCCGCTGCCAAGGAACTTGACTTTCCATGCGGTGCCCGCGAAAACGGGTGCCTTCTTTATTCTCGTCGCAGTGCCTGCCGGTAACTGCGTCCATCCATTAATTCCAATAAAACAGAACTATGGCCGGTGTCGGAAAAATACTTAAGCAAGCGCAGAAAATGCAGAAACAAGTGGAGGCCATCCAGGAAGAACTTGCCTCCAAAGTGATTGAAGCCAGTGCCGGCGGGGGGGCTGTCACCGTGAAAGCCAGTGGGCAAGGGGACTTGCTGAGTATCCACTTCGATCCGGAATTCCTCAAGGAGGAGGTTTCGCTGGTGGAAGAAACCACTTTGGAAGCGCTGAAGCAGGCGTTGTCCGATGCAAAGGCCTTGAACGATGAGCTGATGCAAAAAGCAACCGCCGGTTTCCAGTTGCCGGGCTTCATGTAAATCCATGGTTTTCCGGGCATGAGTTCTCCTGTATTTGAAAAAGCCCAGAAACTGCTCAAGCAGTTGCCTGGTCTGGGGCACAGGTCGGCGGAGCGTATCTTGCTGCATTTGCTGGTTGAGCGGCCCGAGCGGAGAGAACCGTTACTGCAGGCCCTTCGGGAAGCGGGCGAAAAAATGCACCGGTGCCCGGTCACCGGCAATTTGTGTGAGGGCGAGCAATGTCCCATCTACAGTGACCCCCAGCGGGACAAGTCAGTTGTGGCTATTGTCGAGACTGTTCCGGATCTCATGGCCATGGAGCGATCGGCAGCCTTCCGTGGCACCTACCACGTACTGCACGGCAAGTTGTCGCCTTTACAAGGGGTTGGCCCGGAACACCTCAATTTTGCCGCTCTCCGCCGCCGTCTGGAATCGGGCGAGGTGGCCGAACTCATCCTTGCTCTGGGCAATGACATCGAAAGTGAAGCAACCTGCCATTATATACAGGACACTTTGCTGAAAGACTTCCCCGATGTTATTATTACCCGACTCGGCTTTGGTTTGCCCAGTGGAAGCGGAGTGACCTACGCCGACCCGGCCACTCTCCGCAACGCTCTTGACAGTCGGAGAAGGGTTGTCGATCGGATATCGTAGATCGGACATCGGTAGGGTACGATGGTACGGGTACGATCAAGACATGGGTAACACTTGGGGAACCGATCAATGATGGTGGTGGTGCCCGCCGCTGGTTGCGAGTTCGGGACTGTAGGCCCAGATCCGGCCTTCCCAGAGCGAGCGGCCATCCCGACCGATTCGCAGACGGACCCGCTGGTCCTGGCGGGAGGGGAGCATGATATTGCCTTCTCCGTAAAGATTGTGGGTAGCATTCCAGGGGAGGGAAACCCACTGACCATCGAGCCGGACTTCCACTTCGTAATCCTCCAGATGCTTGTGCTCCCCGGGGCGGGTCAGGCAAACGAAGAATTGGTCTCCATCCGTATAGGAGGGAGCCCGGATCACTTCCGCCACCACTCCGGCCTCATCAATCGTATATTCCCAGCCCCCATGATGTCCCCGGGGAATATGGTCCCGTTGGTGCCCATGCCAGAGCGGTATCAACAGGGCCGCCGCGAAAATCAGGCAGATGAATATGCCGATCGACAGGAGGATCCATTGTTTGCGTGAAAACTTGCGTTGGCGGATGATTCTGGGCTCGTCGGAGTAAGTCATGGCCTGGAGTATAATTAAAAGTTGTGTTGAAGCGTAAAAATGCTAAACATTCGCGGCTTTTGCAACCCATGAGCAAGAGCAGTCCAGCCAATCCAAACCTATCTTTTGAAAAAGCCCTCGAGCGCCTGGAAGGCCTCGTGGAAGCCATGGAGGGTGGAGGCATCCCGCTGGACCAGTTGGTGGCGAAATTTGAAGAAGGAACCGAGCTTTTGCGCCATTGCCAGCGTAAACTGGGGGACGCAGAGCTCAAGGTGGAGAAGCTTCGCCAAGCCAGTCCGACACCGGAACTGGAAGATTTAGACTCCGGGAAAGGGTCCGACCAAGGGTGAATTCCCGCTTGAATTAACCATCATTGTTTTACAGTTTTGACTATGCCTATACTGACAAAAATCAAGGGCCCGAAAGACGTTCAGGCGCTTTCAGCCGAAGAATTGCCGCTTTTAGCGGAAGAAATCCGCCAGGAAATCATCTCCGTGACCTCGGAGAACGGCGGTCATATAGGCCCCAATTTGGGGGTGGTGGAGCTTTCCATCATGCTGCACCGACATTTTACAACTCCGCATGACCGTTTTGTCTTCGATGTGGCTCACCAGGGCTATGTCCATAAACTGCTGACCGGTCGCAATGGGGAGGCTTTTAAGAAAATCCGCAAGGCGGGTGGGCTCTCGGGCTTCCTCATGCGGGAAGAATCGGAACACGACTGCTATGGCGCCGGACATGCCGGAACCGCACTGTCCGCCGCGCTCGGGATGGCAACAGCCCGCGATTTGGCGGGTACTGATGAGCATGTTGTGGCCGTTCTCGGGGATGCGGCCCTTACCTGTGGCATCACTCTGGAGGCGCTCAACAATATCAGTTCCTCGACGAAGAAACTCATTGTTATTCTGAATGACAACAAATGGTCGATTGCTCCGAACGTCGGGGCGATCTCGAACTATCTGAATGAGTTAATCACCAATCCGGTGTACAATCGTCTGCATCAGGATCTGGAAAGTTTCCTTCAAAATGTTCCCGGCGGCGGCTATATCCGTAAGTTTGGCTCCAAGGTCAAGCAGGAGACCAAGGACTTCCTGAGCGGTGATTTCCAGTCTTCTCTGTTTGAAAAGTTCGGTCTGCGCTATATCGGGCCGATTGACGGCCACGACCTCAAGTTGCTGGACCAGTACATGGATTTTTGCAAACGCTCGGAGGATCCGGTAATTCTTCATGTACTGACTACCAAGGGCAAAGGCTTTCCCGCTGCGCTCGGGGATCCGGAAAAGTTTCATGGCACCAGCCCGTTTTTCCGCGATAACGGCCAATCCAAACCTGGCAAACCCGGTACGCCGCCTGCCTATCAGGATGTATTCGGGAAGGCTCTGGTTGACTTTGCCCGCAAGGACAAAAAGATCGTCGGGATTACCGGTGCCATGCCTTCGGGAACGGGCATGAAGTTCATGCGCGATGAATTACCCGAGCAGTATTTCGATGTTGGTATTGCCGAGGAGCATGCCGTACTCTTTGCCGCCGGACTGGCCACCATGGATACTCATCCGGTTGTGGCAATTTATTCCACCTTCCTCCAGCGCGGCTACGACCCCATTGTTCACGATGTCTGCCTGCAAAACCTGCCGGTCCTCTTCTGTATGGACCGCGCGGGTTTGTCGCCAAACGACGGCCCCACCCACCATGGACTTTTCGATATTTCCTATCTGCGCTGCATCCCCCGCACCGTCATCATGCAGCCCAAGGACGAGGATGAACTGGTCGACATGATGAAGACCGGTCTGGATCATTCAGGTCCGGCTTTCATCCGCTATCCGCGGGGCTCAGCTGTTGGCGTTAAGATCAAGGATGAGGCGGAAGCTCTGGAGATCGGCAAAGCGGAGCCTTTGCGCAAGGGAGAAGATCTGGTTATCTGGGCACTCGGGCCGATGGTACAGGATGCGCTCAAGCTGGCTAACAAGCTCTCGGCCGAAGCGGGTTTGAGTGTCGGTGTCGTCAATGCGCGTTTTGCGAAGCCTCTGGACAGCAAGCTGCTGCAGGAACATGCCCGGAACGTTAAACTGGTGGTGACGATGGAAGACCATGCAGTGACCGGTGGATTCGGCAGTGCCGTTCTGGAAGACCTTCAGGAGGCGATGATCGCCACTCCGGTTTGCCGGATTGGCTGGCCCGACTGCTTTGTACAGCACGGCGACGGCAACGAAGACCTCAGGGCGGCCAATGGTTTGAGTCCGGATGATATCGAAGCCCGTATCCTGAAGAGCTACCGGCAGGCAACTACTGTAAGTTCTGTTTCATCCTTACCCTCTGCCACCGGCAAGTAATTATTGCTTGTCGCCTTTCCCGTCCTCAGTTTATCGAAGGGGTAAGAAGGTCGACCAAGCAAGCCACGCTCTCACGAGCGCAGCTACGTAGCCTGCCTTCGCAAATTGATTTTCAAGTTGTTTATTATGGACTTATTTTTGTTGGCAGTACTGGGCCTGATCGCGCTGAAAACCGGAACCGAGCTTTGGCTGGATTGGCTGAACCGCAAACAGGTTCTGGCCAACCGTAACGAGATCCCTCCGAGTTATCAAGGTAGGGTGGATGAGGAGACCTACCATCGGGCCGTCGATTACACACTGGCCCGTAACCGTTTCTCTTTCTGGGAAACCGGATATGAGGCGGTGGTACTCGCCCTGATTCTGGTGCTCGGCATCCTTCCCTGGCTGTTTTACGGGATAAGCTCGGTTCTTGGAATGAGTATCTGGGGGCAGGCATTGGTGTTGTTCCTCATCATGATCCTGATCTCACTGCCTTCCATGCCCTTTGACTGGTGGAGTACATTTAAGCTCGAAGCCCGCTATGGCTTTAATAAAACGACCCCGATGCTCTGGATAACTGACAAGGTAAAGGGCATTATTCTTGGCCTGCTGCTAGGTTACCCTTTGCTGTGCCTGCTGCTGTGGTTTTTCAAGATTGCACCGAACACCTGGTGGCTCTGGGGTTTCTTCGCTTTCTTTGGATTTCAGATTCTCCTGCTACTGCTGTACCCGCGTCTCATTCTGCCCTTGTTTAATAAATTGACCCCCCTGCCGGAGGGCGACCTGAGAGAGCGGTTGCTCAAGCTGGGTGAACGTACCGGGTTCACCGCCCAGACGATACAGGTGATGGACGGGAGTAAGCGTTCCACCCACTCCAATGCTTTCTTCACCGGCTTTGGCCGTTTCCGGCGTATCGTCCTTTTTGATACCTTGGTTGAACAGTTGGAACCGGTGGAACTGGAAGCGGTTTTGGCCCACGAGATCGGCCATTACAAACTGGGCCATATCCCGAAAATGCTGCTCGTCTCCGCACTCAGCAGCTTCCTCGGTTTCGCCGCCCTCGGCTGGATCGCCACGCAGCCCTGGTTCTTTGAGGCCTTTGGCTTTAAAATGGAAGACGGTATGGTTCCAGCCCTGATTCTTTTCGGCCTATTGGCCGGGTTGATCACCTTCTGGCTTTCTCCACTCCTGAACCGTCTTTCCCGTAAACATGAATACGAAGCGGATGCCTTTGCCCGCAAGGCGATGGGTGTTCCTGAGCCCTTGATTCAGAGCCTGCGCAAGCTGCACGGGAAGAACCTGAGCAACTTCACCCCGCATCCGATATACAGTGCTTTCCATTATTCACATCCAAGCCTCCTCGAACGTGAGGCTGCCATGACGGCAACGGCGGATAGTGGACGATAACCATTATGCAACAACTAACACTGGAAGGAACGGATTTCGAGGTAGGGTATGAACACGGGCGCAAGCTCCGGGATTCAGCCAGGGAGTGCGTGGAAAAACGTCTCCGGTTGTGCGAGGAATTTCCGGATAGTCAGGGTCGGCTTCACAGTCGCAAAGATATCCTGAATCTGGCCCGTAGCTGCATCGAAGCCAACCGGAGCTTTGACGAGGCACTTTGGCGGGAATTCGAGGGAATCGCAGAAGGTGCCGGGATTTCGACGGAGGCACTGCTCATCGGTAATGGTTACACGGATTTCAAAGACTTGCTCTGGGATGATACCGGAGAGGAGAAAGATGCCGGGGGGTGCACCACTTTCATTGTCAGTGCAGAGGAGGCCCGTGACCAGAAACCTCTGATCGGACAAACCTGGGACCTTCATTCCAGTATGATCCCACATGTTGTTTTGGTGACTCTTCGGGCTGGAAATGCTCCACGTGTGATCACGTTTACGGTTGCCGGTTGTGTTGGCATGATTGGCATGAATGAACACGGGGTTTGTGTCGGCATCAACAATTTGAATTCGAAGCGTGGTGTTGCCGGGGTGTTTTGGCCTTTTGTCGTCCGCCGCATGTTGCGTGAGGAAAGTGCGGATGGTGCCTTGGCGATTCTCCGGAATGCACCTCTGGCTGGCGCCCATAACTACGTTATTCTCGATCCGGCGAACAACGCTTATAATGTGGAACAACTGCCTGATGCTTTCCGTGTTGACCGTATTGACGGGCGTTGGGCGCACTCGAACCATTGTTTGTTTGAGGAAACCGCCGCCTATGAGCGCCCACCGGAAGCGCTGCCCAAGCTCAGCACCCATATCCGCTTGCGGCAGGCCCGGACGCTACTGCATGCATCCGGGGATCCGCTTTCACTGGATGCACTGGAGGATATCAGTTGCCATGAAGACCCATCCGAGCCCTATTCCATTTGTGTGCGTCCGAAGCCTGAGCACCCGGTGGCAACCTGCGGGGCCTGCTTCATGAGCCCTGCTGACCTAACAGTCCGGGCCGTGGCCGGTATTCCCGCCGACAACCGCTACGTCACCGCACGCTTGTGAAAATGTAGCGTCGAACCTTACTGTGGATTCTCTTTATATCTTGAAACACTCTTCCTGAGGGACAAATTGG
>CAZCJJ010000159.1:0-6648 GCA_964499045.1 uncultured Opitutales bacterium | reverse complement strand
GGCTGCAATGCCGAAACAAGATTAATGTTAACTCAATTAACAAACACTACACTAGGCCTCAGAAAATGATGGGTGCTGTATAATACTTTTTAAGCAAAAGCAGAGGCAAGGGATAAGGATATCAGTGTCTATCAGTGTTCATCAGTGGTTGTGTCACAGGGCAGTCGACAAGCTGGTGGTCGTAAAGCGGGTTAGTACAGGCGCATGACAACTTCCACGTTCTCTGCGCCTCAGCGTCTTTGCGTGAGCCATTGTGTTGCCTCCCTGCTTCCGGAAGGTATTTTTATTGGCTGAAGATTTTTCTGTTGGAATGTATTTGCCAAGTGGTTTCGGACCACCTTGATTGAGCCCGCTACTGACTCCTTTATGTCCACGGTGGATGTGCGGGGTGAGGCGAACATATTATATCGGGGGTCTTGAAAATGTTATTCAATAACGGTCAAACGCTGCTTTTCATTGGTGATTCGATTACCGATTGCGGACGTATTCGTCCGGTCGGCTTGAGACAGGGATTGGGGGACGGCTATGTCCAGCTGGTACGGAGTCTGTTTTCAGTCAATCATCCGGATTCGATTATCCGTTTTCTGAATACCGGTATTTCCGGCAACCGGATAACGGATCTCAAAGCACGTTGGCAGACCGATGTGCTGGACCTGAAGCCGGACTGGCTGTCCATTATGATCGGGATCAATGATGTGTGGCGTCAGTTTGACGATCCGTCGGATCCGCAACCGGTGACGCTGGATGTTTACGAAGAAACCTACCGGGGCTTGCTGAAGGAAACCCGGAGCCGTCTGCAGGGGCTGGTCTTGATGACCCCCTTCTTTATTGAAAGTAACCGCAACGACGCGATGCGGGCGAAAATGGATGATTACGGTAAGGTCGTTAAGGCCTTGGCTTCTGAATTCGAAGCCGTTCTGGTTGATACGCAAGCGGCTTTTGACCGCTACCTGAGTGCCAGCCCCTCACAAACCCTGTGCGCGGATCGTGTGCATCCGAATCAGACAGGACACTTGATTCTGGCCAAGGCATTCTTCACTGCAACCGGTGGACAGTGGGCCGGTTGAGCGGGATCCTGACTTCAGGCATTGCCACGCTCTTACCCTTCGACATTGCTCAGGACAGGCGAGCGCAGCTACGTAGCCGCCTTTGTCAAAACAAAAGATGGTCAAGCGTTTCACGGTATCCTGTTCTTGTTGGCCATGTAGTAGAGGACCGGGACGGCAAGACGACTGAGGAGGAGGGAAGCGATTTCGCCGAACATCAGGCTGATGGCCAGACCTTGGAAAATGGGGTCCACGATGATGACCGAGGCGGTCACCACGACTGCGAGAGCGGTCAAGAGCATGGGGCGAAAACGCACGGCTCCGGCTTCCACCACTGCGTCCCGCAGTTTACGTCCGTGGGATATCCGCAGTTCGATGAAGTCCACCAGTATGATGGAATTCCGGACGACGATGCCTGCTCCGGCCATGAAGCCGATCATGCTGGTGGCGGTGAAGAAGGCTCCGAGTGCCCAGTGTGCAGGGAGGATCCCGATCAATGAGAAGGGGATAGCCGCCATCACGATAAGGGGGGTGCTGTAGTTTTTGAACCAGCCGACCATGAGCATGTAGATTAGGATGAGCACGGCTGCAAAGGCGATCCCGAGGTCACGGAATACCTCCAGGGTGATGTGCCATTCGCCGTCCCACTTGATGGCTGGCTGGCGTTCATCAAACGGCTGATTGAAATTGTAGATGCGGATATCGGATTCGGTACCGCCGAAGTCTCTTCCATTCAATTCCGCGAGGGCACTGTTCATTGCGAATATGGCGTAGGCCGGGCTTTCCGCTCCTCCGGCGACATCGGCGGTGACGTAGGTGACGGGCTTCAGATTCTTCCGGTAGCGGTTGTGTTCGCCACGCACATGTTCCAGACGAACCAACTCGCGGATGGGCACCAGTTCCGCGTCCGGGCGGTTGGGGTTGCGCACTTGCAGGTCAAGCAGGGCTTCGGGGCTGTCAAGGGCCTCGCGGGGCAGTTCCAGCAGAATGGGAACATCCTCCCGTTCGGCTGAAGCGGTTAGCAGGTCCACCGGATATCCTTGAGCGGCGATCTGGATGGTTTGCCCGATAAGTTCCTCACTGATGCCGTGAAAGGCAGCTTTTTCCTTGTCCACGATAAAACGGGCCAGGGGCATACGCTCCTCGACATACCAGTCCACATCGACGACGCCCTCCGTTTCCTCCATGATGCGCCGGACTTCCCGGGCGAGTGCGAGGCGGGCCTCCTCATTGGGTCCGTACACTTCCGCCACCAGGGTTTGCAGAACCGGTGGGCCGGGGGGGACCTCGGCGACAGCGAGAGAGGCTCCATGTTTTTCGGCGATGGCTGCCAGCCTGGGCCGTACACGCAAGGCGATATCATGGCTTTGTTGCGCACGTTGGCCCGCATCGACCAGATTGATCTGGAGGTCGGCGACATTGGGTCCCCGGCGCATGAAGTAATGCCGGACCAGTCCGTTGAAGTTGAACGGGGAGGCGGCGCCAACGTAAACCTGATAGTCGCGGACCTCCGGTTCGTTTGCGATGGCTGTCGCCATTTCCAGTGCGACCTGGCTGGTCTGCTCCAGCGTCGTACCCTCCGGGGTATCGATAATGACCTGAAACTCCGACTTATTGTCGAAGGGCAGCATCTTGACCGTGACCATGCCCAGGGCGACCATAGCCATGGCTCCAAACAGCAACACGATGGTGCCTGTTATAAAGCTCCAACGCCAGACGGGGTGATCGAGCAAAGGGTCCATCACCACGTGGTAGAGCCGGGTGAATATATCGTTGGGGACCTCATCATCGTAGGTGACATCATCACGGCCCGGGGAGTTAGCCTCTTTCTCCGCAGCTTTCCTGCGGGCTTTTTCCAAGTGGCGACCGAGCACTCGCAGTGCGGCCCAGGGAATAATGGTGAAAGCGACCAGCAGGGAAAAGATCATCGCGGCAGTCGCTCCAATGGGGATCGGGCGCATGTAGGGGCCCATCAGACCGCCGACAAAGGCCATCGGTAGGATGGCGGCAATTACGGCCCAGGTTGCAAGCACGGTCGGGTTACCCACTTCATCCACCGCATCCAGAGCCACTTGCATGAGCGGCTTGCGCTGGCTGGAGGGTAGGCGGACGTGCCGGACAATATTTTCCACCACCACGATGGCGTCATCGACCAGAATACCGATCGAGAAGATCAGCGCGAACAGGGTGATCCGGTTCAGGGTGTAGCCGTAGAGGTAAAAGACCAGCAAGGTCAGGGCGAGGGTGGAGGGGATGGCAAAGAGCACAATGATCGATTCCCGCCAGCCGAGAAAGATGAGTATCAGGAGGGCCACGCCGAACACAGCAATAGCCATTTTGAGCAGAAGCTGATCCGATTTTTCCTTCGCCGTTTGCCCGTAGTCACGGGTGACCGCGATTTCAACATCATCGGGGATGAGGCTTCCCTGCAGGGATTCCACTTTCTCCATGATGGTGTTGACGACATGGATGGCGTTGGTGCCGGGTCGTTTGGCGAAACTGATGGTGACGGCAGGCTCAAGATCGGTAATGCCTCCCTGTCCAAACAGGACAAGGTCGACGGGTTCTTCGGGGCCGTCAATGATGACGGCAACATCCCTGAGGTAAACCGGACGTCCGTGGTGGACTCCCACCACGACATCCCCGACTTCACGGGCATCATGTAAAAAATCACCGGTTTCAATCAGGATTTCCTCATTGGCAAAGGGACGGGAGCCTGTCTGGACACGCCGGTTCGCCGCCTTCAGCATAGGGGCTATAGCAGCAATATCCAGCTCGCGTGCAGCCAAGGCCGCCGTATCGAGTTGGATCCGGATCGCGCGGCGTTGACCTCCGGTCAAAGTGGCTTCCGCGACCCTGGGGATGCTCTTGATCTCGTCCGCCAATTGGGCTGCCAGGCGCCGGAGTGTGAAATGGTCCTGTGTTTTGCTGTGCAGCGTGAGGGCCAGGATGGGCACATCATCTATGGTCCGGGGCTTCATCAGGGGGAAACTGACTCCGGGCGGGATGCGGTCGAAATTGGCCCGCAGTTTTTCATTCAGGCGCACGAGGGCCTCTTCCACTCCGGTTCCGACTTTAAAACGTACGATGGTCAGGCTGCCACCGGGTTCGGTGGTGGAATAAACATATTCGACATCCGGTACTTCCCAGATGAGTTGCTCCATCGGGCGGGTGGCACGGTTTTCGACTTCCTCCGCCGTTCGTCCCGGCATCGCCACCATGACATCAATCATCGGGACATTGATCTGTGGCTCCTCCTCGCGGGGGAGCATGATGATGGCGAAAAGCCCCAGCAGGATCGAGGCGATGACCGTGATGGGGGTCAGCTTGGAATTGATGAATGGGGCGGCCAGTTTGCCGGCAAAGCCGTAGCGGGAGGTGTCCATGGCGGGCTCCTTCGGATGCTCGGGTTGGGTGTTGTGTTGGCTCATGGCTGGAGTGTTACGGGTTGTCCACTGGTCAATCCCGGGGGTGGGGTAGTGATGATCTGTTCGCCTTCATTCAGTCCGGAGAGAATATCCACTGTCCCGTTGCGCCGCGCACCGGTCCGGACGATACGCAGTTGCGCTTTGTTGTCCTGAACAACAAATACCCGTTCAATCTGACCGTGGGGGGTGACGGCGCTGGCGGGAATTTCTATCCGGCGGATGGTTTCGGCGGGGATGAAGACCCGGGCAAACATTCCGGAACGGGCCGGGCTGCCAGCGGGGAGATCAAGCTTTGCTGCAACCGTACGGGTGCGGGGATCGGCGGAGGATGACAGTTCAGCGAGGACGGCTTCCACGCGTGTTTCACCGTCGAGCAAGACGGAGAGCTTGTCTCCCCGGTTCATTCTGCGGGCCAGTTGGTCGGGGATATCGACCTCAACCCGCAGGTTGCCGCCACGCTCAATTTCGAGCAAGGGCTGGCCGGGGGAGGCGAGATCGCCCTCATCGGCCAGTTTGCGTGAAATGACGCCGTCGAAGGGTGCCTGAATACGTGTGTAGGAAAGCATGGTTTCGGCTTCGGCCAAGGCTGCCTGTGTCATTTGGCGGCGTTCCTCAAGATTGCGCACGGTTTCAGCAGTGGCTGCGTTGCGGGCCAGCAGTTCGCTTTCGCGTTCGAGTGCCCGGGCGGCCTGAAGGTCGGCGACACGGGCCTGTTCGGCGCGCGCGGCGATTTCACCGGCGGCAATCTGAACCAGAAGGTCCCCCTGTTTCACGGCCTGTCCCAATTCGACTGGCAGCCCGGTGATCACTCCCATTACCTTGGCGGCAAGGGTAGCGCGGGCAGCGGGGCGCACCGTGCCCGGTAGTTCCTGCATCCGGGGGGCTTCGATCATACGCACTGTTGTTGTGGTGAGCGGATCGGGGTGGGGGGCGTCGGTGCTACCGGGGGCACGTTCGGAGGGAGTGCAGCCCGTTGTCAAAAAAAGAAGGGCCAGTCCGGCCAGTGGCCCGGAGATGAAGTGTTTTTTTAATGAAGTTTCCTGTTTCATGGTAAGTATTGAGTCGTTGAAAGCGCGGCTATTTTCGGTTTCAAAGGCTTCATTTGTGGAAGATCATGCGGGTCAGAGCAGGGGGAGTCCGGCGGCCCGCCTCAATTCGGCGGCGGCGATCCGTTCGTTCGCTCTGGCTACGGCCCGGCGCATGCGGGCTTCCACCAGGCGGGTCTCTGCCCCGATCAGTTCAGTGGCCAGCAGGTCACCGGCCTCAAAGCGGGCCCGGCTGATGGCGGCGCTTTCTCCGGCCTGCTCCACCAAGCGGCCGCTTACTTCCAGTTGGTTGCGGGCCAGTTCATGAGCGAGGCGGGCCTGTTCATACTCCATTTGCAGTTGCAGGATCAGTTTGCGCTCGGCTTCCCGGATTCCGGAACGTTCCGCCATTGAACGGCGGACCCGTGCGGAGGTGCGGCCTCCGTCAAATATCGGCCATTCCACCCGGATTCCTGCCAGCCAACTGTTACCGTCCCCCTGCATGCGCCAACCTTTGTCGTATTGATAGCTGGCAAAAAGGTCCACGATTGGGCGGTGTTCGCCCCGTACCGCTTCAATGGTTTCGTCGGCTGCCGTCAGGCGGGCGCGTGTCGCCTCCAGCTCGGGACGTTTAAAAGGGGCACCTTCCTCCGGACCCGGAGGCGGGGCGTCAAACCCGGCATCCGCGACCAACTGGACCCGTCCTTCCGGTTTGCGCCCGAGTAGTACCAGAAAAGAGCGCTCGGTCAGCAGGACGGCATGCCGCGCGGCCATCAGGCGGACTTCGGTTTCCGCCAGTTGAACTTCAATATCGAGGAGTTCATTGCGGAGGAGCTGTCCCTGTTCGAAACGGGCGTGGGCGACGCGTTGCGACTCTTGCAAAGACTCAACCGCCGATTCAAGGGCGGCCACTCCCTCATTTGCCTGCAGTATGCCATGAAAAGTCCGGACCACAGCGAGGCTGAGCGATTCGAGCACTGCGGTGTGATCGGCTAAAGCGGCCTCTTCTCCGGCCCGGGCGGCGGCGTGCTGCGCGGTATGACGGCCTCCGGAATAGAGATTGTAGGCGACGACGGCGGAGGCTTGGAAGTTGTCCACCGTTCCCGGCTGATTGAAATTGATTCCGGGATTAAAGGTTCCGGTGTTGAG
>CAZCJJ010000158.1:0-6651 GCA_964499045.1 uncultured Opitutales bacterium | reverse complement strand
GAGCGGGGGTGACCCCACCCCCGGAACCAACCCACTGTACGGCGTGAGGTCACACCCCGCCGTGATATTTCCATCAATGAATCAACCGTAATTGAAGGGCTAACCCGCTCCTGGCGAATCAGCGTTTAAAATAATCCACCGATAAATCGCGGATGACCTGGGGCAGCAGTTGATGTTCAGCGGCATGCACTTTGTTTTCCAAACTTTCCAAAGTATCCTCAGTCTCAATCGGGACCGTGCGCGAAGCGATCATCTGCCCGGCATCGACAGCCTCCACCACCCAATGGACGGTGCAGCCCGTCTCCTTCTCCCCCGCCTCGTAGGCACGCCGGATGCTGTTCAGCCCCGGATAGTTGGGCAGCAGACTGGGATGCAGGTTGATGATTTTACCGGGAAAGGCTTCCAGAAACGGTTTTTTGATGACCCGCATGAACCCGGCCAACACCACCAGTTGCGGCCCCAGCGCCTTAATCGTGTCCACCCAGTGACCCTCGGCATCCTCGGAAAAACGTGTTTTATAAGGACCGGGACTCAGGTATATCGCGGGGACCTCAAACTCGGGTCCCAACTGCAGAATTCCTGCATCGGGCTGATCACTGAAAATACCCACCACTTCGGCCAAGCCGAGATTGCCCGTCACGGAAGCCTCCATGATAGCCCTTGCATTGCTGCCGCGGCCGGAGCCAAGTATGACAATTCTGTACATGAAAAAAAGATTGTGGGGGGGAGCTAAGGATCAGGCCCAGGGCGTTTCGGATTCGATAATTTCGAGCCAGGAATGGAGGATAAGCGTATGAATCTCCTGAACCCGGGCTCCATTGGAACAGGGTACGATCAGTTCATGATTCGCTTTACCTTTGGCCAATCCTCCTGTTTTACCTGCCAACAGAAAGGTTTTCAAACCCAGCCGCCTCCCCGCTTCGAGCGCTTGCAGAAGATTGGTGGAGTTCCCGCTGGTTGAAAAAACGACCAAGGCATCACCGGGCTTGCCCAAGGCTTCCACCTGCCGTGAAAAAATGCGCTCAAAGCCGTAATCATTGCCGATACAGGTCAATGCGGTTGCATCACTGACCAAACTGAGTCCGGCCATGGCGGGGCGCTCGTCGTGATAGCGTCCGGAAAGCTCTTCCGCCAGGTGCATGGCATCGGCAGCACTGCCTCCATTGCCAGCCGTCAGAATTTTACCCCCGTTCCGAAGGGTATCAGCCAGAATTTTCCCCTGACTTTGCACTTCGGGCCAAAGGGCGCGGAACGCCTCCAGGGCGGTGATCAGCTCAGTTACAGGATCATTGCTCATAAAATACTCTCCCTCTTTTGGCTGGCAGCCAGAATTTCCGCCGGACTGGCGGTGGCGGTACCGAGTTTCCCAACAACCACTCCGGCGGCGGTATTGGCCAGATGAGCGGCCGCATCAATAGGAGCCCCTGCCGCCAAAGCCGCAGTCAATGTTGCAATCACCGTATCGCCCGCCCCCGAAACATCAAAGACTTCCTGGGCATAGGTCGGGATGCGGTGGATTGGTTTTCCTTCATCGCAAACCAGCATACCATCCCCCCCAAGAGTAATCACCAAGTGCCTGGGTGCATGCTTCTCATAAAGCAGGCGGCAGACTTCCTCGTCCGGAAAGGGTTCATGGGGACCAAGATCAATTCCCGCCATTTTCAAAGACTCCTCCCGGTTCGGAGTCATAAGGTCGAGTTGGCGGAATAGCAGAGGACGGATGGGTTTCGGGTCCATCGTCAGTAAAGAAACTTTCCCGGAGGCCTGCACGGCTTCAATGACTTTAGTGGAAATCACGCCTTTGGCATAGTCAGAGAAGATCACGGCATCGACGCCCTCCAACTGTTCTTGCAGCAGAGCCAGTCTTTCCGGGCTATCGCAGGAGTACGCGGGGCGGCTCTCCTCCCGGTCCAGACGGCACAGTTGCTGCTGCCGTACCATGATTCTCGTTTTGCAAATCGTGGGCAGCCCCGCGATCCGGAGTCTGGGATCAAGTCCGACCCGGGAGGCAGACAGAAGGTCCATCAGCTTGTCCGCCGCCTCATCATCTCCCACCAAGCCGAAGAGCTGGCATTCACAGCCCAGAGCCCGCAAATTGAAAGCGACATTCGCCGCCCCCCCTGCGGTATAGGTGTCGCGGAAATGATTCACCACCGGCACCGGAGCCTCCGGCGAAATGCGCGTGGCATCACCCCAGAGGTAGTGATCCAACATCAAATCCCCCACCACGAGGATGCGGGTACCGTTCATTTTTGCCAGAAGGGATTCCATCGAAATAGGCAATAAAGCTTTACGCGGGCTGCGGTTCAAGGTTGAAGATGCTTCCGAAAGCAATCAATCTTCTGTCCAGAATCTCCTGATGCGTCCCGACGACCCGTCCACTTCCACCTACCACCATCCTCCATGCTGAACATCAATCTTATCCTTTTCATCATCAAAACGGGGATTGCCACCGCTCTGGTCATCCTGGGGGTTCTGCTACTTCTGATCAGCCGCGAGCGCTGGGACAGCCTGATGGGCAAACTGCTGGGCATTCCCGACTTGGAAATGCCCGTTGGCAGCTACGTTTTTCTAAAAGTTACCGCCCTAGCCTCTATCGCCGTCGGAGCATATGCCGCCTACTTCTTCTTTGTGAGGCAGTAGGCGAAACCCTTTCTTCCCGGAAAAGTAACCTTCTTGATCAGTGGCGATGCCCGGGAAGCAGGGTCCGGGCAGCATCGACCTTGGGTTCAATTGGCTGTTCCCCATCCATACTGGAGTTGACCGAAGCCACTTCCAGCAGGGCTTGCATCTTATCCCGCAGGACGAGAAAGGCTTTACTGTTTTCCTTGAGGAAGGAGTGACGGGAATTCTGTGGATCCTTTGCCGCGAGAGTCTCCATTAAATAGGCCATGTAATTGAGAGCTTCGAGTTGGGTCAGGATCAGGTTCCGCTCAAAATGCGGGCCCCAGGAGCCAAGCAGGTCAATGGTCTTGTGCTCCGCAATCCGGGAACGGGTTTTCACCTCAACCTCAGGCAGACCGGTGGCAGACAGAATCAAGGTCGGGTCGCTCTCCTTCCAGGATTCAAGCTCCGCAGTCACTTTTCCACTCAGACTCGCGGTCTCCCCGATAAACTCATGCAGTTCCGGTGATACATTCTTTATCCAGAGGATCTTGTCCACATCCTGTTCCTGACTGACAACACCGTACAGGAGGCCATAGCCATAATTGAGTTCGCTGGCCTGGATCTCAGGATCACTGCCCGGCCAGTGACACCCGCAAAGAAGAAGAGCCAGCACCCAGTAAACCGCTTTATAGTTGTACATGGTTCATGAAACTGGGGAAAAACAGGAGCTTATCCAGCCCCGAATGACACTCGGTTCAGGTGGACCGCCCATTTCGACGGAGCGCACCTGTGAGTCGTAACCTTGGCGAAGTCACAAGGGCGGAGATGGCGCAGCAAATCGATCGATTTAGAGGCCCGATAGCGATTTCGATTTGGATGTCCTTCTTCACCCCAAAAACCCAACACTGCGAAACCCCGAAATACCTACAGCCAAAAATCTCCTCAATAGAGCACCCATTCCATGGGTGTCCCGAATTAACCCTCTTATTAACCACAAAAGACCCAAAGACGCAGAAGGATGGTTTATGACACGGTCAACTTCCTATCCACCGAAAGTCCGCCAGCACCGCCAATGGCAAGGGTCAGACTGGCAAGAAGCAGCGTAAGCGGATACTCCATGCCATTATTGGAGGCGAAGAACGCATCGGGGTGCACCATGATGATCGCGACCGCCATGGTGAAGGCGATTCCTATGCCCGCAATCCGGGTCAAAAAACCGGCGATCAGTAAAAGGCCGCCGAAAAACTCAACTCCTCCAGCCAATACCGCCATAAGCAATCCCGGCTGAAGACCAAGATTCTCGCCAAAAAACTGAGCGGTTGCCTGAAGGCCATGACCCCCAAACCAGCCGAATAGCTTCTGCGCGCCGTGTGCTGCCATAACAATGCCGACTCCCAGACGGATCGGCAGGAGAGCCAGAGAAGAGGAGGTGCTGAGAATGATTTCCTTGATATTCATGATTTTTTATAGTTTGGGTTGATGGCCATAAACCTTGACATCAAGATTCATGGATAAAATCCGGTTCACTTAATGCCAGGGCGTGCTGACCGAGCTTGCGGACAAGCATTGCGAACTGCCTGCGTTCTGCTTCAGAAAACACGGCAAAAAGGTGATCGAGATTCCCGGCATGATCCGAAAAAGCGGTCTGTATCAATGCCCTGCCCGCCTGAGTCAGATTCACAAGTACGACCCGGCCATCGCCTCCACTGCGTTCCCGGCAGACGAGGCCCCTTTTCTCCAGTCGCTGTACGGCAGTACTGATCGAACCACTGGTCAACAACACCCTCTCACCGATTGCGTTGACCGGCAGTGCCCCCTTGTGGAGCAAGACCTCAAGCACCGCAAAGTCGGATAATGAGCCAAAGCCCTGCTGCGCAATGCTCTTCCGGTCATAGTTCATGACCAAATGGGAGGCTTTCCAAAAAAGTAGAAAAAGATGCGCCCCGGAATGTCTGTAAATCTTTGCCATATACAACGACATAGCCATAAATGCCTTGATGTCAAGATATGTTTAAGAATTATTCAGACTCATTCCCCCAACCGCTTTATAGTTGCACATGCTCCCTAAGACTGGGAAAAACAGTCCGGTATCCAGCCTCCAATCATCTCATGCTTCTGGTCAATCTCGCTCCCTTTTTCATCCTCTTTGAGATGGTACAGCTTGTCGTCGTGGAGCGTTACATCGGGATAAAGCAGATTCGCTCGGGGGAGCATCCGATGGAAAACAAGGAAACCCCTCCGGACTGGCTGATAACCCTGTGGATCGTGGGGATCATCGCATTTTGGGTGTACATGGTAGCCCTGTTGTTCAATCCCTGGGGAAATTTGCAGGGATTTATCATGCTCACAGCATCGATTGCAGGTGGATTACTGCGGCGTGCGCTTGGTTTTAAATGGGCTCTGGTCATCATGACGATCGTGAGTGCAATCCGCATGGGTCTGTTAGCTAACATGCTGATCAGCGTCTATGTCTTTTCCGGCCTTTCCTTCACCACCCGGGACCTTTTCTTCCGTTAATCCTGAGGGTTTTCATTACCCAATCACTAACCTGGAATATTCACGAAGCTCAGAAGCGATGAAGCGCAAGTCCAATTCTGGACACCCTCGACACTTTATCTCGATTTCAAAAGTCGCGGCCTTCGAATCGCCAAGGACGATCTCTACGCCTTCCTCCGCTATTTGACCGAGGCCTACCTGCTCTTTCAACTGCCCCTTTGGACACGCTCAGAGAAAAAGCGGCAGGTCAATCCGAAGAAAATCTATGTCATCGATAACGGAATACTTGACGCCTACTCTGCGCGAATGACCCCGGACTATGGTGCTTTTCTCGAAAATCTCGTCTTCCTGACGCTTCGCCGAAGTGGACATGAAATGGGATATTACGAGAGCAAACAGGGCCAGAAAGTCGATTTCGTCTATCGGGATGGTGAAACCACCGTATTGATACAAGCAGCCTGGACCTTGGAAAACGAAGCAACACGGCTACGGGAAATGCGAGCCCTCGAATCCGCGTCCGCAGAGCTTTCCGGCTGCCGGAAAGTCATCGTCACCTTCGATGAAGAATGGGAGGATGCACCCACACCAATCAAGGCGATCCCGCTCTGGAAATTCCTCCTGCAGGGAGCCCCATAGAAGCATCAGGTCCGGATCACTCATTCGTTATAGTCCTCCCGGATACAGCTTCTTCGTACGATGAAAACGGGCGCACTTATTGTCTCTCTTGCTTAATGTCTCAAGAGCGCATCTGCCACAGGGATACAGGCTGCTCGGGCAATGGCCGTCTGGACTATCCTTTCCGGGCACCCATAATCCCGGTGAACACCTGGACCTCTGGTAAATTGGCACCGGACACCACTGACCTTACTTCAGGATATGCACACCGGACAACCGCGCCATGCGCTTATCGTTGGTGAGAACCGGGACCCC
This sequence comes from uncultured Opitutales bacterium, assembly GCA_964499045.1. Lineage (GTDB taxonomy): Bacteria > Verrucomicrobiota > Verrucomicrobiia > Opitutales > CAZCJJ01 > CAZCJJ01. The sequence continues at coordinate 618 of CAZCJJ010000158.1, read as the reverse complement.
ACATTTATTGTAATCCTGTGCAATCAGGCGGTCCATCAGCCCAGCCCCGGAGGCTTCCCGCAGAATATCTATAACAGGCTGACCGTTAAGCGGAGCGATAACGCCTGAGGCAAACAGATCGAGAACAGCCTTGCGGGCATCGGCTTTGGAGACCCCGTAAAAATGCTGCAACGTAATGTACGCTTCACCAATCACCTGATTGGATACAACCAGCTCTGTTGCGGGGTCCTTGTCATGCAACTGCTTCAGGGCCTTGGCTGTTTTCTCAAAATCAACCTCTGGTTGCCCTGTTAGCAGACGAACAAAAACAGAGGTATCAATCCCGTAAATGCTGTTGGATGCTGGCATGGCGAATTTCCTCAATGTTCGGGGCAGGCAAGTTTGCCGGGATCTTGCCGCGAAGCGGTGCGAGTTGGGCAATGTCAAAACGATGCGGTTTGATCAGAATGCCATCCGATGTTTCGGAAATACTTAACGTGTCCCCCTCACGCAGCCGCAGTTTCTCCATCACCCGCTTGGGAAATGTCACCTGCCGCTTACTGGTTATTTTAATAAGCATGCCTTACATTTTAAAGCGCAAGATGACAAGATAATCCGGGACACCCATAAATGGCCTCT
>CAZCJJ010000157.1:0-6782 GCA_964499045.1 uncultured Opitutales bacterium | reverse complement strand
CAGGGCGCGCCTTGCGCTTCATCGCTTCTGAGCTTCGTGAATATTCCAGGTTAGGGTAGGATTTGGGGCGAGCCATGACAACCCCATCTCCACCCACTGGGATTGTTGGGTCAAATACAAATGCTGAGGAGGATTTCTTTCGAGTAAGCTACCAGGTAATGGGAACGGAGCATTTGCCAAAACATTTGCCAATTTTGCACCTTTTTTTCGGCAAATGCCGGAATTCTCCGGAACAGGCCGGAATACCAAAAAAGCAAAAGCCCGTCTCCAAGTGCTTGAATACGGGCCTTTTACCTTATTTTAAAGATGGTCGGGGCGGAGGGATTCGAACCCCCGACCCCCTGCTCCCAAAGCAGGTGCGCTAGCCAGACTGCGCTACGCCCCGAATTTCTGATCGTGAATGGAGGGGGATAAGGAGGAAAAGAAAAGGACTTGTCAACCTTTTCGATGATAGCGATCTGTTTCCGATAAAGTCTTGTTTTAAAGCGTCATCCGCATATTGTGCTTTTTTGAACACTATGGCCGCATTAGGTAAAAAGAAATCCAGTCAAAAAAAGGCATCCTTCGCACCGCGACAGGGCCAATCCAAACCGATATGGGCCTTGGTCTTCCTCGCCTGCAGTATTCTTTACTTCGTCGCCCTGTTGGACTTTGAACCCCGGCAATCCCGGCTGATTCAGGCCGGGGGGGAAGCCAGCACCAATCTCGTCGGGGCTCTCGGGGCTGAACTGGCGGGCTATTCGATCCTTTTTCTCGGAATTCTGTCCTGGATCGTCCCCCTCTTCCTCTTCTGGATCAGTTATCTCCTGATGTTCCGCCAAGCCCACCGGGTTCGTGGTCGGCTCATCATCGCCATGCTTGTGTGCCTTCTGTCGCTCACGGGTCTGGGTAGTCTGATGGAGCAGCATATCCTCAACACCGAGAGTGGATCATCTCATCCGGCCGAATCGGTCCGGTTTCAGGAAACACCTTCGGAGGCCTTTTACGAAAGTGGGATGCGTACCCATTTTAACGGAGTTGGCGGAACGGTCGGAAAATGGATTCTCAGCCCGGTCATCATCGACAACATCGGTCTGGCTGGCATCGCATTGACGCTGTTGCTCGGACTGTTTGGCAGTGCCGCTTTCATGGCCAGCGATAATTTTGCCCGCTCCTGGGAACACTTTCAGGAGCAATGGGCCAAGCGGCGCCAAGCTCGCCTTGAAGCCCGCGAAAAAGCCCGTGCGGCTGCTCAAATGGAAGCCGCAAAGGCCGAATCCGTTATCCCACTCAAAAAAAAGGGATCGGAACCCGCCGAAGTCGTGGTCAAAGTTTCCGCCCCCCGCCCGCCTTCAACGCGCAGGCCCATCCTGAGTGAAAGCGGTGAAGAGTCGCTCACCCGCCCTCCCAAACCGCTGCCCCCGGGACAGCCTATTTTTGAAGAGCCGGAACCTCCGGTTGATCCGAATGTAGATGCGGCCAGCTCGACCGAGGCAGCCCCCAAGGAAGACAACTCCCCTGCCCTGTCCCTCAAACAAAAGAAAAATGGTGGCACCGAAGGTGGTCTGAAGATGCCCCTGAAACCCACCCGCTCCGGCGGCGTGATGATTATCGAGGGTGAGAAGACCGAAAAAGCGCAGATCAACAGGCCTGAAAAACGTGGCAACTATGTTTTCCCCCCTCTCAATCTGCTGACGGATCCGGCCATCCCTGAAGAACACGATAAAGATCCACAGGACCACCAGGAAACCATCGGTAACCTGGTGCGTGTGCTGGACGAGTTCGGAGTCAAGGTTTCACCCAGTGAAATTCATACCGGCCCCGTCATCACCCGTTACGAAGTCACTCCCGCACCGGGAGTCCGGGTGGAAAAAATTCTGAACCTGGACAAAAACATCGCGCTTGGCCTCAAAGCACTGGCCGTGCGTATACTCGCTCCGGTGCCCGGAAAAGGCACGGTCGGGATTGAGGTCCCGAACCGCATATCCGTCCCGGTCTGCATGAAGGAAATTGTGGAATCGAAGGCCTGGGTCGATTCGAAAGCGGAAATTCCCATCGTACTGGGCAAGGATGTGACCGGGAAGCCCATCGTTGAGGATCTAACCAAGATGCCGCACATGTTGATTGCCGGCTCCACCGGCTCAGGAAAAACCGTTTGCATCAATGCGGTGATTGCCTCCCTGCTCTACCATGCCGGACCGGAAGACCTCCGCTTCATCATGGTGGACCCGAAGGTCGTCGAGATGCAGGTATTCAACGACCTTCCCCACATGCTGTTGCCGGTTGTCACCGATCCGAAGAAGGTACCCGGTGCCCTGAAATACCTGCTGAATGAAATGGAGCGGCGCTACCAGATTTTCGCCAAGGTTCAGGTTCGCAACATCGCCGGTTTCAACAAGAAACTAATCAAAGACAAAGCCGAGCGTGAGAAAGCGGAAGCCATGGAAGCTGAAATGGCCTCACAGATGAGTCCCGAAGAGCGGGCGGCCGCTTCCACCATTGATGTTCCCCGGGATCTCGAACTGGAGATTCCCACCCGGAAAATGCCCTACATCGTCTGCATTATTGACGAGCTGGCAGACCTCATGATGGTGGCGCCACAGGATATCGAAACCGGGGTCGCCCGACTCGCCCAGCTGGCCCGTGCCGCCGGAATTCACCTCATCCTCGCCACCCAACGGCCCTCGGTCAACGTCATCACCGGGGTCATCAAAGCCAACCTGCCCACACGTATCTCCTTTAAGGTGGCCTCCAAAATCGATAGTCGCACCATCCTTGACCAAGGCGGAGCCGAGGCTCTCATCGGCAAGGGGGATATGCTGTTTGTTCCTCCGGGGACATCCAACCTGGTCCGCGCTCAGGGGGCCTTTGTTTCCGATGAGGAAATCCATGGCATCGTGGCTTACCTCCGTGAGCGTAACGGCGAGCCCGAGTATGACGAAAACATCCAGCGTCAGATTGAAAGCAGCGGGGACGAGGAAGGAGGCGGAGAAGACGGCGAATGGGACGATGAACTGGTTCCGCAGGCGATCGATGTGTTGCGCTCGACCAAACGGGCCTCCACCTCCATGTTGCAACGGCGTCTCCGCATTGGCTACAACCGGGCAGCCCGGATTATGGAAATTCTTGAGGACGAAGGCATCGTCGGCCCGGAAAACGGTTCCAGCCCCCGTGAAATTCTCCGCGATCTCGACAGCCTGTGATTTCACCGCCGCAAAACCTTGTTTTCTTAACCACTTACGTCTTGAACAGTAAATTCAATTAGGGCATCAGTTAAAGCAATGACATCCATCGGAGACAGACTTGAGGAGGCACGCAAGCGGCAAGGTATTTCTCTGCGGGAGGCAGCAGAAGCCACCAAGGTCCGGACAGATTTTCTCTCCAACTTCGAAAAGGACGAGTTTGAGTTTGATCTCCCGGAAGTGTACAAACGCGGCTTCCTGAAGCTCTATGCCCGTTACCTCAAGGTGGATGTTGACAAGTTGATGACGGATTACAGCGCCGTTGTGCTGGGGAATATGAAATCCCAACGGCGTGAAAAGGGTGAAAATTTTGGTCGGATAGACTTACCGGAAAGCACCAAGGCCATTGGTGGTGCGAACACAAACCCGCCTTTCGGTGAGAGACAGGCAACAAGCACCAACACGGTCACAGCCAACGTCCAGCACTCCGGCCCTACTCACAGCAGCTATCAGGGCGGCCCGGCTGACTCCATGGAAACTGAAACCGATACCACCCTTTACTGGAAAATCGGTCTCGTTTTTGCCGGTTTCTTTGTCACGGCCGGGATTGTTTATCTGTTGATCAGTGCACTGACCGGCCGCAGTCCGGATGAGGTCCAGGACAGTCAAGCCGCAGGCGAGGTCGTCACAGCGACGACGCGTACGGTCCGGATTCAATCCTCCGAACCAGCTCATGTGGTAGTGCGCCAGGAGGATGACAACAAGATCCTTTTCCGCGGCACAACCCAGCCCGGACAGGAAATCACTTTGGAAGGCCAGGGGCCCATACGCATCGTCAGCACCGAATTCCAAAACATCAGTGTTGAGGTGGACGGGCGCACATTCCGCAGCAATCAAAGCGGTCTTGGCCAGCATATATTCTGATGGTAGCTGCGCCCGCCTGCCCTGAGCCCGTCGAAGGGTAAGGGCGTGGACAGATCACCGCGCAATACCGAGAGGCAACGTTTCAGGTTCCTACGAAAGCGGCTGCTCACGATCTCCGATCTCAGTCGAACTGAATAGATCCACCTTTAACCTCACGGAGGATCTTCATGATGTGCTCGCTGAAATAACGTTTCCCGGAGCGCACCGCCTCGATCGCACGGCCAAATTCTTCCAGACCGCCCCCCTTCTCGACGAAGGCATCGACGCCGCCTTCATAGGCAATCTTAATATTGTCGGCGGAAATACTGCCGGTAAAAACAATCACCTTGGTTTCAGGAAGCCGACGGCGTATCACATACAAAACCTCCAGCCCGCTGACTTCGGGAACCTTGATGTCGGCGAAAACAACATCCGGCTTTTTATCGAGAATCTCCCGTATCGCCAGGGCACCATCGCCGCTGCTCCCAACAATCTCCAACCCTGCCATCCCAACCGCAAAGTTTTTCACTAAGTCTCTCAAGAGATGTTCGTCCTCCAGGATGTAGGCTGTTTTCATGGTAGAGAGGAAATCGGGATTCAAGCGTCCGGGCAAGCTACTAAAGCTACCTCGTATTCTGCAACCTCAAATGAAGAAGTGGCAGGCCCACAAGGGCTCGAACCTTGACAAACGGTACCAAAAACCGTTGTGCTACCATTACACCATGGGCCTAACTCATTGATATCTATTAACTTAACAAGGGATCAATCAAGCTCAGAATCAGCTATCAAACCCGTTTTGTTAAGAAGGCATGAAAGAAAGGCCATTGAGCCACACTTGTCAAGTAGGTAAAACAAAATTGCGTAAAGCTTTGAGCTGGCCCAAAGATAAGTCATCATCACTACCGTGACGCTGAAGAAAAAAGTCATCCTGCTCACCTCTGCCCTGATCCTCACACTGATACTGGCCTTTTCCTTTCTGCCCGCATGGCGGCAAGTCAAGAACTGGCGTGCACTGGGTTTGATCAATGAGGCAAACGAGCTGGTACAGGAGCAGTCCTGGCAACGGGCGAGGGAACGTGTCCAGGCGGCATACCAGCTGGCTCCTGTCTCATTACCCGTGGTCCGCAGCGTCGCCCGTTTTTATGACGAGGTGAAGCCCTCCGAAGCCAGCGGATTCTGGTTGCAGGCATACAACCTGTCGGATGACAGGTCGGATCTCGAATCCGCCATTCGCAGTGAAATCATGGCCGAACATCCGGCTCAGGCCTACCTGCTGCTGGATCAACTTCTCGCCGTGCATCCAGGAAACTTTACCAGTCTGATTCTTAAAGCGCGGATATTTAATCAACTGGGCCGTCTGCCCGACGCCATGGATGCTGCCCGAAGGGCACTCGCCCATCCTGACACCACCCCGGAAGCCAAATTGGTTTTTGCCCGGATTGCCCTGAGAACCGCTGATCCCGTCGCACAAACGCAGGCCATCGAATGGTTAAACGCCTTACGAAGACAGACTTCGGAGAGTGGCCTGCAGGCCCTCCGCATATTAGGTGAACTCTCACTGGGAGAAGAGAGTAAACGCGTGTTAATCCAACAGCTTACCGGGCATCCTTTAGCCACGGTTGACGACAAGCTCTTCGCGCTTGCCATTGCGGCAACTTTGCCTGAGAGCGATCCCGCCTCCAATCTGGAGGCAGCCAAACGCCTGTTTTCACCCATGACCCTGCAAGCCAAAGTAACTCTTGGGCGTTGGCTCAACCGTCAGAGTCGCCATGAGCAGACGGTCGAAATGATTACCCCGGAGGAGGCCCTGCGCAGGCAGGATTTGTTCTTGGTCTACCTGGACGCCCTCGCCTCTCTGGAGGAGTGGGATGTCGTGCTGCAGGAACTGAGCCATCCGAATGTCCCATTGGATGCTTATTTGATTTCGCTTTTTGAAACACGGACCTTCCGTGAAACCGGAAGGATGCGCCAGGCAAATATAAGTTGGGATCGTGCCATTCTTGATGCTGGAACCCAAGCAGCCAACCTCTGGTATCTTTATCGCTACGCACGCCGGATTGGTTGGATGGACCAGGCTCGTCAGGTACTCAATCGTCTGGACGAATTACCGTCTTCCCGCAGAGCTTCACTGGTCGAACGTGTACAGCTGGAAAGTCTCGAACGAAACACACCCCAGACCCTCCATTACCTCCGCGAACTGGCTGCAGTTTACCCGGATGATACAGATATACAAAGTGACCTGCTTTACCTTGAGTTGCTGACGGATAAGGTGCCAGAGGACGCCGTTGAGCGGGCCAGATCCCTGGTGGAATTCAAACCGGACTTATTGGCTTACCGGATGACACTTGCGCTGGCCCTGCTGAAGACAGAGCAACCCGGCGACGCCTTCTATAGTTTGAGCAGCTTGGACGTGGACTGGAATCAGGTCCGCGGCAACTGGCAGGCGGTGCTGGCGGCCATCCTCTATGCCAATGAGTTTACAATCCAAGCGGATCTCCTAAAGCAACAGATCCCACTGGAATCCATTCTGCCCGAAGAACGGGCTCTGCTGGAGCAATACCCGTAGCTGCACTCGTAAACAACGTGGCTGGGTTGGCTCATCCACCTTCTTCCCCCTTCGATAAACTCAGGGCGGAAAAGGCGGGCTACATAGCCCGCTTATTTCACAAGATTCACAAGTGACTCTGGCAAGGCGCGGACCGGGTTCCGCAAGGCGCG
>CAZCJJ010000156.1:0-6858 GCA_964499045.1 uncultured Opitutales bacterium | reverse complement strand
GGAACCCGGTCCGCGCCTTGCCAGAGTCACTTGTGAATCTTGTGAGATAAGCGGGATAGAAGCTGTCCCCAAAGCCGGTATTTTGATAAGTAAGTGCGATTCCCCTTAACCGCTTATCTCAATCTGTTCGCGGGCCAGCGTTTCGAGTCCGCTCAGGCTGGAGAGGGTGTCTATGGCGAGACGCAGTTTCTTGCCCCCCTTCATGTCTTTGGTCAATGCCTTCAGGCGGGGACGCATCCAGCGGATGTCATCCGGGCTCTTGTGCTGGAATGGACCCTCCAGCAGCAGGCGGGCATAGTCTAGCATAGTCTGCCAACGGATACTGGCCGGGGGCGGTGGAGGGATGGTGCCGTGTCGGAGGTAATGTTTGATTTCCCCGAATATCCATGGGTAACCCAGAGCCCCCCGCCCAATCATGACTCCAGCGACGGGTGAGGTCTCACGGATCCTTTTCACATCCTCGCAACAGCGGATGTCTCCATTGCCGACAACAGGGATCTCCAAGGCGGCAGCCACCTCGTTGATACTTTGCCAGCAGGCTTCCCCGGAGTAGCCCTGCTCCTTGGTGCGGCCATGGACGGTCAAGGCCTGAATGCCGACATCCTGCAATCTGCGCCCGACCTCCAGGGCCACAATGGATTGGGCATCCCAGCCCAAACGTATCTTGACTGTTACGGGGGTGGCAGGGATCGCCTGAATCACAGTTTCAGCGATGCGGGCGAGTTGGGCCGGATCGCGCAACAGGGAGGAGCCGGCATTCTGATCGGTGACCCGGTCGGCGGGACAGCCGCAATTGATATCAATGAAATCCGGCCGCATACGTTCCTCAATCAGCCGGGCGGCTTTTGCCATACGTTCGGCAGAAGACCCGAATATCTGGACCCCCATGGGGCGTTGCCCATCCGTAAAATCGACGGTTCTCCAGGCATCCGCTCCGCCGTAGAGCAGGGAGTCGGCCATGACAAATTCGGTCACCATAACATCCGCTCCGTGGCGCTTGCAGAGTTGGCGGTAAACCGTGTCCGTGTAGCGTGCCATAGGTGCGAGGTAAAGCGGGAAGGCATTGTCCTTGAACCAGGGAAGTTTCAACGGAGCACGGGCATCCCGCCCGTGAAGGTGCTCGCATGCGGGCAGGATGCCCGTTCTGCTTTGTTCATTCAACATTCTAAGGCTGATCCGTCCAGAGTTCATCCAGATTCCAGATGACGGATCCGAGGGGTGGGATTTCCACATTGTGCCAGCGGTTCTTGATGCCGGAATAGGAGAGCGGGTTGACGAGAAAAATGAGCGGTGACTGTTCGGTGAGAATGCGTTGTTTCTCGTGGATCAGGGCGATCCGCTTATCCTCATCCAGTTCCTGCTCCTGCAGGTCCATGATTTCATCAATCCGGGCTTCCCATCCAGTGGCGGGCTCGGGCTGGTTCGGATACCAGACATGCAGGCGACCATCACTGCGCCAGATTGCTTTGCCACCTGAAGGGTCGCCGCCTCCTGTGAACCCCATCATGGCCGCCTCGTAGTCAAAACTCTGGCTGACCCGCGAAACCATGGTTCCGAAGTCGAGGTATTGCAGCCGCATGCGGATACCGATGCTGCGGAGGTTATCCATGATGGTGGTGGCGATGGCCGGAGCTGTCTGGCTTCCCTCATTGACGATCAATTCAAACTCGACCGGGTTGCCCTCGCTGTCGATCAAAGTGCCGTCGGCCCGGTAGCGGAATCCGGCCTCTGCCAGGAGTTTGCGCGCACGGTCCGGGTCATAGTCGTATTTGACGGTATCGGGGTTGTGCCATTTGCGGTTGGCGGGGCTGATACTGGAGTACAACGGTTCGGCCCGCCCGAAATAAACAGCACGGACGATACCCGGACGGTCTACGGCGTAAGCGATGGCCTGCCGGAAACGCTGATCGTTGAACCATTTCAATTTATGCGGTTGGACATAGGGTCTGCCCTCGCTGTTTCGTCCCGGGTGCTGGTTGAACCAGATGAAACTAATCCCGGAGTCAGGACCCCGTTCCACAATCCTGAAATCATAAATTTCCTCGCCGCGTGAGATCCACATCAAGTCGGTGGGTCCGACACCGGAGGCATCGGTTTGGCCGGTGGCAAAGAGGATATTCTGGGCGTTCTGATCGTTGACGAATTTATAGATCAGGTAGTCGATGTAGGGGAGCCGTTGCCCCTCGCGGTCAGCCCGCCAATAGTGGGGGTTGGGCGTCATGACGAGGCGTTCGCCCGGTTTGAAGGAAAAAACGCGGAAGGGTCCGGATGCGATCAATTGTTCCGGATTTTCAATGGCGGTTTGGCTGGACCATTGGCGCATCAGTGTCCCGGCCTCCGCTGCTTCCTGCAGTGCATGCCGTGGCAGAATGTTGATGAACCCGATGTCGTTGATAAAAGGGGCGTAGATGCGCGGTGTGGTGAACTCCACGGTGTAATCATCTACCTTGCGGTAGCGAAGGGGCTCTCCACCGATGGTGTACTGTTGCGAGTAGCGGTTGGGGAAACGCTCATTGAAAATAACATCGAAGGTGAAGATGACATCGTCGGCGGTGAACGGGGCACCATCGCTCCAGCGGACCCCGCGGCGCAAGTGGAAGGTGTAGGTTTTCTGGTCTTCCCCGACCTCCCAGGACTGGGCCAGGGCCGGACGGTATTCCTCCGCAATCGGATTATAATCAACCAAACCGGACAACATCATCCGGATGGCTTCGGCAGAGTAGGCATCTTCAGCCACCAGAGGGTTGAAAGTCCGGGGTTCGGATGCACCGGACAGAACAAAAGCGCCTCCGTACTGTCCGGGTTCGCACCCGGCGATATCCACGCCCTCGGGGAGCGGGAGGACGGTGCGCTCCCGGGCCACTTCCTGCGAGCACCCGCCGACAGCCAATCCCAGAGCCAAGGCAAATATGCCAAGTTCCTTGCTGCTGGATCGCTCCCTCATCGCTCCGCCTGTTTATTCCGGATTTCATCAGCCAGATGGCGAAGGTACTTCCAGGAATACAGGCCTGTACGGTGGCCATCACTGAAATGGAAGCAGACCGCGTAGTTGCCCTGGAAATGCCAGCCTTCAACCAGTACGCCCGGAAATTGCCGGGGACCGTCTCCTCCATACTGCTTGCCGAAAATGTCTTTTTCCCCGATGTTTTCGGCACTGGGGGAGTGCGCGCGCAGGAATTCGGGATCAAAATAATCCTCTGTCCCGTCAGGCCATAAAAGAGCGACTTCCTTGCCGATTAACTGTAAATCCTTGGGGGGCGGTATCAGTGACATGATGAGTTGAGAGGTTAAGTTACTCGTTTCTGATCCGGCAAAACCGGAATCAATAGAATGAAGAATGAAGATTGAAGAATGTGGAGAAAAACAAAGGTGACCGCATGCTATGAAAATCACGGGCGGGACGCCCATGCTCCTTTATGATTACTGATTGAGGTACTAAAAAACAAAATCGCAATTGAAGTCCACCTGCTCAGTGGACGCGTTTTTCCATATCGCGGATGAGGGTAATGAGGAAGGTGTTGTCGCCTCGGATACTTTCACACAGCTCAATCGCCTGGTGGGTGTGTTTGCTGGCGTGACGGCGTGACTCTTCGAGTCCGAAAAGGGAAGGGAATGTCATTTTTTTATTTTCCACATCCGCGCCAACTGGTTTGCCGAGTGTGGCCGCATCGGACGTGGCATCGAGGATATCATCGATAATTTGGAAAGCCATGCCCACATGGTAGCCCGCTTCCTTCATTTTTTCAATGGATTCGGGGGGGGCTGCTCCGAGACGAATCCCCATGGTAAGGCTGGCCGCGAGCAAGGCACCTGTTTTGTTGCGATGGATGAATTGCAAGCGGTCGGGTGTTGGTTCGGTTTTTTCTCCGAGCAAGTCCTCCATCTGGCCGCCAATCAGTTTTTCCGATCCGGCGGCATCCCCGAGGTCACGCACCAGTTCGACAGCGAGGGCGGGATCGGAGCGGTAGCTTTCGGCGAGATGCCAAAGGGCGAAGGTGAGGAGTGCGTCTCCAGCCAGGAGCGCGGTTTCTTCATCAAACTGCTTGTGACAAGTAGGGCGCCCCCGGCGCAGATCCGAATTGTCCATACAAGGCAAGTCATCGTGAATCAGACTATAGGTATGGAGGCATTCGAGGGCAACGGCGGCCGGGAGGGGGTCGTGGGATGAGGGGAAAAGCCGGTGGCTGGCGAGGAGCAGGACGGGTCTCAAGCGTTTGCCGCCGGCCTGCACGCTGTAGCGCATGGCTTCATGGAGGACGGCTGGCCGGGTTTTGGCGGGAGGCAACTGGCTTGCAAGTGCGTTCTCGACTTTTTGCTGATATTGTTTGAGAGTGTCTTTGAAGTCCTTCACGATTATAGCATCAAAATAAAGGTGACCCCTATGCCAACTCTGGAACAATATTGCGAGAGGATTTTTTCCCAGCGCCGATGGGAACTGCGTTTGCTGATGCTTGTGTTGTTAAGCATCTCGATTATCGGGATTCCCTGGGTCTGCGGTTACATCGGGCGTTTTACCAATGAGATACGCCGTACAGGCCGTCCACAACTGCCTGAGTGGCAGGACTGGGGGCGTCTCTTTTTTGAAGGCCTGCCCGTGTTGGCCATATTGCTTGTTTGGGTGGGAGCACCGCTTCTACTGATCTGTCTGGTCGGGAATTTGCTTTCACTCCTGATCGGAGGCTATGCGGCGACACTAGTCTGGATAGCTTCCGGGCTTGTTCTGGTGGTGGCCGCTCCGCTGGCGGTTTCGGCGCTGCTGCGGTTTCAGCGTAAAGGCGGCTGGTCATCCATACTGGAGTGGCGGAAGATTATCCGGATACCTCTGGCCCGGCCCGGGGCCCCTCTGGCCGCCTCTCTGGCAATGGCCGGGATGGTGCTGATTGGTCTGCCGATCCTGCCCGCCGCTTTTTTCCTTGGATTTAATATCTTCGCCGGTTATTGCATGACCGTCTATCTTCTGGCGGAGGCACACTCATAACTTATCCTTTGTTGCTATGTCTGTAAAAAAACGGAAAGAAAAAGAAAAACAAGCCCGGGAGGCGACACTGGGTGGCTCCCTGTTCATGGCCATTATCAGTGCTTTAATCGGTCTTTTGGCGGGCATTTGGACCTTGGCGGGGACTCCCGCCATTGAGGTGAGGGACATGCCACCGGAGGACAAACAAGAACCCGGAGCGGTTTATCTTTTACGGGGTGCGGACCAGGCCAGTGTCGGCTACCGCCCCAAGCTGGATCTGATGCTTTCCGGACGGCCTGACACCTATTCCTTTTCTGAGAAGGAGCTGAACACCTGGGCCCGGGACACCTTCCGCTTTGCCACTGCCGGAAGCGATAATGAAGGACTTATCCGGATTGTTCCTGCGGCTCCCAATTTCAGGCTGACCGAAAACGGGATGCAAATTGCGGTGAATACGGAAGTCGCGGCTTGGGGAAACTCGCGCAAATTATGGTATCAGGTCAGAGGTGTTTTTGACAACGGGCAGGGAGTTCCCGGTTACAAGGTGGATGAGACTTTCATCGGCTCGGCCAAAATTCCACCGGTGGGTATGGCCGCGTTGCTCAACATGCAGGTGTTGCGTATGTTCAAAGGTATGCCTGAGGCTGAAAAGCTCCTGAACCTCTGGTCCCGTCTGGCTTCAGTCCGGGTGGAAAATGGGGCCCTTGTCTTCGAGCTTCGCTGAATCTGTGGCTAAGTTTTCGTTTAAACGGATCTTTCTCCCGATCTGGGTGCTGTTCCTGGGTTGGTGCCCCCTCGTTGCCGAAACCACGCTCTATGAGCGCAGTACGCGCGGGGACTTATTTGATGTTTTTGGCTATGATTTTCAGGCGGTCCAGTATGTCACCCACATGGCCCAGGAAATGGAGACGCTGGGTGGACGCTACTTCCAGAATCCTTCGGAGTTAGCCCGCAATATCACGGTACTGATTCAAGCCGCGAACCAGTCATCCTTCCAGTCCGCCTATCTGGTTGATCTGTTGCCGGGTGGAGGAATTAAACTCACCTTGCGCTGGGATGAATATACACGCTTTGAGGATGTGTGTGAAGGTCTGGCTCTGGCCTATCTCTCAAGAGTGGCGGTATGGCAGCACGGGGCCAGTGCAGCCCATGATGTACCAGCTTGGCTTTCTCTCGGCTGGGGCTATCTGTTGCAGTCAAGACTGCGTCCGGCCATGATGGATCCGTTTATTCAGGATGCCCTGAAGGGCCGCCTGATGATGCCCCGGGATTTGTTTTCGGATAACCCCGACAGGCACTCACGTCAAAGCCTCGGACTTTACGGCTTCTGGTTTTTCCGGTTTTTGGAGTCGGAAATCCAGAACAGGCAGCTGTTTCGTCAGGCCTTGTCCGCCTTTGTCGGTGGGCTTAATCCTAACGCCATCCTTGTCCGTGTGTTGCCGGATTCTTTTGAGTCGGAAGCGGACATTGATCTCTGGTGGGCGGTCGGGTTTCAGTCCCATGTACGCGGGCGGCAAACTCCTTTTTACACGATGGAACAATCCCGTAACCTTGTTCGACGCTATGCGATTCTGACCTACGAGCAGAAGGATGGGACAGATATCCGGCTGACTCCCGGCAACTGGTGGAGCCAGCGGGAAAATAACCGTTTCCAAATCGCTGTGACTGACCGCCTGAGGGAAATTAAACTGGAGATGCAGAAGGTAAATCCGGTTTATTACAATAGCCTCCTCTCACTGGGGCTGATATTGACGGCGGTGGCAGAGGGGGATCAGGAACTTTATGAAAGCATGGTTGCCCGTTTTACCGAGGATCTTCGGGATGCCCAGATCCTCGAACTGTCGATTGGCCAGTTGACGCGCGAATAGCCCGCATATCTCACCGGCTTGTTGGCGAAGGTT
>CAZCJJ010000155.1:0-7076 GCA_964499045.1 uncultured Opitutales bacterium | reverse complement strand
AGTCGGTCCCCCTTTCCTTCCGAAGACCGGCTGAAGCCGGTACTCCAGCAGGGAATCTGTCCGCTATCAGCCATCATTCCTCCGCCATCCCGAAACCCCTAATCCCCAAAAACCCTCATCAGACATTCAGGCAAACTTGTTGCCAAAGTGAGTGGAATCCTTTGAGGTGGGGCGCATGGTTCATTCTCCTAAATTCCAACTCATCGGTGTGGGTTCCCCCATCGTAGATTCACTGGCCCATGTGCCCGAAAATTTTGTCGCCGGAATCGACGGCGAAAAGGGTGGCATGGAACTGGTCGATGGCGAGGCCATGGGACACCTTCTCTCCAAAATTGAAGGCGACATCTATGAGGCCCCGGGCGGATCGGCGGGCAATACCATCTTCACTATCGCCCGTCTCGGCCTGCCCACCACCTTTCTCGGTAAAATCGGCAACGATATAGGCGGCCAGTTCTATTACGACCGCTTCCTCGAAATGGGGGGCGATGGCAGCCGTTTCAAAAGTGGCAGCGTTCCCAACGGGCGTTGCCTCTCCCTTATCACACCCGACTCGGAACGCACCATGCGCACCGACCTCGGGGCCGCCATGACCCTCTCGCCCGACGAAATTACTCCGGAAGATTTCGAAGACTGCCGCCATGCCCACATCGAGGGCTACCTGCTCTTCAATCGGGATCTCATGCAGCGTATCCTGGGATGCGCCGATAGCGCGGGTTGCACGATCAGTCTCGACCTCGCTTCCTTCGAGGTAGTTGAAGCCTCCAAGGACATCCTGCCCGGAATACTCGAAAAGTATATCGACATCGTCTTCGCCAACGAAGAAGAAGCCGAAGCATTCACCGGAATCAAGGACGACCACGAAGCTCAGGCCAAGGCTTTGGGGGAATACTGCGAAACCGCAGTTGTTAAGGTCGGAAAACGGGGATCACTGATTTTCAACGAAGGGGAACTCATCCGCATCCAACCTGAAATCGTTCATGCAGTCGATACCACCGGAGCCGGCGATCTCTGGGCCGCCGGATTCCTTTTCGGCTGGTTACAAGGCAAGTCTCTCGCGGAGTGCGGCCGTTTCGGCTCCATCCTCGGTGCCGAAATCGTTCAGGTTGTCGGGGCCAGCATACCCCAAAAGCGCTGGTCAGAGGTACGCCACAAACTGGGCCTCGACCGGTAAACGTCCTTATCCATGGACTCCTCATCCGCTAAAAGCACCCCCCGCATTGTTGTCTTCGCCTACAGCGATGTGGGGCATGCCTGCCTGCAATGCCTGATTCGCAACAATGCCCCGGTCGTGGGGGTCTTCACACACGAGGATAATCCCGGCGAAACACTCTGGTTTCCCTCTGTCGCCGATCTCGCTTCCCGCCATGGCATTCCTGTTTTCAAGCCGGAGAATCTCAAAGGCGAAGACGCCTTCCGTTTAATCCGTGACACACTGAATCCCTCGCTGATTCTCAGCTTTTACTACCGTCAACTGATTCCCACCCGAATCCTCAAGCTCGCCTCTCTCGGAGCCTACAACATGCACGGCTCCTGGTTGCCCTATTACCGGGGCAAGGCTCCTGTCAATTGGGCCGTCTTACGGGGAGAGTCCTTCACCGGTGCCACCCTGCATGTCATGGTAAAAGAGCCGGATGCCGGTGACATTGTGGATCAGGAGAAAGTCGCCATCGGCCCCCGGGAGACCGCAGCCCAGGTCATGGAAAAGGTAAGGGATGCGGCGGTCACGGTCCTCGACCGTCAGCTCCCCCCCCTACTTCTCGGTCAGGCAAAGCGGACACCTCAGGATGCCAGTCAGGCCACCTATTTCGGGGGTCGGCGCCCGGAAGATGGCCGAATCGACTGGAGTCAACCCGCATCGCAAATTTTCAATCTCATCCGGGCCGTCACCCGCCCCTATCCCGGTGCTTTCAGCGACGACCTGATCCCCGGCCAGCGTTGCCGCATCTGGTGGGCTGAAGTGGTTTCCACTGATCACAGCGGCACACCGGGAACGCTTCTGCAGCGTTCTCCCTTGACCGTCGCCTGCGGAGACAACACTGCTCTTGAGATAACAGATTATGAGGAAGTACCCCCTCCCTGAGAACGGATGAATGTTGTAGGATGAGGGATGAGGACAAAAAGAAAGGAGCGTGGGCGTCTCGCCCACGTACGAATGAGGACGCCCGTGCTCCTGTGACCACTGAGAAAATCCATGAATAATATAAGCTTCTTATCCCTTCTGCTTCTTGCCAGCCTGCTGGTTGGAGGCTGCAGTTTCTGGCCTTTTGACTCCACCCCGGAGCACCCCACACCCCCATCCACTACCACCGGTTCACCGCAGGGTGAAACCGTGGCTGACCGACGTCTGCAGCGCATCATCGAACGGCAGGATGCCTTTATCCGGGAACTCAGTACAAATCCGGAAAATTTCAGCATGGGGGAACAGGAACGCCAGGCGAACGTCATCCTTGCTGAATATCAGTCCTTCATACTCGACAATCCTGACTACATCTACGCCTACCTTCTTTACGGCAAAATGCTGCGTCAGCTAGGCGACCGGGAAGCGGCCAATCTGATCTTTCTGCAGGCCAACCGCATCAATCCGAATCTGGCGGTTGTCAAACAGCAAATAGGCAACTACCTGGCCGAAGAGGCTCAACCAGAACTCGCCCTTCCCTACTTTCTCGCCGCCGTCGAGCTGGAGCCCAATGAGGCAATCTACCACTACCAGCTCGGCGAACTCCTCCACCGCTTCCGGGACGACTTCACTGCCGGTGGTGGCTATGACCGCCGCACCTTTGATCAGGAAATGCTGGCTGCTTTCCGCAATGCCGCCCAACTCGACCGCAATGACCAGGATCTCCAGCGACGCTATGCCGAAACCTTTTTCGATCTGGAAAATCCCGACTGGAATCAGGCCCTCCAGGAATGGAACCGCCTGTTGAACACCGCCGATTCCCCTCTTGAAACCGATCTAATCCGCTTACAGAAAGCCAGAGTACTGATCCAGCTTGGACGCCATGATGAGGCCCGGACGCAACTGATCGGCATCGACCGTCCGGCACTGGAAGAAGCACGTCAGCAGTTGCTCCGGCAAACCATCCAGTAGCCATGACCATTCTCATCGCCCTTGATAAATTCAAAGGATCCCTGACCGCAGCTCAGGCCTGCAACATTGCCGAAGAAACGCTGCGGGAAATCCATCCCGACTGGACCCTATTGACGGCTCCCTTGACCGATGGTGGTGAAGGTTTCTGCGAGATCCTGACCAACGCCGCCCAGGGCAAAGTGGAAAGTCTGGAAGTAAGCGGACCCGACTTCGGCCAACAGACGGCACAGCTTGGTTGGGTTGAGGCAAAAAATCTGCCTGAAAGCGTACGCCAAACCCTGAATTTGAGAACAAGCGGACGGATTGCCATTATCGAGATGGCCCAGGCCAGCGGCCTGGAATTGCTGGCGAAGGAACAGCGGAATCCATGGCATACAAGCAGCATCGGGACGGGACAACTGATCCTTTCCGCCGCTGATAAGGGGGCCGAAGCGATCTTGCTCGGTATCGGAGGAAGTGCCACCAACGATCTTGGTCTGGGGGCACTGGAGGCACTGGGCTTGCAGGGACTGAATGAACAGTTCCAGCCAATCCCACAACTTCGTCCAAGCCTATGGCATCAGGTGCAACGGCTCAGTGGTGATATCCTCCCGCATATCCCGCCAATTTTCATTGCCTGTGATGTCAACAATCCTCTGCTCGGACCCAACGGCTGCACTCGTATCTTTGGGCCACAGAAGGGCCTTCCTGCGGAAGACCTTAACCGGATGGAAAAATGCCTAGGGGATATGGCCAAGCAATTATGCCATCACTTTAACCAGCCCCGCAGCCTTATGATGCAGACTGGAGCCGGGGCGGCCGGTGGCATCGCCTTCGGTTTGCAAGCCGCCTGTGATGCCGTCATCATCCCGGGATTTCCACTTGTTTCCGAGTGGCTCGATTTGAAAGGAAAAATCAACAAGGCGGATCGTGTACTGACCGGCGAAGGCCGTTTTGATCTAACCTCTCTGCAAGGCAAAGGCCCCGGCTCGCTGGTCCATGAAGCCGCCCAAGCCGGAAAAAAAATCCATATTCTGGCCGGAGCTGTGGAAGCAAACCTCAAGCTGCCCCCCCAAGTCGAAAGCATTCATGCAATCACCCCCCCTGGCCTTCCACTCAAGGAAGCCCTGGCGCAGGCCCCTGAGCTGCTGGTACAGTCGGTTCGCAAGCACTTGCACATCCCGGCATAACCAACTTGAACCTAAAAACTGCCATTCAACCACTGATGGACACAAATGAACACTGATAATCAGAAACTTGAAAGTTTAGCGGCATCCACCCAACAGGTGAATCGGCACATAATCGTAACTCCTTTTACATCAGTGTCTATCAGTGTTGATCAGTGGTTAAACTGCGGAGCATAGGTTGAAGACAGGAGTGCGGGCACCGCGACCACAGAAGCCTCGGCGAGGGTGCTTCTTGCCTGTAGTTTAATCAAGAATGCTGCATTGCGTGTGGGACGCCAGCGCCCCTTTCGTTCCTGCGCCCAGAATCAGGGTTCCAAGTGCTGAAAGCGGAAATCGTTCTCAGGAGTTCTGGTCACAATCATAAGTGTCAGATTATTACGGCGCAGCCTCCGGATCGTATTGTAAATAACATCCATCTCACCGTTTCTATCTCTTGCAGCCATCATGCGTATGGTATTGCCCTCACGTCCACGGTCTGCCGGCAGATGGCGTATTTCGCCAGCGGACAGCACGACTGGATTCTCTTTTCCTAGTTTAAAGAACAATCTCTCATTACTGAAGTTACAAAATAAAAGACCTTCATTGCCTCGCAAATCAGCCAACCCAATCACATGAATCATGGGGCCATTGCCAGAAGAACGATCCACCACCAAAAGCACCTTATCATGCCCCCGGGGCATCTCAATGGCAAAATCAGGTACGTACACATACTGTCCCTCCTCATCCGTTTCCTCACGGTAGAATTGCAGATTGCTCCCCGTTCGTGCCGTCACCCACGGCCCGGTAATCCGGCCTTCATGAAACAGCATCTGCTGATATCCTCTCCCATTGGGATTCAGGATGTACCGTTCAAGTTTTAATGGCTCTTCATAAGTTGCACTTAAATCGGTTTCATCCACCCTGCGATCGCGGTCAATGAAATAAACCAAGACTTCCCGTGTCGGATCCGCATCTTCACGGGCACTCAAGCCCGTCATTGCACTGATAGCTATCAGAAAAGCGATCAGACCCCGGAAACAGTTTCCGCACTGATTATTAAACTTCAGGTACGATCGAAAAAGAGAATCAGACATAAACATCGAAGGTTCAAAGCCAACGGAAAGCAACCACAACAAAACGTCGTCCCATTTCCTGATTGAGGGTGTTAGTCAAAGCCGCTACAGCCTCCGAATCATAGGGATCCGCATTGGCAAAGTCCCCGCCACTCTCATTCACCACATCGTCCAGTGGACGCGGAGCCAAATAGTCTGGAATCCGCTGGACCACAGCCTCACACCTCGCTGTCGCCACCACCTTGCCGGTCAAAGGATCCAGTACATCACCATAGGCAACAATCGTAAAGGTGTCGGAACGGACATTCATCATACTATCCATCTGCCCAAGAAGATCAGATTGCATGACAAACGCGGAAAGCCCCTCCGCCACTGAGCCCTGTAAGGATTGATAGGCTCCAATCTGGGAACTGCCAAGATGCCCCATGATGTGATCGCTTGTCGGCTTGTTGTCGATAATCACCCTGTTAACCGACTCCTCCGAATCCAGTGCTGCCTGCAGCGCACCCGCCCCTGCCAGCTCCAGCCGGTCAGAAGCAGTCAAATCATTTCGGTACAAGGGACTCGGGTTCCATGACGAGGTTGGGTCAGCCAGTACCCGATTGATAAAGGCTGACATGGATGGGAAAGGCCCTCGTAACTTTACCTGCCGAACAATCTGCTCAGCCAGAAAATCCAATTCAACGTCACTCATACGACGGTAACCGTCGTTGATGAGGGAAAGCGATGTCGACGGCAGTGAGCCAGCATCGAGTCCGACTCCAGCCGGACTGGGAAGTTGAACGGTTGGAGTTCCGCTTCCCGCACCTCCATCCAGATTGCCATCACGCAATTCAACAGGAGCATTTCGTAGTCCTCCGAGGAAGGTTCTCCAGGCCTCCCGGGAGGTCGAATTCACATTAAAGGTTCCATCCATCAGAAAGGAAGCTGCCGTATCGTCAAAGCTAATGGAGTCATCGACGTTGACCACTGCCGGATCTCCCCCTGTGAAAACCAGCTTGGGATTCAACTGAGCCACACTGCCTGTGGAGGCACCGGAAAGGAAATAGCGGTCATAAAGCCCTTCGTTAATTAAATAGGAGAGGTCATAAAGATGGGCACGAAAAGGATAGCCACCGACACTGTATTCATCGTGGGGAAGCATCGTCGAGTCGTACTTCAAATAGATCGGCACATAGGAGTTGCCCAGTGGAAAGGTCGGAGCGCGGTTATAGCTGCCTCTTGGGTAACCTCCCCCTCTGCTCCGTTTATCTCCCACTAACAAATTGGCGTGGGTCAATTCCGCCATATTCCAGAGCGGACGGTCATCTTTGCGAAGAGTATGAACAATGACCTGTCCTGGAGAGGAGTAAACACCAGCACCCCACGGAGCTACAAGAACTCCCTCAGAATCATCCGTCGCAAGAATGATTTTATCTAAATCCGGCGGTAGCCCGGAGCCAGACCCGGGGCTTCGGGCAAAACCTGAGATATACATGCCGGGGAGCCTAAGTCCTGTAATGCCTGATTGATAAGCCCGAAAAGCGGATGACCACTCTGCCCGCATATTAAAATCCCGCAACCATCTGATACGCTCCGTACTCCCAGTCAGCCCAAAATCAGTCTCCCCCGGGAATTTCATCATCACAAAACGCAGGTAGCGGTGATCCATAAGATTTTCCACATCGACCGGATCGAGAATAGGCAGATACTCGAACGGCTGGGGATCCGGATCGCCACTCTGGTTTTCCTCAGTGTCTTGCATATGGTACGTAGAGCCAACAGAACCAG
>CAZCJJ010000154.1:0-7098 GCA_964499045.1 uncultured Opitutales bacterium | reverse complement strand
CTGCTGCCCGGATTTCGTCAATACCAGCGGCATCAATCCCTGGCGGATCTGGCCAACGGGCTGGCCTGCTTTCTGGAAGCAGGATTACCGGTTGGGAAGAGCTGGAAATCCGTGGGAGCACTGGTTGCATGGCCCCCTTACAAACGTCTGGCAGCAAAATCAGCGCTTACGGTGGAGAGTGGACTCGCCCCCGGTTCGCTCATGACGACAGATTCCTGCCTTCCCTCTGACTTCCGGGCTTTGTACCAATCAGGTGAACGGAGCGGTCAATTAGTTCCGATGCTCTCCCATGCTGCTACTCAGGCTCAGGGACGTGCCCAAAGCGCACTGCTTTTTTGCACCTTTTTCTACCCGACACTGGCCTTGGGTGCGATAAGCATCCTGATCATCGCGCAGATATTCTCTGTATTCAGCGGTTACATCCATTTCCTGGACGAGTTTCTGAAATAAGAGGGCTACTGCTCAGGCTCCGGTCAGGCTCTGGATAATACTGATGATCGGCAGGAAGAGAGCGATAACAATGGTACCGACGACAAGAGCCAGCACAACAATCATAACCGGCTCAATGATACTGGTGATCCCGGCTACCGCATTGTCAACGTCCTCATCGTAGTTATCCGCGATGCGGTTGAGCATTTCCGGCAATTCACCGGTTTCCTCGCCCACGTCAATCATACTGGTGACCATGGTCGGAAACACCCGTTGTTGTTCGAGGGGGGCAGCCAAAGGCTCACCGTCCCGAACCCGGTCATGGACCTTGTCCAGGGCATTCACCATGACTTGATTCCCGATAATGTCACGGGTGATGGTCAGGGCCTGCAAAATCGGAACACCGGAGGAAAGCAGGGTACCAAAAGTACGCGTAAACCGGGAAACCGCCGCCTTACTGGCCAGATCCTTGATTTTCGGGGCATTGAGAACCGTCCAGTCGAAAGCGTAGCGACCCTTCTTCGTCTTGAGAATGGCTTTGGTTCCGGCATAAATGGCACCGATTGCGACCAGGGTGATAATAATATTGTTTTGGATAAATTCGCTGAAACCGATAACAAAGCGTGTCAGGGCTGGCATCTGGGCTCCCCCCAGGATTTCCGCAAAGATTTGCTGGAAACGCGGAACCACGAAAATCATAAGCAGCACCACAATCGCTACCGCAACCCCAACAATAACCGAGGGATAGACCATGGCAGACTTGATCTTCTTCTTGGTCTTCAGGGACTTTTCCATGAAAAGGGACAAGCGGGAGAGCACCACGTCGAGAACACCCCCAGCCTCACCAGCCTTGATCATATTGATGTAAAGTCGGTCAAACACTTTCGGATGCTGGGCCAGACCATCCGAGAGGTTATTCCCTGAACGGACATTGTCCGCAATTTGACTCAGGACAGCTTTGAACCGCGGGTTCTTCTCCTGGCGAATCATGACTTCAAGACTGCGCAGCAGTGGAAGCCCCGCTTGGAGCAGAGTTGCCATCTGGCGAGTGAAGATCGTCAGCTCCTCCTGTCCGATCACCTTACCAAAACTGAACCCGCCAGACTTTTTGCCCGAGCTGGCTCCCCCACTGGTTTTCGTCTTCCTCGTGCCTTTGGAACCGGCGGCATCCATGCTGATGGAGCTCACCATCAGTCCCATGCCGGAAAGCTGGTTATTGGCATCCTCTTCCGAGTTGGCATCAATTGTGCCGTTTTTCTGTCTGCCGGACGAGTCGATCGCAGTGTATTTGAATTTGGCCATGGCGGTATTATGAGAATGGGGCAGCTAAAGTAGAAAGCTGCTTTGTGAAATGTTCTGCGTTATGAATTGAATTTTGACAAGGTAAACTTGCTTTGGTGAGTCATTAAGGGAATATCAGGTGTACTTCAGAACCTCTTCAATCGTCGTGGCCCCGTCAAAGATCGCCCTCATCCCGTCATCGCGAAGAGTGCGCATCCCCTGCTCCAGCGCACGCTGCTTGATCACCAATGTTGGAGATTTGGCGGTAATCAGTTCACGCAGGGAATCGGTAATCTGCATCATTTCAAACAAGCCCTGCCGTCCTTTGTAACCGGTCTGATTACACTCCGGACATCCCTTTCCGTAGAAAAAGGATTTATCCGCAATTTCCAATGGATCGGCTGCCAGAACCTCAATCAATTCGTGATCGGGCTCGTAGGCGGTCCGGCATGCGGAACAGATCCTGCGCACCAGCCGTTGGGCAAGGATCCCTTCGAGTGAGGCAGAGATAAGGAAAGGTTCAAGCCCCATGTCGATCAGGCGTGTGACGGCACCCGCTGCGTCATTGGTATGCAGAGTGGAGAGCACGACGTGGCCGGTAAGAGAAGCCTGAACCGCAATCTGGGCGGTTTCAAGGTCACGGATCTCCCCGACCATGATCGTATCCGGGTCTTGACGCAGGAAGGAACGCAGCACTGCGGCAAAATTCAGACCGACCTGATGGTTGATCGCCACCTGCATGATGCCGTCAATCTCGTACTCGACCGGATCCTCCGCCGTCAGGATTTTCACATCCACAGTATTCACTTCACGCAAAGCGGAATAGAGCGTGGTGGTTTTGCCTGAACCTGTCGGCCCGGTGACAATGAAAATACCATTGGGCCTGCTCACCAGTGTCCGAATCGACTCCAGGATGTCTTCGGGCATGGAAAGGTTTTCCAAGTCCAGATTCACCACGGATTTATCGAGAACACGGAGTACCACGCTCTCTCCATACTGGGTGGGCAAGGTGGAAACACGAAGGTCGACGGGACGCCCCGCGATTGTCATCTTGATACGTCCATCCTGAGGTATCCTTCGTTCAGCGATGTTGAGGTTCGAGAGTACCTTGATTCGGGAAATAACCGGCGTCGCCAAGTTTTTAGGTGGCGGGGCCATCTCGTAGAGTGCGCCGTCAATCCGGTAACGGATGCGGAACTGATCCTCGAACGGTTCAAAGTGAATGTCGCTGGCCTTGTCACGTATCGCCTGCTGCAGAACCAGATTTACAAAGCGGATGATCGGCGTCTCATTGGCCATATTGGCCAGGTCCTTCTCCGACAGGCTCTCCGCATCGGCCGCAACCGGCTCACTGGACCTGATTTCATTTAAAAGATCGTCAATGGATGCATCTTCATTCCCGTAGGAGGCGGTCAGCAAGTTATCGAGATAGTCGGGGTCAGTGACCACCAAATTCACATCCTTGCTGAGGGAAAACGTGAGGTCATCAATGATGTTGTTATTGAAGGGGTCCTTGGCCAGCAGGTCGATGGAGTTACCTTCAACCCGGATCGGGATCACCGCATACATGCGGGCTACCGACGATTTGACGGAACGGAGAATCTCATCCGGGATCGTGCTTGGTGGAACCGGCATGTACTCGTACTGAAGAAAGTCGGCCACCATCTTCAGCAATTCACCCCGTTCGATCAGACCGGAGTCGATCGACTCGAGCGCCAGTGATTTACCGGTCGCAAGGTGGGCGCGGTTCAGGTCGTCGAGCTGATCCAGATCAAGGGCTCCGCTCTGCTTTAATATTTCAAAAATGGTGTCGTTATGGTCCTCGAACATGAGGGGGGGTACTCCAGGCAATCTTGTGGGATTAATGGTCAGTCCTTCATCTTGGAGCTGAGGGCCTGAATTCTGGCCCGCATTTCTTCAGGATGTTGGGATTTCTCAATACATGACTCTGCAGTAATGAGGTTACGGTTGTAAAGGCTCAGTAAATGGGCGTCGAGGGTAATCATTCCCAGTGAGGCACCGGTTTGAATGTCAGAGGTGATACGGAAAGTCTTGTTCTCCCTGATGAGTGAAGCGATGGAGTCCGTTGTAATCATGATCTCCAGACTTGCGACTCTGCCGCCGCCGACTTTTTTGCAAAGAACCTGGGAGATAACGGCGACGATGGACGAAGCCAACTGCGTCCGTATCTGATCCTTGGTATCACTGGGAAAAGCATCCACAATCCGGTCAACAGTCCGGGCCGCCCCGGTCGTGTGAAGGGTGCCGAAAACAAGGTGTCCGGTTTCCGCCGCGGTAACCGCAGCCTCAATAGTCTCCAAATCACGCATTTCCCCTACCAGAATAACATCGGGGTCCTGGCGGAGCGCACCGCGGATGGCATCGGCAAAAGAAGGGACATCCACCCCTACCTCACGCTGGGTAACGAGGCATTTCTTGTGGTGGTGGTAATACTCAATGGGATCCTCAATCGTGATAATGTGTCCATCGGTATTCTCGTTGATCCAGTCGATCATGGAGGCCAAGGTGGTGGACTTACCCGATCCGGTGGGACCGGTGACAAGAATCAACCCTCTGGGACGGGTCAGCAGGTCTTTGACCTTATCGGGCAGACCGATATCCCGCAGGCTGAAAATTTCATTGGGGATCTGGCGAAGAACAATCCCAAAGCTTCCTTTGGCTTTGAAGACGGATACCCTGAAACGAGCCTTGTCCATGTAGGTGAAACCGAAATCCGCCCCGCCCTGGGTTTTCAAGCGCTGCTGGTGAATGTCCGGGGTAATGGCCTTCATCAGGTTCTCGGTATCCACCGGAGTCAGATCGGGGCCATCAACAGGAACCATAGAGCCGCCCGTTCTCAGAGTGGGCGGAACCCCTACTCCAAGATGAAGATCCGAAGCCCCCTCATCGAACATGAGGCTGAGAAGATCATTCATTTCATAGCTCATAATGTTGAAGAAAGGAAATTCGGGCCGGAGTGAAAGACTTATTGCGGGTCGTTGACGGTTGCAGTCAGCACCTCGTTGATTGTGGTCAGACCCGCCGTGATTTTACGGATGCCGTCTTCACGCATACTGCGCATACCCAGCTCCCTCGCTTTCCGGCGGATTTCAACCAAACTTTTGCTTTCGTAAATCATTTGCTGCATTTCATCGTCAACCTGGAAAAATTCAAAAACACCCATGCGGCCCTTGTATCCGGTACCACTGCACTTTGGACAGCCTTCTCCCTTAAAGAAGGATGCCTGGGCAGCCATCTCATCCGTCATTCCGATGGAGTGCGTTTCCTTCTGCTCCGGGAAATAGGGTTTTTTGCAGGACGCACAGATGCGGCGCACGAGGCGCTGGGCCAGAACACCCCGTAGAGCGGCTGAAACAAGGAACGGTTTTACCCCGATATCAACCAGACGGGTAACCGCACTGGGTGCGTCATTGGTGTGAAGGGTGCTGAATACCATGTGACCGGTCAGGGAAGCGTTGATCGCGATTTCTGCGGTTTCCAAGTCACGGATTTCCCCTACCATGATGATATTGGGGGCCTGCCGAAGCATGGACCGCAGAGCCGCGGCAAAGGTCATACCGACATCTTTACGGACTTGGACCTGATTGATCCCGGTCATCTGATATTCAACCGGATCTTCGACCGTGATAATTTTGCGGTCGGGGTGGTTGACGTAATTCAACGCGGCGTACAAGGTTGTTGATTTGCCGGAACCGGTCGGTCCGGTGACAAGGAAAACACCGTCAGGAAAACCGATAATACGTTCAAACGCAGATTGGTCGTCGCTGAGGAAACCCAACTGGGGCAACCCCAGATTCAGACCTTCCTTATCGAGAATACGCATGACAACGGACTCACCGTACACGGTTGGCAAGACCGACACCCGGAGGTCGATTTCCTTGCCCGAAACCTTCATCTGAATACGGCCGTCCTGAGGAATCCGTTTTTCGGCCAGACTGACATTCGCCATGAGCTTCAGGCGTGAAATGATGGAAGGCTGCAGGCGCTTCGGTGGATTCTCAACCTCCTGCAGAACACCATCAATACGATAACGGACACGGAAGCGTTTTTCCAGAGGCTCCATGTGAATGTCCGAACCCCGTCGCTTAATCGCCTCGGTAATGACCATATGAACATAGCGAATGATCGGGGCTTCTTCCTCCTTCACCGTATCCTCATCCCCGGTCGGCAGTTCGATGGTGCTTTCCGCCTGCTCCTGAAGATCTCCGAAAAGGCCTTCCATGCCTTCGGCGTGGGGGCTTTCGTAGTACTGGTTGATGGCCCCTTCAATATCGGAGCGCGAAGCCAGACGCGTATTGATCGTCAGCTTGAGTATATGGCTCAGGCTGTCGATTGCATCGACGTCAAGAGGGTCCGAGGTTGCCAGTTCCAGTTCATTTCCGTCATATTCCAGCGGAAAGACCTTATAGCGATCAGCCAATTGGCGGCTCACCAGTTCCAGCGCGTTGTGGGAAGGACGCACATCGGTCAGATCCACCGTCTCCATATTGAACTCTTCTGCGAGAGCTTCAATAATCTGATTGTAGGTGAGGTGGCCTTTTTGGACCAGCAGTTCAATAATAGCCTCATCCTGGTCGCGGGATGCAGACTCCTCGTCCTGCTCCACGGCCTGTCGCGCGGTATTCACCACGTCTTCGGTAACAAGGCCCTTGTCCTGAATTAATTGAAGTACGAAATCGTCGGCTGAGGTCACAAGCTTGAGATGGTTGAAAACTAATGGGACAATGAAAAATTTGTGGAATGGGTCAACAGTCTAAATACCTGAGGAGTAAATAGGCTGTCGTGCTGCATAAAGAGGTGTCTTTCGCTTCCGGTAAGCTGGAAGTTAGCCAAAGTAAATAAGCAGAAGGCCACTTGTCAGGCCAAAACTTGCAAAAAGGGGCAATTCATCCTCTAGCGAGCCAGTCCCAGAAGGAACTCGGCATTGGTTTTGGTTTTCTTGACCCGCGAGATGAGCATTTCCATCGCTTCGGTGGAAGGTACCCCCTTCATCGCACGACGCAGGGAATAAATTTTCTGCAATTCCTCAGGATGATAGAGTAATTCCTCTTTCCGGGTGCCGCTTTTCTCAAAACTGAGCGACGGGAAGACCCGTTTGTTGGAAAGTTCCCTGTCCAGATGCAATTCCATGTTTCCGGTACCCTTGAACTCCTCGAAAATCACTTCATCCATCTTGCTGCCGGTATCGACCAAGGCCGTACCAAGAATGGTCAGGCTTCCGCCCCCTTCAATGTTGCGGGCTGAACCAAAGAACCGTTTCGGTTTTTGGAGAGCCCCGGCCTCGACCCCTCCGGAAAGAATCTTTCCGCTGTTCGGCAGAAAGCCATGTCCATGCAGCGGAAATGGTGATCGAGAAAGCCCGCCGGA
>CAZCJJ010000153.1:1700-7127 GCA_964499045.1 uncultured Opitutales bacterium | reverse complement strand
GAGCACCGAGGCGGGCGGCTTGCTCCAATGCTTCGATGCGGGCCAAGGTCTCCCCGAAAGCCTGCTCAATCGCCTGCTTGGCTTCATTGAGCAGCTTACCCATAGCGGGTTTCTCCTCCTTGGGGACATCCTTCATCCCCTTCATGGCGAGCGTAAGGCCTCCGTTCGGACCGACGACGGTCGCCTTAAACGATTCAAAGGATGCCCTGTTTTCAAGCTGGCCGACACGGCCACGGACATCGCTGACAATTTGTTCCAATTCTTCCGGCAAAGACATAATGAATAGGGGGCTGACGACAGAAACAAAAAAGGCGGCCCCTGTGAGGCCGCCTTTTCGCGAAAGTATTATTAAGCCTGGCAGGCGGCCTTGGCTTTCTCGACCAAGGCCTTAAAGCCGGCCTCATCGTGAATGGCCAACTCGCTCATGGACTTGCGGTCCATTTCGATCCCGGCGGCTTTCACCCCGGCGATGAAGCGGCTGTAGGCTATGCCGTGGGAACGGCAGGCGGCGTTGATGCGGACAATCCACAACTGGCGGAACTCGCCCTTCTTTTTCTTGCGGTCCCGGTAGGCATAGACTCCGGAATGGGCAAGGGCATCTTTAGCGTAGCGGTAAAGACGCGATTTGTTACCAAAGTACCCCTTGGTTTGTTTAAGGACCCGCTTACGGCGTTTCCTGGTTGCGACTGCATTGGTTGCTCTCGGCATGTTGGACTCCTTTCTGAGTGGATAATATGGATAGGTGGGTCGCCTGAGTAGAAATTCACCCGGCCTATCCTGATTTAACGATTATTGCCAGACGTTAGAAACGTCCCGGAAGTGCTTCGATTACGTGCTTGGTAAAGCCCTTGGAAACAGGCTGGTCCTGGCCCGAACGGCGTTTTTGCTTGGTGGATTTGTTACGAAGCAAATGACGACGGTTCTGGCTGCGGCGCATAACCTTGCCGGTTCCCGTAATCTTGAAGCGCTTGGCAAACGATTTTCTGGTTTTGGTACTCATGTCTTGAAAAGGAGGGGACCATAGCAACTCCATGCCCCTTGTAAAGAGGAAATCTTGCCTGAATCCGGATTAATTTCAGCCCGCCGCTGATTGGCGCTGCGGGGCAGCTTGCTGACCACCCTGCCCGTTGCCGCCTTCCTCGGTGGCACGCCTCAGGATACGACGGCGTGGAACCACCGGGGTACGGGGGGCTGCTTGGCTCCCTGCCGGATTCACGGTTGCAGCCGGGGTGCCTCCGGTGCTGGTGGCAGGAGCTTCCGTCGCTTTGGCATTGCCCACCGGCAGCGGTGTATCCGTCGCCTGCATCAAGGAGAGCGTCTCCTGACGTCCGCCAGCACGCATCGTGATGCTCCGGTCCGCCGGATTATAAGCAACCACCGAGTAACGTTCATCGGCTTCATTCACCCCTACCCAACGGCTCTTGTTGTTGGTCCGGTCAAAAATACTGAACTGCCGGGTATCCCCGAGCTGAAAGACCCCCCGAAACTCAAATTCCCGGCTCAAGGGCCCTTGTTGCGGTCCGCTGGGGACTTCCGGTGTCCGCACCTCCCGACCAAAACCGGGCGGCAAAAAAGGGGATTTCGTCAAAACAGACTTTCCGTCCTGGGCCAACAGCAGCCCCGGAGCCAGTCCAAGACAAAAAATGAAACTCAAAACAAAAAACCTGCCCACTGTCCGGAAGCCGGAGGGCCTTTTAACTACGCGTTTTGGTTGGAGTCCCGCCTTTAGGCGGTCCCCTATCCATCCGGAAACCGGCTGAAGCCGGGACTCCAGCAGGGAATGTGCCCCGCCGACTACCAGATGCAATGCCCCTGCCCGGAAGTAGGAACTCATATTCCTGTTAATTGACATTACCCTTAAATCATCCATGGATGGTCCAAAGTTTCAACGGAAATTCTTATGAAAAACACGGATACCAGCACCCCCACCCTCGGTTTCATTGGACTCGGTGTCATGGGCGCCAGTATGGCCGGACACCTTCTCAAAGCGGGCTACAGGGTCCACGTCCATAACCGGAGCCCGGACAAAGCCGTCCCCTTGGAAAAACAGGGGGCGATCGTCGAGGCGAATGCCACTGGCGTGGTTCGTCAGGCTGAAATCATCATGACCATGCCGGGGTATCCGCAAGAGGTGGAAAAACTGTACCTCGGCCCCGACGGGCTCTTTCAGCACAGTCGTCCCGGCCAACTGTTTATCGATTTCACCACCTCCAGCCCGGCTCTCGCTGAAAAGCTCTATCAAACGGCACTCAAGCATCAGGTCGATTGCCTGGACGCCCCGGTGTCCGGTGGGGACCGGGGTGCCCGTGAGGCCCAACTGGTGATCATGGTCGGAGGCGACAGCCAGGCCTACAACCGGGCCTGTGCCCTCTTTGACTGCCTTGGCCGCCTTCATCGCCTGATGGGACCCGCCGGAGCAGGCCAACGGACTAAAATAGCCAATCAGGTGGCGGTGGCCGCCAGCACAATCGGAGCTGCGGAAGCACTTCTGCTCGCACGACAATCCGGACTCGATCCTCAGGCCGTTCTGGAGGTAATCAGCGGCGGGGCCGCCGGCAGTTGGTCACTCACCAACCTTGCCCCCCGTATGCTGGGCAACGATGTTGCCCCTGGTTTTTATGTGAAGCATCTGGTCAAGGATCTGAATATTGCAACAGATGAAATGAAACAACAGGGGCTTGAGCTTCCACTCCTGAATCAAGCACTCGAACTTTACAGAGCCATGCAGCAAGCCGGACACGGCGACCAGGGCACCCAGAGCATTTTTCAATTTCTGGAATCCAAATCCTGAATCCCTGAGGATAACTGCAAAGGAGCGTGCGCTCCGTGCCCACGCTCCTTTAACTCAAAGTAACCTTGAGAGCGGAGCGGAGAAAGCTCTCCGGATCTGGCGGCGGAGAGGGGGTACGGGCCGCAACATAGCCGTCGGGCCGGACCAGAACCGCTCCGCCCGCCACCAGGCCATACAACCGGAGCAACTGCCCCAGCCTCTCGTCGTTTAAATCCAACTCCTGAACCGGATCACAGAGGCGCAAGGCATTGACTCCTTCTTTCACCGGCCAAACAGCGGCGATCGTCTCTTCCCAAGCTTCGGCTCCGCCGGGAGTAAGCAGAACCCACTGGGATCCGTATAGATCCAAAGTGGAAACCCCACCCTGGCCATCTCCACGTAACCAGCAATGCGGAGCCCGTTCGCCCGGGCGCGCATCGGGATGGTATTCGTTGAGCGGATCATCGACCGGTTTTTTCTCCGAGCCATCCGGGAGCAGTGCCCCCTCTTTGTAAGCGACACCGAGATCCTGCCCCAAACCCGCGCCTTTCCTGCGGCTCCTGGAAGCACGGTAACGGACCTCGTCCCAAGCACCCTGCAGGCCAAGCTGGACAATTTCGAAAATTTCCTGGGAATTTCCGACGGTTGTTTCCATCAGCCAGCGGGCAGCCTGATGCCTTTCCGAGTGATAGGTATCGAGCAGTTGGTCCGGCACCTCCTCTTTCATCACCGCCGCCAGTTTCCAGGCCAGGTTATGGACACCATGCAAACCGGTGTTCAGGCCAAGCCCACCAGCCGGAGACAGCCGGGCTGCCGCATCTCCCACCAACAAAACACGCCCCTTGCGAAATTGCCGTGAAAGCTTGGGACTCATCATCCACGGACTGATTGTCATCACCTCAACCGGAATATCCGGGCGGCCTGAAATTTTTTGAATGATCGCGGCAAAGGTATCAGGGGTGTAATCTGAGGGCGACTCACCGGGCTGGAGGAAATGATGCATCAACCAGTGGTCCTGCCCATCCACTGCAACCAGGAACTCAAAATATTCGGTATCCAAAAGCTGATACAGTACAGCCTGCCGATCCTGCACCAGTGAACCGTAGTCGGCCTTGAAATACACGCTGAGGAAATTTCCCATCGACCCCGGGCCATCACGCTCAATCCCGGCTGCCTCCCGGACAAAACTGGAGTCGCCATCCGCACCAATCAAATAGCTCCCCTCCTCACGGTAGATCGCTCCGGTCCGGCGGTCCTTGATTTCCACCCATGCCCCTTCACCGTTTTCGCTGATAGCAACCACTTCCTGTTCCCTGCGGATTTCAGCCAGAGGCTCCGCACTGAGAGCTTCCAGCAGCAGCGACTCCGTATGCGTTTGCGGACAATGGAAAGCGTGGCAAGGGGTCTCCGGGCTGAAACGCTCGCCTTCGGGAATAGCGGCAAGGATTTCTCCGCTCAACGAACGCGCCCAAACCGACAACAGATTGTCCTTGCGGGCAAAATCCTTCTCCATGATGGCTACTTCCAGACCAAGCTGACGAAACAGCTCGCCGCTGCGTCTGGTCATACCCATCGCCTTGGGATGCGGCAACAGCCCGGCATGTTTGTCCAGAACCAGTGAACGCACACCGAATTTGGCCAACAGTAAGGCCATGTACATCCCGCATGGACCCGCACCAACAATGATGACTCGTTTCATGGACAAGATCCTTTAGCCTGACCTATCCGCTGGATTCAAATCTTAAATCAATAAAAGTTTAACTACAAAGAGCCGATCTGACCACAAGGTTCCAAGCGATTGACATTCCCCTGTCGATCAAGAGACTTCCCCTGCTCCAGTTATCATTAGGTAAAACAATAGCATGGCAAACGAAGACAGCAGTATAACAGACGATACTAATTTGGGAACGCAGCCCCTGAACTGGCTGGAATCCTGGCTCGAAGGCATGGGGGCCGACCACGTGGTTGCTTCGCTGGCCAGCGGATTGATAGCGCTGATAGGGGTCATTATCATCGCCATCATCGCGAACTGGATTGCTAAGAAAATCATTCTCCGGGTCATTGACAACATTGTCAACCGGACCCCGTGGCAGTGGGATAACGTTCTGCGGGACAACCGTGTATTCGCCCGTCTTTCGCATCTTGCGCCCGCAATGGTAATCAAATGGCTGGGCGGCTACTCCCTCGGGATCAACGAGACAGTTCAAAAGCTGATCGACGGAGCGGTCCTGATCTATGTCATCGTGATCATCCTGCTCGTGGTGAGTGCGATGCTCAACAGCGTGCAAGCCATGGTCGCCCGGAGCAAGGTCGGCGGCGATGTCCCGGTCAAAGGCTTCGTCCAGGCGATGAAGATCATCCTCTTCATCATTGGGAGCATCCTGGTTCTTTCCGTTATCTTCGGGAAATCACCGGTCTATTTTCTCAGTGGAATCGGTGCCCTGACCGCCGTTATGCTGCTCGTCTTCCGCGATGCGCTGCTCGGCCTCGTTGCGGGGGTCATGATTTCAGTCAACCAAATGGTGCGTATCGGAGACTGGATTGAAATGCCGAGCAATGGTGCCGACGGCGATGTCATCGATGTCTCCCTCACCACAGTCAAGGTCCAGAACTGGGACCGCACCATCACCACGATCCCTTCCTATGACCTGATTTCC
>CAZCJJ010000153.1:0-1690 GCA_964499045.1 uncultured Opitutales bacterium | reverse complement strand
CTGATTTCCAAGTCCTTCAAGAACTGGATCGGCATGGAAAAGAGCGGTGGACGCCGGATCAAACGCGCCATCAACATTGATATGCAGACGATCCGCTTCATAGAAGAGAAAGCTTTTGAACGTCTCAAACGCGTCCGGCGCCTGCGCCCCTACCTTGAAGAAAAAAGACAGGAACTTGCCAAGGAAAACAACCAGCCCGATCTCGATCTGGAGATGCTTTGCAATGGGCGTCGTCTGACCAACATCGGTACTTTCCGCGCCTATTGCATCGCTTATTTAAAAGAGCATCCGCAAATCCGTAAGGATATGACTTTCCTCGTCCGCCAGCTTGCCCCGACCGAGCATGGCCTCCCGCTTGAAATCTATGTTTTCAGTTCCGATATCCGCTGGGCCTTCTACGAGGGGATTCAGGCTGATATTTTCGACCATCTCCTGTCGGTGGTCGGTGAGTTTGGATTGAGGGTTTATCAGGAACCTTCGGGTTATGATATTCATGATGCGTTGAAAGTATTGAAACCCGCTTCCGATGAGGGTACCCGGAATGCGTAAAGTACCCAACCAAGCCACGCTCTTACGAGCGCAGCTACGTAGCCGCCTTCGTAAGAAGGTGGACCGGCTGTATTAAAAGCAATAGCCATGCGTAAAGTTCTCTCCACTTTCGTACCGGGTGTCCGCACCTACATCATGGGGATACTGAATGTCACCCCGGATTCTTTTTCGGACGGGGGACAATACAATGCCCCCCAGGAGGCACTCCAGCAGGCACTGCGACTATTGCAGGAAGGTGCGGACATACTCGATATCGGAGGCGAATCCACCCGCCCCGGGGGGAATCCGGTCGATGAAGCCACCGAGATGCAGCGGGTTATTCCAGTGGTAAAGTTGCTGCATGAGAAAGGCATCAGGCCACTCTCGGTCGACACCCGCAAGTCGGCCGTAGCCCAGGCAGCGCTCGCGGCTGGTGCCACCGTCATCAATGATGTGGATGGCCTGCAACGCGATCCGGCCATGGCCTCTGTCATCGCACAGTACGATGCCGGAGTTATCATCATGCACAATCCACTGGAGCCAATCCGGAATGACTTGTGCGGCAGTATCCTCCGCTATTTCGAACGCTCCCTCAAAATAGCATCCAAGGCCGGTATTGACCGTGACTCAATCGTCCTTGATCCCGGTATCGGTATCGGATTTGGGAAAACCCCCGAACAGAACTGGGAAATCCTCCGTCACTTCGAGAGCTTCAAGCAACTCGGCTACCCGCTCCTTCTCGGGGCTTCGCGCAAATCCTTTATCGGTCATCTCCTTGACCTGCCCGCCCCCCTTGACCGCATCCACGGCACATTGGCCACTACGGCTATCGGTATTGCCAAGGGCGCTGACTTCATCCGCGTTCACGATGTGAAGGCCAACCACGAGGTCGCCCGGATCGCAGACCACTGCTATCGGAGCGCAGCTACGTAACCGCCTTCGTGAGTAAGAGGGTGGATAGACCAACCAAGCCACGCTCTTACGAGCGCAGCTACGTAGCCGCTTTCGTAAGCAAGTGGGCACCACCGCAGGCCAAGCCTGAAAATCAATTTGCAATGTCATTTGACTTGCTGCCAAGGCTGGCGTTTTTTCAAGGGCATCGACCACCCTTTATCGTCTATTCGTACCTCATGCCGTTATCAGCATCCATTCGTTCACATTT
>CAZCJJ010000152.1:0-7234 GCA_964499045.1 uncultured Opitutales bacterium | reverse complement strand
ACCGGGTCATTGCCTACGAACCCGTACAGGTTGAGGCCGCCGGCTTCGCCGATGGGGTCGCGGTTGAGCCAGCGGGTGGTGAGTGGGTGGTAGTAGCGGTAGCCGTAGTAGATGTGGCCGGTGGGGTCGGTGTAGCGGGTGGAGAAGCGGAAGGTCAATTCGCTGTTGCGCGGGCCCAGGGTGAGGAGGGGTTCACCGAAGGGGCCGTAGTCAAAGGCGGCGAGGAGGGTTTCGGTGTGGGCGTCATGGTAGGCAGTGATGTTTCCGTTGCCGTCATACCGGGGGAGTGCGGTTGACCCATCGGGCAGGTGGACCCCGAGGAGGGCCCCTACTCCACTGCTCATACCGTGTGGTGCATTGGGCTGAGCGGTCAGTTCCATGCCCTGCTGCTCTGCCAGATCCAGGCCCCAAACATAATGGTAGGACTCCGGCTCTCCGCCTTTCCGGCTCAGCCGCTCTTCATAAATGAGACTCCAACCTTGATAAAAGAAAGCCAGGGTACTTTCCCATTCCCAATCTCCGGATAAAGCACTCCACCGGTAATCTTTCCGGAGTACCCGCCTGCCTCCCGAATCATAAACATACTCCCGTTTTTCCGGGGAGAGTCCTGCTGCGAGGGCTTGGGGGCTGCTTTCCATAGTAATGAGACGATTCTCAGCGTCCCATTGGTATAGCCAATCACCGTCCTGCGTCAAGTTTCCATCTGTATCATAGGCAAATGATTCAGGATTCTCTTTAAGATAAACAGACAGATGCTCCTCCGCCACCCGATCCGTGTCGTGCAGCCCCCCTCCTTCAAGACGCCCCTCCACAGTCGCCTCCAGCAGTTGGGCCTCCGGGCCAAACTCATTCAGATTTATAACCGCAAAGAATTGTTCCCCACTGCGTTGGGCGGGTATCGCCTCATGGCCGTCAATCCGGGCCTCCACTCCAGCTCCAGGGTGAGCCAGTCCGCGCAGAGCAATGAGCCGGGCGGATTCCACTTCCATCAATTGATTGTCCTCGTTGTACTCCGCAGCCAATTCCTCACCCGATGGCAGGTTGCGATAGGTGCGGTTGCCGATGGCATCATAGACGTAACCGAACCGGTAGCCCGGAACCAAAGCGCCTTCTGAATCCCTTCGCTCCCCGGAGAGGAGTTGGCCATAGTCATCATAACGGTAATCCCAGTCAGACCCGTCAGTCAGATTGACCCCGCTGCGCAGCCCGGACTCATCATAACGGTAAACAGAGTCCATCGACAACTGCTCTCCAGCAAGTACGCGGGAACCTTGCAGACGTCCGGCCAAGTCATAGTCTTTGAGGTAACGCCACCGGGGACCACCCTGCTGCGGTTGCAGAGAGACGGACGAAACGAGCGCCGGGGTACCGGGATGGTAGTCGTATTCCCAGAGAAAGGATCCGCTCCCCTCCCCTGATTCAATTCCACCGAGCCGGTTGCTGCCCGGCTGGTAGCGATAGCGAATCTGGCTCAAGGTATCGTTTTCCCGGGTCAAGGTATAGCCGGTGGGACGCCCGAAAGCATCCTGTTCATAATTCAGAGCCATTCCGGCCCACAATCCCCCGGTATAGCGGAGTCCTTTAAGGGTCTGTCCCTCATAATTGTATTCCCGGAAGCCGGAGGCATCGCCGACCCCGGTCAGACGGCCCATGCGGTCATAGACCATCGTGGTCGCCGGAGTTCCGTCACTGTAATCGACCCGCACCGTTTCCGCACCGGGACCGGCGGTTTCCGGATCCTCAAAGCCATAGCTCCAATGGGTGCCCACACCTCTCGCCCAGGTCCGGCTTTTCAGACGACCTGCCGTGGTATAAGTGTATTGCGGCCCCGGACCGCCGGGATAACCCTTGGACACCAGCAAGCCGGCATCATTGTATTCCCATGAACTCACAGCGCCCTCGCCCAGAGGCACACCCGCATCGAAGTCAAAACAACTCCAGGTCGTCAGGTACCGGAGACGCCCCGCTGAATCGTGCTCATAGCGGACCGGGTACTGACCGAAGCCATAACTGAAGCGCGTGTTTCCGTCCGGCCCGATCTCGTTAACAAGCTGACGATCACCGCTGCGGGTGACGGTTTGCCGCAGGCCACCCTCTGGTAAAAGGTTGTAGGTGAAGACGCTGACTGCCGGTTGATCGCCTGGGGCGGAAGAATCAGGATCCGGGTCGGGAGAAATCATTTGCCGCAGTTGCCCGTCGGCATAATAGGAAAAGATACTGCTGGCACCGGGGCGAGGACCCGTGACAGTCACCAGCCTCCGCCCTGCGTTATAGGCAAAGGACTGAGTGGCTATTGTCTCGCCGGAGGAGTTAAGCAGGCTGCGTTCCACCAGTAGATCCGCTTGGAAGGACTCCCGCACGGCACTGCCCCCCGGATAGCTTATGGTCCGGACTGAAGAGCCCCCCAGGGGATCGTGAACGACGACGACCCGGATAATTTTACCCTCGCTTTCGATCCAGGAACGCTCCACCGGATTACCCCCCTGTACTGGTGGCAGGATGGCCACATCCTTAATCCTGATCACGGTGGGGACATCGCTACCGGCCTCTTCCCAGGCCTCGGTTACCTGACGCTCCACGAGATAAGTTACACCCGCATCCTGACGGGTGCTGACACTGCGTGTGCGACGCAGGATCCGGTCATTTCCACTGTAGTCTATTTCCAGACTTCCCGGGGAGGACAGCGCCTCGGTTACGGTTTTTCCCAATACATCCCGGCTGTTAAACGAAACCAAACCATCCAGGTCCACTGTCCTCACCTTCCGGCCATGATCATGGTAATAGGTGTCCGTCAGGGCCACTCCCCCCTCAGGGGCGGCGGAAGGCCTTTCCACCCGCACGACCCGCCTCATCGCATCGTAAAAGGTACGGGTATATTCCCCTGTTTCGGTTCCTGTTGCCGGATCGAGCAGGCGGACGGTATCCACCTCCCGGGCAAAACCGCCTGAGGATTCCACTGCATAGTGATAACGCTCATTCAAAACAGCATTTCCCCGGATTTCAGCCAGACGACCATCGCGGAAGTAGCGTGTTATCACGGTTCCACCATCGGGGCGCAACTCGGTCACCACCCGACTGCCGTCCGGCTCAACGCCGTAAGTGTAGTTTGTCCGGTATCCCGGACCCGGCTCTTCATCCAGCCATCGGGACTGACGATAAATGACTTCTCCAGCCAAATTATACCCGGTCCCACTGACCGGCACCAGAGCATCCACTGAGTTTCCCTCATAGGTTTTAACCACACGGTTGGCCCCATCATAAACCCGGCGGCGGACCCAGGGGTAGGCCGAATCAGTATATTGAATTTCCATTTCCCTGCGCCCAAGCCCATCATAGCGGTAATCTCTGCGTTGCCCCCGGCGGTCTGTTTCCGACTCCAGACCACAGCAGGCATACTGGTAGCGGGCGAACGAACCATCAGCAAAGACAAGCAGTGTCGGCCGTCCAAAGGCATCGGCTTCGGCAACAAATGTCTCTGAGACCAGGTGCTGTGCTTCTGTGGTCCGCTCATAAACCGCTTCGCGGACCAGACGCCCCCGGTAGTCGGTTTCCCGGATCTGGTAGATTCCCTCTAAAAGCGGGTTATCCGCCAGCACTGTTTCGCTGAGCAGCCCACGGTAATGATGGGTGACAAGTCCCCCTGCAGCGGTCACGACATGCCGGATGCTTTCGCCTGTCATGTCCGGTCCGCTTTCCCAGCGCAAGTGCCCTACCCAAGGCCCGTTCTCGTAATAGCAGGACTGTGTAACCAGATTGGCCGGATCATTCCAGGAAGCATTGGGGTCGGCGGACTCAATCCGGTCGCTACGGCGCAACAGCCAGCCCTTATCGCGTATGCGTTTTGAGTGCCGGAGCACGAATTCACGGCTCACTCTGGTTCCGGCTATCCAAAGCTCTTCGGTTTCCAGGATCTCGGGAAGATCGTCGCCATCCAGGTCTTCTATTTCCGATTTCAGATAGAGCGTCACCCGGTTAAGATCAGCAAAAGTATCCACACTGTCCACCGGGTCCGGCGGGGGGTGGTTCCCCAGCCCCTCGATGGTCATAGCCAGTTCGCCGCTTACCGGATCGTACACATAGCGAAACCATGAACCATTCGGATGTTCGACCTGGAACAGTTTACCAGCGGCTGCACCCGCCGCACCTTCTGTATGGTAATAGCGGCGCTCTGTTTTCGCGACCCCCTCCGGGTCTTCGGTCCGTTCCACCAGACGGCGAAGGGTGACTCCACTACGGTTATAATACTCGTAGATTTCCTCAACCTTCCGAACAAGTTCGGGAATCCCTTCCACAAGGCCGGTCACGGTGGTCAGTATCCGCTGCCTGTTGTTTCCCAGGCTCTCCTCCCGGCGGCGGGTCACCCGCAAACCGTCGCCCTCCACCATCGCCCACTCACCGGAATCAGGATCCCGCCTATACCCGAGTACCCGGGATACCCCGTCCAGGTGCTGCTCAATCCGCAGGCTATCCTCGCTGGCATCATAGCTGAGTTCATAGGATGCATAGGGCACACTGCCCGGCTGCTTTTCATAGGGGCCGCTAAAATCTGGACCGGCACCAGCCGGGATAAGGGCGGCCTCCGCATGATAAAGATCGAGGCGGTAGCCAGGTCCCGTTTCCTGCTCCACCACATCGACAAATACTTCCGGTGCGAGGATCTGCCCAAGGGCACCCTCTTCCGTTCGCACCACGGTCACACCCCGCTCCGGAGCTACATAGCGCAAAGCAGAGGGCCGGGCCGATTCTTCTCCCAATATTTCTGTTTCGAGATAGATACGGCCCGCTGAGATGAGGGCATCGACCTGCCCCAGCCCGATACTCAGCCGGACCGACCCGAGGCTGTAGTTCCATTGCCCCGGGAGGGCGCCTCCATTACCCCCGCAGTCACGTTCTTCAAAAAGAACGATACGGGCAAAGCGGGTGATCTGACCTGTCACCGCCGGGATATCTCCCCGGACCTCATAGTCACCATGAGAATCGGAAGGCACGTGCAGTTGACGGGTTTCGGTGATCACCTCCAGTTCCTCCGGCTCGCCGAATGGATGACGGTGGAATGTGACCTCGGCCCGATAGGCACCGGGGCAGAGCCCACTAAAGCGGGCGATGTATTCTGAGGACTGGCCGGAGAAGGAGCGACCCGAACGGGTGTTCAACCATGCGGACGGGTCATTCCCGACCGGCAAATCCCCCCGCTTGGCCAGTTCCCGGGCCACGGTGTTGGGTTCGCTCAGCGTGATCACGATCTCCGGGTTCGATTTGTTGTAGCCGATGGCAAAGAGCTTGTTGCCGGAGACATAGTCATGGCGCCCGATGACACCGAGCATGTAGCCATCCTGCTCAATCTCATCCACCTGTGCCCGGACCCGCCGCTGCAACGGGCTCAGGCTTTCGCTGAAATGCCTCGTCAGGACATAAGCCGGACCGGCGGGAGGAATGATAACCTCCTGCGACCAGTGTATTCCCCGGCCATAGTCGTTGGTCCAAAGGGGGATTCCATTGACCACACCTTCCTCATATCTCGCACCAGCGGCATCAAACCAACTGGACCCTCCCACGACTAACGAAGCGGACCGGTAGGGTACCCATCCCCTTTGCAGACGCCGGACCACAAGATACGGGGCCCAGGTATAGTCATAGTGATCCACGCTCCAACCTCCGCTATAGGAAGCCCTCAGGTAATAGTTTGGTGGATCGGAGGGGGCGGTAAAGGCCGAATAACCGTCAAAACTCCCGGAGCCATAACGGCTCTCAAAGGTCAGCTCATAAGGCTCGATTCCCGGTACTCCGGCGCAGTCCGCCCCTTCGGAAACAACTATTGAAATACAATATATTATTAAATTGGTACAAAAAAAAGTGACTTTGGACATAAGCGTTTTCTCCTTCACAGGATCCCCCTCATAACAAGCAGTCCGACATCCGGGTGATCACGACGGAGCGGGTGTGTTCCTGACTGATACTCTTCCAGCAAAGACCTGCCGTCCCCGTCGAGATCCCGGGTTGGGTCCAGACAAACCCACGGATCGAGTCCATAGCGCAGTTTCCACCCTACCGGAAAATCATCTCCGGCCCAATCGAGCTGCATAGGCTCAGAGTCATAATCATCCGTAACAACCATACGGTAGAAGACCGGATTACCCGACTCCGGCCCGGGGACCGGGTGTTGCGTGATTTGGCCACTACCGGCCAGAAGGAATCCTGTATCCCATGACCAGTTGATTAAATCCGGTGAGTGCTGCAAAAAACAGTGGCTACCGATCTCCGCTTTCCACTCAAGTACCAGCCCATTTTCGACATGGAGGATTGCCATTTGAGTAGGCTCTCCGGTACGGGCCGCCAGCCCGTTAAAAGTCAGGCCAATGGACAAGCCCCATACCGCCAACCCGACCATCCTCCTTAATCCGATTACTTTATGATACATTAAAGCCAAAAAATAGAAATATCATAACGTGGCAATAAAAATCTTAAAATTATTCAAGGCAGACACACCACCCGCTCAGGCTCTGGGGTGAGCGAGCTTGTGGGCTTCCTTCAGGCGGGCTATTCCGACATGGGTATAGATTTGTGTCGTGGAGAGGCTGGCATGCCCGAGAAGTTCCTGCACCAGACGCAGATCCGCCCCACGGTCCAACAAATGGGTGGCAAAAGAGTGCCGTATTTTATGCGGAGTCAGGTCCATCGGCAAATCCGCCAAAGCGAGGTAGTGTTTCATCAACAACTGCACCTGACGAGTGGAGAGCCGCTCCTGTTTTTCGGTGACCAGCACCGGTGCATCTCTTGCCGTATCCCGCGCAAAGCGGTCACGGAAATGGATCAGGCATGTCAAGGCAACCTGGCCAATTGGGCACAGGCGTTCTTTCCTTCCCTTCCCCATGACCCTGGCCACTCCCTTACCCAGATCGAGCGAGCCGTAATTCAAGGCCACCGCCTCACTGACCCGAAAGCCGCCCCCATACAGCAGTTCCAACAGCAACTGGTCCCGAGCGGCCCGCCATGCCGGGATCGACTCATGCTCCAACAGACGCATCGGCCCCCGCAGCAAAGCGGTCATTTGTTTTTCCGTCAGGTACTTGGGGAGGGGCTTCGCGAGTTTGGGCAGTGTGATGCCCTGGACCGGGTTGGTGGTCAATTCGCGCTGCTTGATCAGATAGCGAAAAAAGGTTCTCAGACCGGAAAAATGATTATGAAGCGTACGCCGCGAAAGTGCCTCCTGGCTGTCGATCAAGTAGGTTCTCAG
>CAZCJJ010000151.1:0-7236 GCA_964499045.1 uncultured Opitutales bacterium | reverse complement strand
GGGCGAAAGGTCGTTGAATTGTTGGGGCTTGCAGGCCAGTACCAGCACATCGGTCCGGGAAACCATAT
The DNA here is from genome assembly GCA_964499045.1 of uncultured Opitutales bacterium. Taxonomy (GTDB): domain Bacteria; phylum Verrucomicrobiota; class Verrucomicrobiia; order Opitutales; family CAZCJJ01; genus CAZCJJ01. The sequence continues at coordinate 7,168 of CAZCJJ010000151.1, read as the reverse complement.
CGGTGACATCCGCGATGTAATGAATCCCGGTTTGGGAAGCCAGTATCGGTCCGGTGGGATCGTCCCCGCAGGTGCAGGCGATCGCTTCAGCTTGCAATTTGTTCCGGGCGAGCAATCCCCCGACCATCGCGGAGGCCATGCGCCCCGCGCCTAGAAATGAAACGGTTATCATGATGACAGCGGGTGGTGTCAGCCGACGAGCTGAGGTTTGTGGGTGTGCATCGGGTAATAAACAATGGCCACGGTTCCTTTGCCTTCGTCGTTCGGTTTGATTTCCAGATCCCCCCCCAGGTTGCGGATCGCATGGCGGGCCATCGTCAGGCCCAGACCACGGCCAACCGAAGTCTTGGTGGTGATAAAAGGCTCATACAGCGTATCCCGGATTTCCTTGGCAATCCCGAGGCCGTGGTCCTTGACCTTGAAGAGCAGGCGGGGGTATTCAGGGTCATCCAGCAGGGAGACCTCTATGGCAATATGCCGGTTCTTCGCTTTCTCCTTCAGAGGGTAAGCCTCCCAGGCATTGGTCAGCAAGCGCACCAGAATGTTTTCGAAAACCTCTGTGTTGCCTTTGATAACAAAATCTTTCGGCAGGGGGTTTTCGATTTTTACATCCGCTTGGATGTCGTTTTCGCTGTTAAAGCGTTCAATGCTTCCTTCCACTATCCCCTGGAGGGGGAGTACGCTCATGGCAACCTTTTCACTGGTCGCGATCGTACTGAGCTGGCGTATGATGTGAACCATCCGGTCGATCGCCTGGTCCATCAGCGTCACGCTGCGCTTGACCATGTCCGGACTGTCAAAGCCGTTTTTAAGAAGATCCAGGTAGCCGACGACTACGCCCAGCAAATTGTTCAGGTTGTGGGCAATTCCCTGAGTAATCGCTCCGACAGCTGCGGTGCGGCGGGTTTCCGAGAGGCGGCGCTGGAGTTCGACGTTTTCCTCATAGACCTCGCGGAGGCGGAGCTGGGTTTTCACCCGGGCCATTGTTTCCTCCAGATCTATCGGCTTGGTGATGTAGTCCACCGCCCCGACTCCGAGCCCTTCCAGTTTGCCTTCCTTGGAAGACTTGGCGGTGATGAAAATAATCGGGATGGTCTTCGTTTCCTCATCCGCCTTCAGGCGCTGGCAGGCCTCGATGCCGTCCATTTCCGGCATCATCACATCCAACAGGATCAGGTCCGGCTTATTTTCCTGCGCAACGTCAATGCACTCTATGCCATTGCAGGCTGTGAGTACGTCGTAGCCTTCCCTTTCAAGTTTGCGCTGCAAGAGCTTGATGTTGATCGGTTGGTCGTCGACGACGAGGATGCAGGTTTTCCGTTTGGAGTTCAAGGTAGGGGGAGTGAAAGGATGATGGCGGCTTAGTGGATGTTGGGGGGAGTCCGACTGCGCAGGATCGTTTGATGGACGCTGACAATCGCAATAGTGTTGGCCATAGGGTTTAGTTACACCCCCTATGCTGAGCAAGGAAATTTCCGTTTAAATATGCTGCGGTTTCGTCGCTGCGCTCGTGAGAGCGTGGCCCGGATACTCAGCGGCCTCCCTTGACCACCCGGGTCCGGGTAAGCAGGTCGTGGACTGTCAAGCGCTGCTTGCTGAGTATCGCGACGGCAAAAAAAATCCAGAATAGGGGGCTGGCGACCAGAGTTAGGCTTTTGAAGGCCCCGCGCAGCAGTGAGGCAAAAATACCGGGAGGCTCTTCCGTGTCCTGCCGGAAGGTTTGGAGGCGGAAGACTTTCTTGCCCAGAGTGGCCCCGTTCATGAGGCCTTCGGCCAATCCGAAATAAAGCGTCATGATGACAAGGCACAGCATTTGACTATAGGTGATCATCGCAACAATGGCCGGATATTCAATGAATGGCGGGGCCGGGGGCGGATCCGCATTCGTTTCACGGGCTGTTTCCAGATCAGCCCAATAACTCTGAATCAGTTGGTTGAACTCTTCCATTCCCTCCGGGTGACCCGCCGGAAGCAGCACACGTGTCAATAGAAAGGCCAGCAACGCGGTGAGTAGAAGCGCATCCATCCCGAAGGCAACCAGCCGCAAAAGGAGGGGAGCGGGTGCTTTGCTTTCCGGAAATGGATTCGTCGGAAGCGGTAGTGGGGAAAGGAAGGACCTGTCCGGAGGCAATGGATCCATAGTGGCTGTGAGGCTTAAGTCTGGCTTTGCTGGTAGGACTTCAGCGTATTCTTCATCAGCATGGCCACTGTCATCGGGCCGACGCCGCCGGGAACCGGAGTGATTTTTTCACACAAGGGGGATACCTCCTCGAAATCGACATCTCCCACCAGACGATAGCCGCTTTTGCGGGAACTGTCTTCAATGCGATTGATGCCGACATCAATAACGACCGCACCTGGTTTGACCATATCCTTCCGGATGAATTGGGGTTTGCCGATGGCGGCGATCAGGATGTCGGCCTGCCGGGTGATGGCCCCGAGATCAGCGGTCCGGGAATGGCACACCGTCACGGTGGCATTGGCGTGTTTCCCCTTGCCCATAAGTAAAAGAGCGACCGGTTTGCCCACAATAAGGCTGCGCCCGACCACCACAACATGCTTCCCGGATGTTTCCACCCCGCTGCGGGCGAGGAGTTCAACGATGCCCGCCGGGGTGCAGGCGACAAAGCCACGGGGATCCTCCTGGCACAATTTGCCCAGATTCAGAGTGTGAAACCCGTCCACATCCTTGCCCGCTGCCACGCGGCTGAAGGCTGCGGTTTCATCCATGTGGGAAGGCAAAGGGGACTGGATCAGGATGCCGTGTACCTTGGTGTCGGCGTTCAGCTCGTCGATCAGTTGAAAGAGTGCCTCCTGGGTGGTCGATTCCGGCAAGATATGAAGACGGCTGTCCATGCCGATTTCGCCTGCCACCTTTTGCTTCTTGTTCACATAAGACACCGAAGCCGGGTCTTCGCCCACCCGGATAAAGGCGACCGTTGGACGTACCCCTCCCAAGTTGGCCACTTCCGCCTGAAGTTCATCGATTATTTGCCGGGAAATCTGGTTGCCATCTATTAGTTGCATAGGACCGCAGATTACAAGGGCCTCATCCCCGTCTTGGCAAAACATTTATCCCATCCCGAAAAAAGGGGGGGGAAAGGAGCGTGGGCATCCTGCCCACGAACACGGGTAATCGCGGACAGGAATGTCCGCGCCCCGTTGTGGTTCCATCGTGGCCGAGGTTGCTTAACCTGACATACTTGTTAGCGACAAAAAAAGTGCCGGTTTTGACCGGCACTTTCGATTAAAGAATAGGAGTGGTTGTCTCTACGATTTACAGCTTAGCCTTGAGGCTTTCGAAGGATTTCTTCAGGTCATCCCAAGCACTTTTGACGTCGTTGCGGACCTGATTCCAGTTTTCGCTGGTGGCGCTGCCGATCTTCTTTATCTGCTCATTCAGCTTGGCCTTGGCCGTTTCGACTTCCTTTACGCCAGCTTCAAACTGCTGTTTGGCATCGCCGCTCAGGATGGCAGCCCCGGTCTTCAGGGTGGAGAGTTGCTTATCGATCTCGCTGCTGGTTGCTTCCGCGGCTTTCTTCAGTTCGTCCTTGGCTTTTTCCGAATAGTCTTTGGTTTTATCCCAGATTTCGCTGGTCTTCGCCCCTACGCTATCCGCAGCCGCAGCCAGGCTCTGGCTAGTTTCTTTCCATGCACCCTCGACAGTATCCTCGGCTTTTTGCTCGTCCTTTTTGGAACAGCCGAGGAGCAGGAATGAGCCCAGGGTGGCAATCAATGTCAGTTGAAGAATCTTTTTCATATTTTTTGTGGTTTGGATTATGGTATGTATAACAGGTTCTGATTATTGCAGATCAAACACTCTATGTTCCTCTGCGGATGGATGCGCAAGCTCAAAGTAGGTGCGGGAAAGGGATCGACAGCAGGTGCATTCTCCGGGTAATGGTCGGGTGATGAGTGTCGAAAGGAAAGGGGCTTTGAGCAAAGGGGATAAAGCGGGGCCAGTGGTTTTGCATATCGATCCTTTTTTTGATAATCCGTCTGGAACATTCCCGATTGAGGAAAAAGCAATAACGGAGGCGGGTGGTATTTTTCGCACGCTTTCTTCAACGGACCCGGAGGTGTTGCGTCGTGAGGGAGCGGAGGCGGAGATCGTGCTGGCAAGGTCCAATTATATCCGTGCGGCAGAGTTGGACTGCCTCCCCTGTTGCCGTGTAATCATCCGCTATGGTATCGGACTTGACCGGATTGATGTGGCGGAGGCAAAACGACGTGGCATTGAGGTTCGGAACACGCCCGACTTTTGTGTGAATGAGTTGGCAGACCACACACTTGCCCTGTTGCTTGCAGTAGTTCGGGGAACCGTTGTGGCAAAGGATTGTTTGCGTGAGGGAGGCTGGTCGATGCCGGAGGGCTGGTGTCCGCCGCGCATTGCTGATCTTTGTGTCGGTTTGATCGGGTTTGGCCGGATTGCCCGGGAAGTGGCTGCTCGTTTACAGGCCTTCGGCTGTGAGGTCCGGGCCTACGATCCTTTTGCAAGTCAGGCCTTGTTTGCCGAATACAAAGTCAAACCAGTGCAAGCCTTGGATTATTTGCTGAGTGAGTGCTCCGTCATCTCATTGCATTGCCCTGCGACCCCTGAGACCGCCGGACTATTGTCTGCGGAGAAACTTAGTCTGTTGCCGCCGAGGGCGATTGTGATCAATACGGCGCGCGGTGAATTGGTCGATACCGCCGCATTGACCGCCGCCCTTCAATCCGGTGCGCTGGCTGGAGTCGGTCTCGATGTTACGGATCCCGAGCCACTGCCCGATGATCATCCGCTCCGCCTGCATCCGGCCGCCGTGGTGACACCTCATGTTGGCTGGAACAGCCTCGCAGCGAGCCGTGAGCTGAGCTTGTCCGTCGCCCGTCAGGTGGTTGGGCTGATTTCCCGGATGTCAGATGAATAATAGCTGAGCCAGTAGCTTGGACGGAGGATATTTGTTTAATTCAATAGGCATTCTGATTGCGTGACGGCGGGTAAGGGTACAAGTTCGGGTTCCATGTCAACACAACGGGCAATTCCGTCGAGTGCGAACTTCAGTGACGCACTGGGGCAAATGGGGTTTAAATTCCAGACCATGGATTCGCGTATCCAGGGTGTGTTCAAACCCATCCATGTGGAGGGGCCAGCTTGGACGCTGCGCTGCTATCCAGGAGCGACCTATGCACTGGAGCAGGCCATTGAATCGGCTCCGCCCGGGTCGGTACTCGTTGTGGACGGTGCCTCGTTCCGGGGAGCGGTTCTGATGGGCGGCCTGATGAGTGCGCGGGCCCGTGTACGCGGACTTGCCGGGGCGGTGATTGACGGATGTGTCCGCGATCTGGTTGAACTGCAAGCCGCCGGATGGCCTATCTTTGCCCTGGGATTAACACCCGCTGCAGGTACCCATGACAAGATCGGTGAACAGGGTGTTGCCGTCTCCTGTGGCGGAGTGGTGGTGAACCCGGGCGACCGTATCGTCGGTGATGAGGATGGCGTAGTGGTCGTTCCTCACCAGCACTGGGATGCGGTTTTGGAAAAAGCCCGTGCGATTGAGGCAAAGGAAACCTTTATCGCCGCACAACTTGAAGACGGAAAATCTCTGGGCGAAGCGGTGGCCCTATATCGTAGTTCGTAGTTCGGAGATCGGATAGACCGAATGGTGGATGAATGATGAATGAGGGCGGATAAAAGATCTTCCCTTCGCACATTGAAAGTTCAAAATTCCATGCTGGATATTGAAGATTCGTGAACGACGGTTCGACAGTCCGACACTTATACAGTACGACAATTAAACGATATCAATCTCCGATATCCCCAACCCTCCAAAACACCAAAACCGCAAAACACCAAATTCCCTATACCCCTGGTCTGATGCCCACTTGTTGCCACAGCGGGGCATAGTCGATGATGCTGGCAGTATCCAAAGCTTGATCGACGCCAAGGCAACTGACGGCGGATTCGATGCCATCGTTCAGTCCGGCCAGAGGAGGTTTGTTGGTCAGCATGGTGGCAGCCAAATTTTTGCCCATCAACTCATCGCCGCCGTAATGGCCACCCCCTCCACTTAGACTCATCAGTGTCTCTGTTTCCTCATTAAACCCGATACGGCCCAGCTCGACTGTTCCGTCGATGGCGTCTGCCCGCAGCGTGGCCTTGGAACCGAGTATGTACATACGGCGCTCGGGAATGCCCGCGTTGCAGTTGGTATGGAAGGTCGCGCGGACACCATTGGCGTATTGCAGAATCGCCACCTGATTATCGACAATACTCGACCCCTCCGAAAAAGGATCCACCGGATCCGGATCGGACCAGGTCTGGTAGGCGGCTTTGCCGTTCTCATCGTGTCCCAGAGCATCAGCAAGGTGCCGGTTTTTCGGCAGGAAAAAATCCTTTCCACCGAAACTGGCGGCCTTGACGGGCAAGCTGCCGATGATCCAGTTTGCAAGATCGAAGTCATGGCAGCATTTTTCCAGTAAATGGGTGCCGGCATATTCACGGTGGCGTCTCCAATTTCCATGAATGTAGCCCCCGTGGTTAAAACGGAGGGTTTCATTGAATTCAAATGAAATGATATCCCCCAGTACTCCTGAATCGATGACTTCCTTAACCTTCTGATAAACGAGGGTATAGCGAAGCACCAAGCCGAAGAAAAAACAGGAGTCCGGGTTGTTGCGCCGTGCCTGCTGGATGCGCACGCAATTTTCAATCGTGGTGGTGAGAGGCTTTTCACAGAAGATATGCTTACCGGCATTCAATGCCGCAATGATCTGGTCGGCATGGTGACAGTTCCAGGAGCCGATCATCACCCAATCCATATCCTCGCGGGACAACAGCTCCTCCTCGTTCTTGTGGACGGTTGCCCCCGGGGCCAGTTCAGTTTGGATCGCTTCGACACCCCAGGAGACAGGATCATAAAGCCCAACGATTTCAATGTTTCCATCACCCTGATTCGCGAGGACATGCTTCAGCACGCCCTGAATGCGTTTCCCGCAACCAATAACTCCAACTCTGATGCTTTTCTTGTTCATGATTGCAGTATATCAGAATCATTATTTACAAGGAATGGCAATAATGCTAAAAAACATACCACAAACGATGATTATTCCGCCTCAACCTTGAATGGTACTTGGTTAGCCCGCATATCTCACCGGCTTGTTGGCGAAGGTTCTATTCTATTGAAAA
>CAZCJJ010000150.1:0-7323 GCA_964499045.1 uncultured Opitutales bacterium | reverse complement strand
GGCTTGTCGATATCAGATACTCCGACCACATCTGAGCCTGAATGCCGATGATATGGCGGGCTTCCCCGCGTGTCAGCCCATCCGGCATCGGTGAATAATCATAGATATCCTCTAAGCGAACAAGGCCACCTATGGCAAGGGGCTCCGCCTCCGGATCACCTTGATAATAGTCGAAATAGGTCGCTTTTTTCGGTGTCAGAACCACATCGTGTCCCCTTCGCACACCTTCAACTGCCCGGTGCTCTCCTGTCCATGCCAGCAGAGTGCATTCCTTCGGGATACCTCCGTCCATTATTTCATCCCAACCGATAAGGCGACGACCACGTTCTCTCAGTAGATTTGCCATTCGGCGGGTGAACCACGCCTGAAGCTCAACCGTATCCTTCAAGCCCAGTTCCCGGATCCGTTTTTGTGTCCAAGGATCGGCATCCCATTCGTCTTTAACCGCCTCATCACCTCCGAGGTGAATATAGGTTCCCGGAAATATGTCCAACAACGCTTCAACCACATCATCGACGAAACGCAGGGTTTCGTCCCGCAGGTTGATAAGACGGGTATGGACGCCCCACGTGGTGGCAACATCTGCGGGTTTGCCCGATAGCCCGAATTCGGGGTAGGCTGCCACGATTGCAGTAGCATGACCCGGTAAATCGATTTCCGGCACAATGGTAATACCCCGTTGTGAGGCAAATTCAACAACCTGCCTGCATTCCTCCTGGGTATAGTATCCGCAGTGTTCGATGTTGTCAAAAGGGTAAGGCTTACTGTCCCAATTGTGTCCCATCATGGTAGAGTTGCGGCGGCTTCCAACTTCAACCAACCGCGGGTATTTTTTAATTTCAAGCCGCCAGCTCTGGTCATCGCTGAGGTGCCAGTGAAAGACATTGATCTTGTGCTGAGCAAGCCATTCGATCCACTTAAAAATCCACTCCAGCGGCTGATAGTGACGACAACTGTCGAGCATGACACCACGCCACTTGAAATGCGGCCAGTCCTGAATTTCCACGCAGGGCGCTTGCCACACAACGTTGATGCGCGGATGCGTGTCGTAGATCGCTGGCGGAAGCAATTGACGGAAGGTTTGTATAGCGTTGTTAAAACCTTCCGCATCGGCTGCTTTTAATACCACTAACGCAGGACCAACCTGCAACTGATACCAACCGTCTGGTGCCGAACGCGGTTTTTCAGCACGGGTGATCAGAATAACCGAATTGTCATCCTTCCCGTCCGACTCAGTTATGGAATAAAGCGGAAAGGAAAAGCGGGTCGCCGGACGCAGATAGGAAGCTAGCAGTGCAGCCGCCTGCTGGCTAGCAGCCTCAAACCCTATTCGTGTGGCAGCGGACAGATTAAAACAACCCTCACTCCATGTGGCCTTTACGGGTTGCGGGAGGAGGAATGGGCGCTCTTTCGTTGTCAACATACTTTCGATTTCTTGCTTGCGTGACTCAAAAAGTAAAGACCGGAACGCGGATCGCCCACGTTCCGGTCGGAAAGCTATACCCTTCTCAGCGACGGAGCTTGCGGCGCAGGAACGCCAGCAAAATCACCGCACCACCTATCAGAGCAGCGCCATGCCGGGCTTCGGGAATGACGGTCATTTCAGATATTTCAAAATTATCCATCCGGATGGTGCCGTAGTTCTGGGCTGCAGTTCCGAAATAGGAAAAGGTGAAGCTTCCGATGCCCCCGTTATTTCCGGCTGCACCATGTCCGGTTCCAATACTGGTATTCTCCAGCTTCAACACACCGTCCACGAACAACGAATACTTGGCACTGTCCAAGGTGGCGGTACCGGTCGGACTCTGGTAGGAGATGGTTTCACTGGAGTTGTTGGTAAACAACTCGATGCGGACAGCCGTGTTGTAGGCAAAGGCCGCCGTCGCTGTGTTGTTGGGGCGAACCTCACTGCCACTCCAGTCCAAACGGAGTTCAAGGGTGCGATCAATAGCCGAACTGCTACTGCCGACGTAAGATGCGAATGTAATTCGTCCCGCGCCATTGTCTTGAACATTCAGGTCGAATGCGAAACGTGTGAGGGGGGTGACGTCAGACGGGTCTACCACACCAGTACCCGAGACACTAAAACTTGCCGCGTCACTGCTACCCCCTGACTGCCTGTTGATATAAAGGTAGTTGTTATCCGCGACACCAAAGTAAGTTTCGGAGTTGGTATTGGTGATGAGGGCATCGCGAAACCCGGCATCCTGTGAGCCACTGGACAGGCCGTTACCCGCCAGAGTTGGGTTGGAAAAGTCCGTTTGGTAGAGGACTTGGGCTTGAGCATAGGTAACAAACAATAAAGCGGCAAAGCCGAGTTTAGTATAGAGTTGGATTTTCATGTTTTGGATTTGTTTGATGGTTAAAATTATTACTAGCCTGATTCTGCATAAACTAACCGTTTGGTCAATAAATTTCTTTGTTTTTTTAGTCACTCCCCACAGCCTGTTTCAAATGCAGAATGTACTCTTCCGGTGGCTGTTCCCCGGAAGAAATATGGATGAAAATTTCCTCTGCACCCGCACCATTCGCAAGCAAGGAGGGAAGGTTGAGGGTAATTGTCTTTCCGGGATCTTCATTGCTGTCTTCGAACTGGAGGCTGTAACGACCATTTTCTTCCCAAAACCAGGCATCGCTTGGTTCTGTTAGCCCAACGTCCGCCGGGGCAAAGGTGAAAACCGCCAGAAAAATGGCGTCCGTGGTCGCGAGTGGGGTACTTGCTGTCAAATGCCATTCCCGTAGGGTGACTGTTTCATCCGGGTTCGGATCATACTGGTCTGTCTGTGTCCATTGCAAATCCTGTGGCAGGAGCATTTGGCCTACCATCTTAACCCCTTCATTGTTCAGGAAAAACGTTTGATCAGGCCCTAATTCGAATGCCTTTTGAGCATGTAACCAATACTCGAAATTACGGGCTGAGGGAGCGGTAAGGTAATCGGCCACAACCACGATGTCCGGTTTGATAAAAATCAAAGCACGGGTAAAGCGATCCAAAACCGATGCTTCACCCGGCTGCTGAAAATAGGCTGACCCCGCCTCCCCGACCACCGCGTCCACCTCCGGCGAAAGCAGGCTGTCAACAATCCTGCCTTGTGCCGCCATGGAACGGGGGTATTGCCCCATGCCGTCCACTGTGATGTTGTTGGTGGAACGTGTCGACCACATCCAGTTGCGATGGTGCGAGCTGCCAAAGGTATCGCGAAATCCGGTTTTGATGAGCATGCGCTGGCCATAGGCCCATATTTCGAAGGCGTTGTTCGACTCATAGCCATGAGAAGAGGTGCCATAGCGCTCACTCGATTTGAACAAAACCTGAACACTGTTGTTTGCGTCGATCAGACAGGTGTTTAAAGCCGCCAAACCCGTGTCGTGAAATATCCGTGAAGATGGCAGCCCTGCTAAATCAGCGGCTGCAGGAAGGGGGTATTGCTTAAAGAATAATGCAGGCAAATCGCTGATTCCCGAACTGCCGGTGCTTATGTTCCCACGGATTATGTCGGCATAAGCCCGGTAATTAGGGTTGTTAGCAAGACTGGCGAGCCTCTCCATCAATACGAGATTGCTGATACTGTTGGCATGAACCAACTCAGCCTGATCCCCGAAGCCGCCACCCACTTTGTTCGGTGGCATGACATAAAGCACGTAATCACCCGCCCGCTTGAAAAAGGGTGCGCTCTCAAAAGCATTTATTCCCAATGCCTCATCCATGATGACCGCCCACCATAAAAAACGGCTGAGGTAAGAAGCGTGATAGGCTCCACCCTCGTGCCAGCCTCCGTCGCTGCCACCCCAAGCGGGGTAAACATTGGCGAACACATTCATAGCATACCACAGCCAATCGTCAGCCGGCTGGTAATCACCATGCAGGACAAGGGCTATTTCGCCGAGAAAATGCCAGATGCGATTCTCATGGCTGCGGTAAGGCCTCCAGAGATGTTGGTGGTGGTGCAAATGCTCGTAATAACGGGTGCCACGGATTGCCAATACCTCTCTTGCCCGCTGCTGCTGGTCTTCGTCCAAGTAGGGGTACAACAAGCTATAAGCACGCGCAAGACCCCAGGCATAGGGATACGATGCCTCGGAATTATAGGCAAACCCCGTGGTTCCCTCCGGATCCCAGTCCAACACAGCATCCAGGATAGTCACGCCCAGAACGGCTGCATCCGGATCGTTCTCAATCTGCGCGACAAAACCGCTCAGGTAGGCCGCCCTCATCACAGTCTCAGCACGCAGGCGATTACCCCACCACTTCTCACGCCATGCCGGAGACCCATTGATTTCATCCGCTGTGTAGGCTTCAGGCTCGGTCAGGTCTGGAGGATTTGCTGCGAATTGTTCATAGCGAAGGCGAATGGATTGATAGTCATCCGCCAGATCACCTTGCACATACAGCCTCCATGCCTCGATATTATCAGGTGTAAGAAACAAACGGGGATGCCCGGACGGAACAAGGGAAAGTATTTCCCGGCGTTCGGGCAGTGGGAAGGATTGGGCCCCTTCATCCACAGTAAACGTACGCCACCGGCTCCACTCTGTTGGTTGCCCGTTAAAATTCCATCCTCGATAACGCCATTGGTAATGACCTTCTGCGAAAACCACTGATGGCCGATACACATTGAACTTAATCCCACCACACCTGTGGATTTCCTCATCGGTAATGGCATCCAACACCTCGAGCTGCCATCGTGCAACCCCGGCTTGCGGGTGCCAGACAAAAGATGGCGGTGAAACACCAATATGCTCCCCCTCCTCCGGTCTAAATCCCCATTCTCCGGGCTCCACATCACTTTCGTCCAGAGTGAGTCTGTATATTGGTAAAATTTCAAAATTATCCATCCGGATGGTGCCATAGTTTTGTGCTGCAGTTCCGAAATAGGAAAAGGTGAAGCTTTCGATACCCCCATCATTACCAGCAGCACCATGTCCGGTTCCAATACTCGTATTTTCCAACTTCAGCTCGCCATCCACAAACAACGAATAATGGCCGCTGTCCAGAGTCGCAATGCCAACAGGACTATAATAGGTGACCGCCTCACTGGAGTTATTCGCAAACAACTCGACACGTACAGCCGCATTGTAGCCAAAGGAAGCCGCCAGGATGTTGTTGAGGCGAACTCCTTCCGCCCCCCAGTCAAAGCGGAGTTCAAGGGCACGATCAACTGCCGCAAAGCTTTTGCCCACATAGGCTGCAAATGTAATTCGACCCGCTCCATTGTCCGTCACGTTCATGTCAAATGCAAAGCGGGTGAGGGGTGTCGCCACAGCACTATTCACCACTCCTATTCCAAACAGAGTAAAACTGGTTCCATCCATGCCCCCTCCTGGTTGGCGATTGATGTAGAGATAGTTTCCGCCTGACGCACCGAAGTGGGTCGCGGAATCGACATCAAAGATAAGGGCATCGCGATAACCAACATCTTGGGGACTGCTGTGAAGGCCGTTATCCACTTGGGTTGGACTTGAGAAATCCGTACGATAGAAGACTTGGGTTTTGTCATCCAAAGAGAGGCTGTATACTGGTGATATTTCAAAACGATCTATCCGGATGGTGCCGTAGTTTTGTGCTGCAGTTCCGAAATAGGAAAAGGTGAAGCTTTCGATACCCCCATCATTACCAGCAGCACCATGTCCGGTTCCAATACTCGTATTTTCCAACTTCAGCTCGCCATCCACAAACAACGAATAATGGCCGCTGTCCAGAGTCGCAATGCCAACAGGACTATAATAGGTGACCGCCTCACTGGAGTTATTCGCAAACAACTCGACACGTACAGCCGCATTGTAGCCAAAGGAAGCCGCCAGGATGTTGTTGAGGCGAACTCCTTCCGCCCCCCAGTCAAAGCGGAGTTCAAGGGCACGATCAACTGCCGCAAAGCTTTTGCCCACATAGGCTGCAAATGTAATTCGACCCGCTCCATTGTCCGTCACGTTCATGTCAAATGCAAAGCGGGTGAGGGGTGTCGCCACAGCACTATTCACCACTCCTATTCCAGAGACGATAAACGATGCCCCATCCATACTCCCTCCTGGCTGGCGATTGATGTAGAGATAGTTTCCGCCTGCCGTACCGAAGTGGGTCGCGGAATCGACATCAAAGATAAGGACGTCGCGATAACCAACATCTTGGTTACTGCTGTGAAGGCCGTTGCCTGCCAAGATTGAATTCGAAAAATCCGTTTGGTAGAGAATTTCGGCTCGAACGGACGAGACAAGCAAAAGAACCGTAAGGCTCAGTATTGTGTAGGGGTGTATTTTCATGTCTTGGATTTGTTAGTGGGTGAACAAGCATTGCATGAACAAGCATAAAAATAACTTAACTAACTATCCGGTCAATACAAATCTGGCGGCAAATAGAGTTTCATTGCAACTTTCGTACAATCCGCTGAATTCTTCAGGCTAACCTGAATCCGTGACTTCTCGAGGTCAACGGTATAAATTCACTTTTTTTGGTGATTTTAATTCCACGGTCATCACTATTTTGTCCCTTGCGCCCATTTTTTGCCGGGTTTCGGTTCTCTGCGTCGCTGGTAGCTGGCTTTTTCGACCGACGGAGTGCCTTTTTGGCTGTTTGAGTACAGCAGCAACCTGCCGGAGAGGGCTCCGGGCTTCTCTTGCGTCGTTTTTGCTGTTGTTAAAGCCGCGCAGGTGATCGCATCATATCTGCAATCAGGTCAAACCACCGGGAGTTTCTGCCAAAATGCAAGCGCAGCCCGCGCGCATGGCTGACCACACGCACGGCCGAGTAAACGATATTCTGCAACACACTCTTCAGACGCCAACGACCTACCTTGATCTTTACTGGCGATAAATGCCCACGCGCTATGATTTCCTCCCCCGTTGTTCGCAACAGGTTAAAGGCCAGCATGGCACATAGCAACACGATCCGGTTGACATAAAACTTGCCCGAGGGCAGCTGCTCGACCCCCATGTCGCTTTTGAGTTCACTGTGGAACTGCTCACTGGTGCCATGGTCATGGTAAAGTTTCACTACCTCTTCAGCGGTGCAGACCAGGTTCGTCCAGTAGGTGTTGACTTCAATTTCCGGTATCAGCAGCGGGTTGCCATCGCGATCGCTCAGACGCTCTATCACCTCAAAGGCAACTGGAACCTCAGCCATACTGGACTTCGCTCCGCCGGGATGCAGATGCCCGACAAACCCCCTGTAAACGTTCTTGCCCTCGCGTGGACTGTGTAATTGCCCAACTTGACGGGTTGTTGCCAGCCATTGTTCCGGACACTCCCTGCGCAAGTTGCGTTTGACGATAAAATATACTCGCGCGCGTAAATAATTGTGAAATTTATTTATCGCAATTAACCCTATTT
>CAZCJJ010000149.1:5811-7403 GCA_964499045.1 uncultured Opitutales bacterium | reverse complement strand
CTGGACATTGAGTTTGAGGGTAGAGAAGCCCGCTTGGCATTGGCCCATGACTTGACGGAAGCCTTGAAAATAAAAGCGGAGGTCAAAGCCGCCCAGGAACGTTTCAGCCTGGTGGTCCGCGCCACCAGTGACGCCGTCTGGGATTGGGATATCCTGGAACAAAGGTTCTGGTGGAGCGAAACGTTTTTCCGAATTTTCGGTTATAACCCCAAGGAAATGCCTTCCGGAATCGAAGCCTGGACCGAATTCATCCACCCCGAGGACCAACAACGGGTGCTGAACTCCTTTTATGCCGCCGTCAACGGGAACACCACCGTCTGGAGAGACGAATACCGTTTTATGCACAAAAGCGGCCACTATGCCCGGGTTGAAGACCATGGGCTGGTCCTCCGCAACCATGAGGGAAAGCCTGTCCGTATGGTCGGCGGGATGAAAGACGTGACTGAGGCCCGCAAAATACAATCCCAATACCTGCGGGCTCAGCGGCTGGAAAGTATCGGCACTCTCGCCGGAGGGATCGCCCACGACCTGAACAACCTCTTTGCCCCCATCATCATGGGAGTCGAGTACATCAAGCGACGGCCCTTTGACCAGCAAAGCCTGGAAATTATCGATAACATCCACAGCAGTGCCAACCGCGGGGCAGACCTCGTCAAACAAGTCCTGTCCTTCGCCCGTGGCATGGAGGGACAGCGGGTGGAAATACAGATCAGCCACCTGATCCGCGAAATCCAGTCCATTGCCCGTAATACCTTCCCGAAAAACATCGAATTCGAAACAGAGATCTCCCCCGAACTCTTCACCGTAACCGGAGACCCCACTCAATTCCATCAGGTCCTGCTCAATCTCTGCGTCAATGCACGGGATGCCATGCCCCGGGGGGGAACCCTTAAAATCAAGGCTGCCAATACCCACATCGAATCCTCCAAAGGATCTCTTTACGACGAAGTCCAACCGGGCAATTACATTTACATTGAAGTCTCGGATACCGGATCCGGGATCAATAATGATGTCGTCGACCATATCTTCGAGCCATTCTTCACCACCAAGGAGGTGGGCAAGGGTACCGGGCTGGGGCTTTCCACCGCACAGGGTATTATCAAAAGCCACGGCGGAGCCATCAATGTTTACAGTGAACCCGGCAATGGCACCACCTTCAGAATCTACCTTCCCGCCAATAGGCAAACAGCCTCCGAAGAACAAATCACCGGAGAGGATCTCCCCCGCGGCACAGGCCAATGCATATTACTGGTCGATGACGAAAGCTCCATCCTCAGTATGGCCCGCCAAACCCTCGAAACTTTTGGCTACAAGGTCATGACAGCAGAAAACGGCGCGGAGGCTGTCAGCATTTTTGCCATCCACCGTAAGTCCATCGATCTCGTCCTGACCGATATGATGATGCCAGTCATGGACGGCCCGACCACAATTCATGCCCTGCTCAAAATTGAACCGAAAATCAGGATCATCGCCGCCAGCGGCTTGCACGCCAACGGCTGTGTCGCCAAAGCCGTCCATGCCGGAGTAAGGCACTTCATCCCAAAACCCTACACGGTCAAAACACTCCTTAATGTTATCCGCCAGGCTCTCGA
>CAZCJJ010000149.1:0-5711 GCA_964499045.1 uncultured Opitutales bacterium | reverse complement strand
CCGGGCACCCCCCTCCATCCGTTCACGGTACAGCCGGGCATTCGCTGCGGAATCTTCCGCCAGCCATCTCATTTTTAGACGGCGGCGCTCGTCCTCCGCCAACAACCAGGGCTGGTCACTCTCCCGCAGCCTCCGGGTCAGATCATACAGACAGAGTGCACAGAAAACCGACAGGTTGAAGGACTGCGTCAATCCGTACATCGGCAGGTGAAACCAAAGATCCGCCCCCTCATGCGCCTCTTCCGACAATCCCTTGCGCTCATGCCCGATAAGCAAAGCCAGCGGACGATCCAGCGGCAGTTCCTGCAAAGGCACCGCCCCCGGACGCAGCGTCGCCGCAGCGATGCGGTACCCACCTCCCTTCAGCGACTCCAGACAGGAGCCCACATCCCGATGACGCCCAATATCCATCCAGCGATCCGCCCCCATCGTCACTTGGCGGCTGGGGCGAAACTTGCGCAGCCCCTCTACCACGTGAATTGCCTGCAGCCCAAATCCCTCGCAACAACGAATGGCCGCCGCCGCATTGTGGGATTGGTAGGTGTTCTCAAAAACTGCGGTCAGATAGCGTGTGCGGTGGACCAACGCATGGTCTATCTTCGCCACCCGCCCCGGTGCCCGCCCAGACGATAATTCACGGACAAGTTCCGTTTCCTGCTCCATCTCCTGATTCCCCATAAAAAAATCCTTGACCTTGTTTCCCAATTGCTGCGTTATCCCACTCTTTTCCTTTAAACCATTAAGCATTCCTATGTCAGTCGAAGTCAAAATCCGCAAGGGTGAACCCATGGAAAAGGCCCTCCGCCGGCTCAAAAAGAAGCTGGATCGTGAAGGCGTTATCCGTGATGTACGTGCAAAACGTTATTTTGAAAAGCCTTGTGAAGTGCGCCGCCGCAAAAAGAAAGTGGCTGCTTTCAGCAATATGCTTCGGCAACGCTACGAAAATCAGTAAGCACTGATTCTTTTTCCTGAAAGCCGGTCCCCCCCAAGGAACCGGCTTTTTTCATGCCCTAACCCCGCATATCTCACCGGCTTGTTGGCGAAGGTTATATTCTATTTAAAAACAATGACATGAAGGTTTTAGCAGAAGACAGACTGTTTGACCGGATTCGCCAACAAGCCTCAAGCCCACAAGCGCGAATATTCCAGGCTAAACACCAAAACAGCGAAACCCCTAAACAGCAAAATACCTGCTCCCTGAACCACGACGGGTATTCTTAGCTTGACGGGCATGCGCCCGCAGTCACCTTCTATGAACAATCTTATGAGCACAGACTTCAACTTCACACCGGCTGATTTTTGTCCGGTCAAGGATCGCGAACTGCTGGCACGGCTGGCGGCAATGACCCCGGAGGAAATCGAAAAACATCCGAACCCCGACGTAAACATCCGTATTATGTCGAATGCCGGAACCGTGGTCACTGCGGAAAAATTCCTTCACATCAAGGAGTCGGATGATCAGGACAAGCCCTTTTCCACTATCTTCGGCAACCCCAATCCCATTACCCACATGGCACTGGCGGAGTTGATCAACCGCAACCGTGTCAGCTGCCGTAACTGCGTCTTTGTGACTATGGATGAGTGGGCGGACCAGGACGGTAATATCGCACCGGACACCTACCGGGCGGGCTTTACCTACTCGTTCATGAAGTATTTCATCAACAAGATCGATCCGGAATTGCGACCGCTGCCAGAGAATGTACTGACCCCGACCAATGCCAATATCGACCATTTCTCCGATTTGATCGATGAGAAAACCGGCGGCGGCATCGATTACTTCACCTCTGGCCCCGGCTGGGCGGGCCACATCGCCTTCATCGATCCGACCGACGATTATACCCAGGTGGATTCCATGGAGGAATACCTGCAGCAGCCGGCCAAAGTCGTATCACTGCACCCGCTCACCATTGCCCAGAATTCGCTGCACGGCGTGTTCGGTTGTTCCGGCAATGTCGGCAATGTGCCCCCCAAGGCGGCAACCATCGGACCACGCGATGTACTTCACGCCAAGAAACGGGTCGAGGGTCACGGTCTGTCCACCATGGGCACATTCTCTTCCTGGCAGCGTATGACCTCCCGCCTGATTACCCATGGGCCCATTACCCCCATGGTACCAGGCTCCATTTACCAGATGCTGCCCTGTACTATATTCATCGACCCCAACATAGCCAAACCGATCGAATGCCTCGAAACCGTGGGTTATTGACCGTTTTGCTGGATTATCGGGCAAGGGTTACATGAGTGGCAGGTAATGATCTCGCCAGAAAGGTCGAATTACCTTTCACCTGAAACGGCCTCACTAAAGTTTCAGCCTACTTTGCTTGGCGCCTCCGCGTCTCTGCGTGAGACCTCCCGCATTGCCGCCCCGGCTTCCCCCAAAAACCAAAAAAGCAAAACCCCTAAACACCTAAGCACCTACCGCCTACAACAGCCTACCGCGTTCTCATCGCTGGGAAATAAAACCATCCCCATTGCACCCGGCAGGGGGGATCCCGGTACTTTTACGAATGCGCAACACCGGAGTCACCCGCTCCTGCCTGTCAGTAGAAGCAGTATTCTCACCCTCCTCCGGTTCCAGACGGGCATACAGGGCCTTCATCGCCAGCGAAACCAGATGCTCCACTTGCTGACTGATCGTCGTCAGGGGAGGATTCGAGTAAGCTGCGGCCGGAATGTCGTCAAACCCGCAGACCGAAACATCTTCCGGCACCCTCATTCCTGCCTGTTGCAGAAAACTGATACAGCCCAATGCCACCTCGTCATCCAGGCAGAGCAGTGCGGTTGGACGATTCGGCAGTGACAGGTAATGCTCCCCCAACTCCCAACCGTAAGCATGCCCATCCCCCAATGATTCATGCAGAACCAGTTCGACCACCTGACGCCGGGGGTCTATTCCGAAGTGCTTGAAAGCCTGTTCCAGTCCCCGCCAACGCGAGAGGGAACGCTCCCGGTGAATGCCTACAATCCCATAGCTGCGGTGCCCCAGCTTGTGCAGATGCTCCAGCAACAGGCGCATGGCCCACTCCCGGTCAAAACTGTAACTCGGACTGGATTCCCCTTTAAAAGGATCTATCGATACCCGAACAACCCCGCTCTGCTCCACTTGTTGCAATACCCTATCATCCGGAAACAGGCTCGAATAAATCTGGATGATCCCGTCCACCTTGAAATGGAGAAAATGACGCAGAGCTCGGTGCTCCTCCTCCACATCACCCCTCGTGAAGGAGACCAAAACACGGTAGCCTTTGTCCGCCAGCATCTGCTGGACCAGGTTCAGCTTTAAAGCCCCCACCTGGAAAAGGATGTCATTGATCGTCACCCCCACCATCCGCGAGGATTTCCCCAGTAAACCCTTCGCCAAGGGACTGGCCTCATAACCATATAATCTAGCCGCTTCCCGTACCCGTTGCCGTGTGGTCGCCCCCACCCGCGAACAATCATTCAAAGCCCGGGAAACAGTCCACTGTGAAAGACCGAGAATACCCGCCAAATCAGAAAGTGTGTTGACTTGAAAGTCTCTTCGTTTCATCGCAAATCCAAGTTAATCCAATGAAGCTTGAACGCTGAAATTATTTATAAGCAAAGATTTATGGCCTATTAAGCAGATGATATCCCAAGCGTTTTTGAATCTGATGATCTTTACAGATCCAAGTCAAATGAAAATAAAACAGAGTTAAGGGGTATTCAAATCCATCTTAAAACAAAGTCGCATTATGCTGTTTATCATATATTTACAAACATTACACCCAAAATACGCTCTTGCTCCTGAAAAGACGCGTGCAGCTTTCCGCCTTTTTGTCGAAAGTGTATTTTCGGATTAAAATGACTTCTAAATGACTTCTAGATAATATGTTATGGATTTAAATGGAAATTTGCGCAAAGCTTTGCGCATAAAAATTAAACTCGGAAAGCTGAAATAAACTTTACTCTCCGTAAGGAGTAATACAGCCATAGAGTCGTTTCATTAACACTCAAACGGATAAAAGTTCATGACACAAAAGAAACGTTTTGCCGCAGTGGGAACCGGGGGTCGTCTCGGTAATTTTACCTATCGTCTCGTCGAGTTACACAAAGACACAGCCGAACTGGTCGGCCTGTGCGATACCAGCCGGATTCGGATGCAGGCTCACAACAAGGAGCTCACCAAGCGGGGTTACCCTGAGGTCCCCATGTATGCCGCCGAAGACTTTGAGAAAATGTTGGAGGAGACCAAACCCGATGCGGTCTTCATCACAACCGTCGATGCCATGCATCACGAGTACATCCTGAAGACACTGGAGAGGGGCATTGAGGCCATCACCGAAAAACCGATGACCACGGATGCGGAAAAGTGCCAGGCTATTCTCGACAAGGTGGAGGCGACCCAAGGCAAATGCCGCGTCACCTTCAACTACCGCTTCATCAACTGGAACACCAAGGTCAAAGAACTCCTCCTGGCCGGAACAATCGGCAAGGTCCTGAGTGTCAACCTCGAGTACCTGCTGGACGTTTCCCATGGGGCGGACTACTTCCGCCGCTGGCATTCCTACATGAAACACAGCGGAGGACTCCTCGTTCACAAGAGCACGCACCACTTCGACTTGGTCAACTGGTGGCTCGACTCGATACCCGATCAGGTCTTTGCCTACGGCCGTCTTGCTTTCTATGGCAAAGCCAATGCCATTGCCCGCGGCGATGAGGCCCTCACCCGCTATCCGCGATACACCGGCTACACCGACAAGAGTAAGGACCCCTTTGCCCTCTGTCTGGATGACGGCGGATTGATGCAGAATATTTATCTGGATGCGGAAAAAGACAGCGGCTACATCCGCGACCAGAACGTTTTCCGTGACGGCATCGATATTTATGACTCCATGAGTGTGAATGTCCGTTACCGCTGCGGGACCTACCTCACCTATTCCCTTAATGCCTTCAGTCCGCGCGAAGGTATGCGGGTCACCTTCAACGGAGAAAAGGGCCGCATCGAGTTTTACGAGTTCGGGGGCAGTCACATCATTCGCGGCCAAAGCGACGAGGAACTCGCCAAGGAACAGGCAGCGGACAAAAGCGACCACCGCATTATCGTTTATCCGATGTTTGACCGCTCCTATCAGGTTGAGGCCGACCCGGGCCCGAAGGGCGGTCACGGCGGAAGTGATATCCTGCTCGGCGAGCAGATATTCTCCCATGATGCACCCGTTGAGAAACTGGGACGAAATGCAGGCCACGAACAAGGGGCCGCTTCCATCCTCATCGGCATCGCCGCCAATCAGTCCATTGCTGAAAACCGCCCGGTCAACATCAACGACTTGGTCAGCCTCAAGCCCGGCTCAAGCAAACTGAGCGAGTTGATCTGACCCGAAGGTCAGGCGGCTACCCCGCATATCTCACCGGCTTGTTGGCGAAGGCTATATTCTATTGAGAAACAAGGACTTGAAGGTTTTCGGTAGAAAGCAGAGTGTTTGACCGGATTCGCCAACAAGCCGGTGAGATAAGCGGGCTACGTGGCTGCGCTCGTAAGAGCGTGGCTTGGCGGGCGTCGTCAATATCCTCCCCACCAGCCACCGCGCCGTCCGCCACCCGCAGGACGTGCATTTTGGAGAATCTCCTTCAGGGAGGCGTCCAGATCCGCTTCTTGCAAATAGCGGTTGAATGCATCCGGATCCGCCTCTTTCCACTCCCCGGAAATTGACCGTGCGGTGGCCGTCTATACTGCCCGTGTCGCGGCGGAT
>CAZCJJ010000148.1:0-7532 GCA_964499045.1 uncultured Opitutales bacterium | reverse complement strand
CCCGAAACGCCCTTCTTCCAAGCCTGCCACCACCGGGAGGACAAACTGCGCGTCGTCCACGGCGATTGCTTCCGCCGCCGAGCCGAGCAGGGTTTCCAGAGCGGAAGTCCATGTCTCATCCACATTGAGTAGACTGGAAAACGGACGGGAGGCCTGTTTCGGCAGAACGGTTTCCAGCTTGCCCTGCAAAATGGCTTTGGCCCCATCGGAAAAACCTTCAAAACGCTGCTGCAAGCTTTCCAGAGTTGTAAGCTGCGCACTCTGCCGGGCGACCTCGCGGTCCTTGTCCTGAATATCGCGCTGCAGTTGCTTGAACGCCTCACGCAGACGCTGGGTTTCGGCCTTGGCGGTTTCCACGGCCTCCGCAGCAGTCGAAGATTCCCGCTGCTTGCGTTCGAGTATCCTGTTCAGTTCGGCCAGGCGACTTTCGGCCACCGTACGCTCCTCATTCAACTGGAACAAGGTATCCCCCAGGCCGGCATGCTTGACCTGGAATGTCTTCAGATCGACCTCGCAGGAGGTGGTCTGGCTGCGCAGGCGGGTAATACTCCCCTCCTTGACGAGCAAATCTTGCCGCAGTTGCCCCAATTGCCGCTCGGCATCCGCCAGACGGGCCAGGATAGACTGGAACTCCGCATTCCGGGTCCGGAAAATTTCATCAGAAGACCCAACCAGAGCCTGTGCTTCCCGCTTGCTCTCTTCGGTACTGCGGGTGCGCCCGGATATTTCCTCCAGCTGGGTCTGCAAGGTGCCTGCCTCTTTGGCAATTTCCTCAATCCGCCCGGTAATATCCTGACGGCGGATACTGGCAAACTCGGCCTGGTTCTCGGCATTTTCCTTTTCCGAGCGCATATCGTAAACCGACTGCTGCGCATCCTGCATCTGCTGATAAACCTCCGCCCGTTCCGCCTTGCGCTGTTCAAGTGAGGACTCGCGCACCGCCAGGTCCTCCTGGGTCTCCTCCACAATCTTACGCAAATTTTCGACCTTGATGTCCAGCTCGGCAATAATAGCATGCCTCTTGGCATACTGCTGACCGTTGTAGGCCAGATCGAGATGGGTCAGGCGGTGCTTCAGACGCTTGAAACGGAGGGCCTTCGAGGCCTGCCGTTTGAGCGAGCCGATTTGCCGTCCGACTTCCTCGATCACATCCGTGACCCGGGACAAGTTCTGATCGACCAGAGTGAGCTTGTTAAGCGCCTCTTTGCGCTGTGCCTTATAACGGGTGATGCCCGCAGCCTCCTCAAAAATAGTCCGGCGTTCGGCCGGATTGGCGGACAGGATCTGGTCAATCTGCCCCTGCATCATGAAAGAATAGGAACTGTGCCCGATTCCGGTGTCCATGAAGAGGCGCTGGATGTCCTTCAGGCGACAGGCCTTGCCGTTGATAAAATAGTCCCCCCCTCCATCACGGGTCACGCGACGGGTGATTTCGACTTCATTGAAATTTGTGCCCAGCTGAGCCTCGCAGTCGGTGAAAACAAGAGACACCTCACACTGCGGCAGGGGCTTGCGGCGGTCGGTCCCCTGAAAAATCACATCCTGCATCTTGCCGCCCCGCAGGGCTTTGGCCCGCTGCTCCCCCAACACCCAGCGGATGGAATCCACGATATTACTTTTCCCGCAACCATTGGGCCCCACGACACAGGTCACCCCCGACCCCATTTCCACTTTGGTCCGGTCGGCGAAACTTTTGAACCCATTAATGACGACTTCCTTGAGCAGCATAACGAAAACCGCACTATCTGAGGCAGCTCCCCCCCACCCGGCAATGTAAAAGTCACGAAAAGTAACCCTACCGTTTTTTTAAGCTAAGTCGCCCGCTTACTGTTTGTCTTTTTCCGGATGGGCATTTAGGTTTTCGAGCCCAGAACACGTAAATCGTCTAAATCCCGATCAGAATGGCTAGACCGGGTAGCGGGATTACAACTTCACCCCCCCTCCTTTATGTCCGAAACCCAATTATCCAACCAACTCCGCAAGGCCCTCCTGCTTAAAATCATTTCCAAAGCCGAAGCCAAACCGGAAGATATCGATTCCATCATCGAACTGACCTGCAGTAAAATCGTCGATCTGCTCCAGGCTCAGTCCATGACCTTTTACCTGATTCAGGGGAACGGGATTCATTTCAAACATGTGTACTACTCCCCCTCCCTTTGGGAGAGTCAGCCGGAGAAAGAAAAGGAGTTTGCCGACAAACGTGAAAAACTGCTGGCCCTGCAACTTCCCATCGAGGCCGGTATCGTTGGCCGCGTGATTGCCGAACAAAAACCGGTCTTCTTCTCATTGGACAAGAAAGCCACCAAACCGATGTTCAACCTGTTCAAGGATACCGGGTTTGAGGTGAAATCCATGGTAACCGTCCCGCTGATCGGAACCCGCTGCCTCGGAGCCATCCAACTCCTGAACAAAGAACCCTATGCCCCGACCCAGGACTTCCGGCGCGAAGACCTGCGCATTCTGCAGGAGGTGGCCGAGTACACCGCCCCCCTCATCCAGCGGATCATCGACCCCAAATATGAGATGGCGGACGATGTCACCGCCAAGTATATTGCCCGCTTCACCGACTCACAACTCATCCTCGACGATAAAGAAATCGCCCCCGATGATAAATTGCTCGAGGTGGTGGGCGACGCCATCATCCGGCGTACGAAGGTCTTCCCCTACCGCCAACTCGGACCCGGCAGTGTCGCCGTGCTCATGGTCAACCCCTTCGATTACCAAAGCCGGGAAAACTTTGAAACCACGACCGAATTGCACATCGAGGATGCGGCGGTTGCCCCGGAATCCCTTATTGACAAACTCACCCACACCTTCTTCAAAAGCTCCGCCGCCGACACAACATCCGGTAGTCAGGAAACCGATGCGGACATAGCCGGTTTGGTCGATGTCATCGGTGAGGAATTTGCATTAAATAAAGATGAAGGACGAACCCAGCTGGAAAGCGAGGAATCCGCCCCCGTCATCACTCTCGCCAACCGTATTGTGGAAGACGCCTACATTGCCGGTGCCAGTGACATTCATGTCGAACCACAGGAACACGATCTTCTGGTCCGTTACCGGATCGACGGTATCTGCCATGAGAAACTGAGGCTCCCCAAAGCCGTCTCCAACGCCCTCATCGCCCGCTACAAGGTCATGAGCGAACTCGATATCGCCGAAAAACGGATTCCACAGGACGGACGTATTATCTTCAAAAAATTCACCCGGCGTAATATCGACATTGACCTGCGGGTCGCCACCGGACCGATGAACTTCGGTGAGAAAATCGTCATGCGTATTCTCGATAAGTCGAAGAGCGCGCTGCCCATCACCGCCCTCGGCTTCAGCGAGGAAAATCTGACCAAATACCGTGAATGCATCCAGCAACCTTACGGTATGATCCTCCATTGCGGTCCAACCGGATCCGGGAAATCGATGACCCTCTTTTCCGCCCTGCGCGAAGTGGCCAGCCCGGAGATCAATATCCAAACCGCCGAAGATCCGATCGAATACACCATCCCCGGCATCAATCAGATGCAAATGCACAAGGCCATCGGGCTCGATTTCGCCCGCGCCCTCAGAGCCTATTTGCGCATGGACCCGGATGTCATTCTGGTCGGAGAAATCCGGGATGAGGAAACCGCCGAAATTGCAGTCGAAGCCGCCCTGACCGGTCACCTCCTCCTCTCCACCCTCCACACCAACGATGCCCCATCCACCATCGCCCGTTTCACCGACATGGGGATCGAACCGTTCATGATCTCGGCATCCCTGCTGGTCGTCTGCGCCCAGCGTCTCATGCGGCGGGTCTGCAAGAACTGCCGACAAAGCTACATGCCGGAGGGGAACGAACTGGAAATTCTCTGCAAGGGCCTCCCCAACTGGGAGCCGCAGACCTTGTTCAAAGCCAATGAAGCCGGTTGCCCCACTTGCGGTGGCAACGGTTACAAGGGGCGGGTTGGTATCCATGAACTGATGCG
This sequence comes from uncultured Opitutales bacterium, assembly GCA_964499045.1. Classification (GTDB taxonomy): domain Bacteria; phylum Verrucomicrobiota; class Verrucomicrobiia; order Opitutales; family CAZCJJ01; genus CAZCJJ01. The sequence goes on along the minus strand of CAZCJJ010000148.1, from coordinate 3,570 downwards.
CAATAACGATGAAATCACACGGGCCATCAACCAACGGGCGGAAACCGCCGAAATCAAGAAACTGGCCATGCGCACCGGCATGAAAACCCTCCACCAGGACTCCCTGCTAAAGGTAATCGAAGGTACCAGTACCGTACTCGAAGCCCTCGCCAATGTCCCCCCTGACCTGCTCACCCTGAGCGAAATCCAGGAGGGCCTCAGCCTGTAAGCCAACACCACCACCTTCTCACGAAGGCGGCTACGTAGCTGCGCTCGTAAGAGCGTGGCCGGGTTGGCCCTTCTCACGAAGGCGGCTACGCCGACTCCCTTTTCAATAGAAAGGCTCCGGCCCCGTCGTGTCCACATTCCCAGGGGAAATGAACCGCACCTTCCTCCAAAGTGTACTCCGGATGCTCCGCCAAAAAACGGCGGATCACACCTTCATTCTCTTCCGGCTCAAGACTACAGGTACTGTACACCAAACGACCACCTTCCCGGACAAGTCGCGCGGCATTGTGTAACAGCTTTAACTGTAAATCCGCAGCCGTGACAATCGATTCCGGGTTAAGCCTCCACTTCACATCCGGACGACGGCGAATCACCCCGGTGTTGCTGCAGGGAGCATCGAGTAACACCGCATCGAAGCTGCCTGTGCTTTCCACCCCGAGGGTGAGTACGTCCTCCCCCAGCAAGCGAACTTCCGGCCCGGATCCCGTATCCAGCTTGCGCAAATTCTCGTCCAACTGCTCCAGACGCTTCCCTTGTTTGTCCACTGCCACCAACAGTCCCGTCTGGTCCTCACCCAGCGCATCAATCAGAAACATGGTTTTCCCGCCGGGAGCCGCACACAGGTCGAGCACCTTTTCACCGGGTTTGACCGCCAACAGTCCGGGAGCGATCCGGGTACCGGGATCCTGAATGTAGGCTTCACCCTGCTTCAGGTAGGGTAAAAGATCTTCCCACACTGTTTCATCGTGTAAACGGTAGAAATTCTGCCAGGAGGCTGACTCAAGTAATTCTGGGGGCGGAGCGGAGCGCCCGCGCCAGCGGACAAAAATATCCGGGATGTCCTGATTCCAGTCGAGCAGCCTGCCGGTCGTTTCCTCACCCCAGGCCGCCACCCAGCGTTCCACCAGCCATTCCGGATGACTGTACCGGATGGCACTCGGGGCCTTCTCAAGCAAGGATGCCAGCGTGGCGGGCAATTTTCTCAATACCGCATTGACCAACTTAACCTCACTGGCACTGACCAAAGGCCTCGCCTGATCCACCGCATAACTCACCACCGCTGGTGCCTTGTCCGGTTCGGATGACAACAAATCAAAGGCCGCCACCATCAGAATCGCCTGTAACCGTGGACGGGGCGAACGCTTCACCCATTCACCAATAGCAGTCTCCAATAAACGACGGTGTCTGATCACACCAAAAAACAAGCGTTGACAAGCCTGACGTTCCCAGCTGGAAATACCTTTGGAATAACGGCTCAACAAAGCGTCGGCCTTCTCGCCACGCTCACCGGATAACTCACACAACACAACCGCCCGCGACCATCCAGTGGTGCTTGTGTCGTGTTTTTTGTTCACCGATCCCGGTGAATAATTGTTGTTCGGCGTTTTTTTCATGTTGGACCCATTTATAGCCATTTAGATGACAGAGATGAATAAGGAAGCGATAGATTTAATCCTCGAAAACAAACCGGAGCTCAATTCCGCGCGGCACAAGCTGGAAGCCATGAAATCCGGTGCTTACTGCCTGCACCGCAGCTGGGGCTTCGGCCAGATCAAAGGCTATGATAGCGCAGAGAACAAGCTGATTATTGATTTTGAGGGCGGAAAAACCGGCCACATGATGGATCCCGCCTTCTGTGTGGATCATCTGGAAATACTGCCTGAAGACAACATTCTGGTGCGCCAGAACCAGAGTCCTGAGGAGATTGCGGAAATGGTCAAAAAACGGCCAGCCGATGTTATTGTCGAAATCCTCGCCAGCTATCCGGAAAACACCGCCAGCGCCGCCGAACTCGAATCCATCCTGTCCCGCCTGCTTGGCCCGACCAAGTTCAAGAAATGGTGGACCAGCACCAAGAAAGTTCTCGTCAAAGATCCGCGCGTCGCCACCCCCTCCAAGAAAATCGATCCCTATTACCTGCGGGACGAGCCGTTGAAACCGGAACAGGAAATCCTTGAGGACTTCTACCTCTACAAACAGCCCAAGAAGAAAATCCTGCTGGCCGAAAAACTTTATCAAATTTCCGACAACGTAAAGGAGATCGCCGAAGATCTACCGAATATTTTTGAACACCTGACTCAGGCGATCCAGGTCGCCCGCGGACTCTCCCAGTCCGAACGGCTCCACGGGGTATGGGTCCGCAATGACCTCGCCCGCCACTTGCACGAAGATCCCGAGCTGATCGAGCCCACGTCCAAGTCCCTCGTCCTGCAGGCCGAGGATATGAACGAGCTGGCAGGCAACATCCCGAGCGGCTACCAGAAACGTTTCCTCGACCTCCTGACCCGTGTCTATCCGGACACTTGGTCCAAGGTCATCATGGATATCCTCAAGAACAGTGAAGGCAAAATGACCAGCGAGTGCATTTCCTTCATGTGTGAGCGGGAACAAGAGGACTTGGTGGCCGACAGCCTCAGGCGCTGGCTCAACGAACAGAACCTCAAGGGACCGGTCATCTACTGGATCGTCAAGAACCGGAATTCACGCAAGTTTGCCAAACTGGTAGACGGCATGATCAATCACCGCCTGCTCAATGCCCTCCTCTACGCCATCGACTATGAGGCGCTGCAGAACACCGGTATTAAGCGCATTCAATTGGCGGATGCTCTCAGCGATGATCAGGAACTGATCGGCGATATGCTCCATGATGCCAATGAGGAAATCGCCCGCGATCTCGCCCAAAGCCTGCTGCTCAATCAGGGCTTTGAGGACTTGACCAAGAAGTCACTGCTGGCCCGTTTCATCCGCCTCTTCCCGACAACCCAGCAACTCATCTCGGGACAAAGCGAAGAGAAGGCGGAGGAGCTTATCGTTTCCCAGAAAAGCCTGGACGCGCGGAAGAAGGAGTACGACGAACTTATCAACATCAAGATCCCGGAAAACAAGGAAGCCATTGCCATTGCCCGGGAACACGGGGACTTGCGCGAAAATGCGGAATACAAAATGGCGCGCCAGGACCAGGATACCTTGCTCGCCCGCAAGTCCCAACTGGAAAGCCAGTTTTCCCGTGCGCGCATCACCGATTTCTCCGATGCCCCCACCGATATGGTCGGGATCGGCAGTATCGTCGTGCTCAACCAGGAAACCGTCGGCAAGGACCAGACCTTCGCCATCCTCGGAGCCTGGGACAGCCACCCCGAAGAGGGTATCCTTTCCTACCAGACCCCCTTGGGTCAGGCACTCCTTGGCAAGGGAATCAACGAGGTCGTCCAAACCGAAATCAACGGCCAAATTGAAAACTGGACCATCCGGGGAATCTCCCGCTGGGTGGACTCCAAGCGGAAGCTCTGAGAACAGGCTCAGCGCTTGTTTCAGGGCAGGCAGTCATCTTTCAAATCTGAGATTTCAAACTTCAAATTTCAG
>CAZCJJ010000147.1:0-7552 GCA_964499045.1 uncultured Opitutales bacterium | reverse complement strand
ACTGCAGGAATATGATGGGGCCTTCCTCGTCAATCCCGTCGCCGTAGGTGAGGGGCCTGAAGGCCCGCGGGTTTTTGTTTTAAAGGAAGACAAGACTGTCGAGTCCAGAGTGGTGAAGCTGGGTCCGGTTGTGGGTGGAAAGCAAGTGATTCTGGAAGGCTTGGAGAACGGGGATTCGCTGGTGGTCGGCGGCCAGGTTTCGTTGCAGGACGGGATGCAGGTTTCCACCGGTAATCCGGGACAAGAGGGGAGGGAATGATGTTAAGTTTCTTTATTGATCGCCCGATTTTCTCGTCGGTTATATCCATTGTTATTATCATTGCGGGGATTGCCTCGGTGATGATCTTGCCGGTGGAGCAGTACCCGAATGTGGTGCCTCCGCAAATCGTGGTGAATGCAAACTACCCCGGAGCCAGTGCGGAGGTGGTGGCTGAATCCGTTTCCGCTCCGCTTGAGCAAGAGATCAACGGGGTGGATGACATGATCTACATGGAGTCCACCAGTACGGATGCCGGTATGTTGACGATCACGGTTTCGTTTGCGATGGGGACGGATCCGGATCAGGCGGCGATCAATGTCAACAACCGGGTTCAGGCCGCCTTGCCGCGTATGCCGCAGATTGTGCGGGAGTTGGGACTCCGTGTCGAGGCGCGCTCCACTAATATTCTGATGGTTCCCGTGATCAGCTCCAATCAGGCCGACACGCTGACGATCAGCAACTATGTGCTTCTGAATGTTATTGATGAACTGGTCCGTATTCCCGGTGTGGGCAGTGCGTCGCTTTTCGGTGCACAGGACTATGCCATGCGTATCTGGTTGCGCCCGGATCAACTTGCCCAGTATGACTTGACCACGTCGGATGTCCTGGCCGCCGTACGTGAGCAGAATGCGCAGTTCGCAGCGGGAAGTATCGGTGCCGAACCTTCGGCCAAGGGACAGGCATTCACCTTTTCCATCGCCACAAGGGGACAGTTGGATACCCCCGAAGCTTTTGAGAATATCATCCTGCGCTCACTGGATGATGGCAGCACCCTTCGCCTTGGCGATGTGGCCCGCGCGGAACTGGGTGCCCAGAGCTATGCTTTCTCGGCGACTTATAATGGAGAGCCCACAGTGCCGGTCGGGGTGTACTTGCAACCGGGAGCGAATGCCCTCGAAACCGCACGCCAGGTGCGAGAGGCCCTCGATCGTATGGCCGAGCGCTTCCCGCCGGGAATGGAATACAATGTTCCCTACGACACCACAGAATTCGTCGAGGTTTCCATCCGTGAGGTCGTGGTCACCCTTTTGGTTGCAACGCTTCTGGTTGTTTTGGTGACCTTCGTTTTTCTTCAGCACCTGCGTGCAACCTGGATTCCGGTCGCAGCCATACCGGTATCCCTGATTGGTACTTTTGCCGGTATGCAGTTGTTTGGATTTTCGGTCAATCTGCTGACGTTATTTGGACTGGTGCTCGCCATCGGGATTGTCGTCGATAACGCCATTATTGTGATGGAGAACGTGGAGCGGCTGATGCATGAACAGGCGATGAAGGCCCGGGATGCTGCCGTGGAAACGATGAAGCAGGTCACCGGAGCCGTTATTTCCTCAACGCTGGTGCTGGTGGCCGTCTTCCTGCCTGTGGCATTTTTAGGCGGTTTGTCCGGTGAATTGTACCGCCAGTTTGCCGTCACCATTACGGTTTCCGTCGTCGTTTCAGGCGTGGTGGCAGTGACGCTGACTCCAGCCATGTGTGCGCTGCTTCTCGATCGTGAACCCAAAGAAGTCTGGCTGCCTTTCCGCTGGTTTAACAAAGCGTTTTCCTACGTCACGGATTCCTTCGTTTTTGGAGTCCGTCTCCTCCTTAGGTACTGGATTCCGGGACTGGCCTGTTTTGTCGCCACTATAGCCGCCGCCTATCTGGTGCTTTCAAAAATGCCCTCCGGGTTGGTCCCGCAGGAGGATCAGGGCGTTGCCCTGGTTTATTATCAGTTGCCCCCCGTTTCTTCTCTCGGACGGACGGAGATTGTCCGTGATACGATTGCCGGGCAATTGGTGTCCATGGATGAAATTGATGATTTCACCAGTTTTGCCGGTTTCGATATTTTCTCAGGATCCCTGCGGACGAACACCGGCCTTGGCTTTGCCAATCTCGCTGACTGGTCGGAACGCACCGGTCCCGGGCAGGATGCCGCATCCCTTGCAGGTCGTATCATCGGCATGGGCATGGGCATGCAGGAAGCCAATGTCATCGCCTTCGTACCGCCTCCCATTCAGGGATTATCCCTGACCGGAGGAGTGGATGGTTATCTGCAAGTCCGCAGTGGGGCGACGATTGATGAGGTCAACGTGCTGGCCCAACGTTTTGCCGCTGCTGCCAACGAGAGGCCGGAGCTGATGAATGTCCGCACAACGCTGGATACCGGAATTCCCCGTTTTCATGCCGAGGTGGACCGGGAAAAAGCGAAGGCGATGGGGGTGCCCATCAATCAGGTATTTGAAACGATGCAGGGGACCTTTGGTTCTCTTTATGTGAATGATTTCACATTCTACGGCCGCCTCTGGCAGGTTAATCTGCAGTCCGAGGCGGACTACCGCAGTCAGCCGGAAGACCTACGCAAGGTCTTTGTCCGTTCCAATACCGGGGAAATGATTCCCCTCGCATCGCTTATTACTTTGGAGCGGGTCAGTGGGGCTGACGTGCTGAACCGTTTCAATATATACACCGCAGCACGGGTGATGGCAGATCCGTCTCCCGGATACACCACGGGCCAGGCCAAGGCGGCGATGGAGAGTGTGGCGGATGAATTGAATTCTGAGGCCAATGTCGTGCTTGGTTGGATCGGGGAGGCATACCAGTTGGAAGTGGCTGCCGGGGCCGGAGGAACCGCCTTCGGGCTTGGGCTGCTTATGGTGTTTCTTATCCTGGCCGCCCAATACGAACGCTGGACACTACCCATGGCGGTGGCATCGGCTGTCCCCTTTGCGGTTCTGGGCGCGGGGCTGGCTTCATTTTTCCGGGGCTTTCCCAACGATATTTATTTTCAAGTCGGGCTGCTGGTGCTCATTGGTCTGGCGGCCAAGAATGCGATTCTGATTGTTGAGTTTGCCGCGCAGAACCGGAAGGAGGGCATGACTTCCCATGAGGCCGCGTTGCAGGCCGCCCGTCTGCGTTTTCGTCCCATCATTATGACTGCATTTACTTTTATCGTGGGCAGCCTGCCGCTGGTTTTTGCCTCCGGTGCCGGTGCGGCCAGCCGACAGGAAATCGGAACGGTTGTTGTCGGTGGTATGGTTGTTGCGAGTACACTCGCCCTGCCTTTTGTTGCGTTGATTTACAAATTACTGGAAGACCTGTCTTCCCGTGTAAAGGGGGAGTCGAAAGCTTCCTGAGGAGCCCTTGTTATGTTTCAAAAACATTTGATAACAATATCCACCTGCCTACTGTTGAGCGGCTGTGCTGTGGGGCCCGATTACCGGGATCCCGAGGTGGTTCTTCCCGAAGCATGGCCGCAGGGTATTGCGCTGTCTTCTGTGGATCTGCAACGCGACTGGACCTCCTGGTGGCAGCAATTCAATGACCCTGTGCTTGATGCTTTGGTCGAGGAGGCATTGGACAACAATCTGGAGATCCTGATCCAGACTGCCCGCGTCGAGGAGTACCATGCCCGGCTCGGTTTGGCCCGTGCCCGGCAAATGCCGACTTTGGAGGCTCAGGCCAGTGCCGCGAGGGAAAAGGTTTCAGGTGCGGCGGCTGGTGTGCCTGGAATGGGGTCCTATACCGGCAACCTTTTCAGTGTTTCCGGTGTGCTGAGTTACGAACTGGACCTCTGGGGCCGTCTTAGCCGTGAGCGTGAAGCGGCGCAGGCCATGTTACGGGAAAACCAGTATGCAAAGGAAGCGGTCCGGCTGTCGGTCGTGGCAGATGTCGTGACGACCTACTTTGATTTGAGAACGGCGGAAACTCAGGTGCGTATTACCGAGGACACGATCCACTCGCGCGAGGAAACCTACCGCCTGCAAAAGATTCGTTACGAAGGCGGGGATATCGACGAACTGGTCTATGAGCAGGCCAAGTCGGATCTTGAAAGCGCCAAGGCCCAACTGCCACTCCAGGTCCAGCGCAAGCGTATGCTGGAGGGTGCACTCGGGATGTTGGTCGGATGGAACCCGCAAAAGATCTGGGAAATGTCCGAATGGGAGCTGGGTGAAATCGATGCGGTGGAATTGCCGCAGGCGCTGCCCGGATTTCTGCCGTCTGAGCTGCTGGAGCGCCGTCCTGACATCCGTGCGGCGGAAGCCAGCCTGCGTGCGGCCACGGCCCGCATCGGAGTCGCGGAGGCGGAGGGCCTCCCGCGCATCAACCTCGCCACCCTTCTGGGAAGCGCAGCAACCTCTGCCAGTGATATGTTTTCGGCTTCCGCTGAAACCTGGAGGCTTGGGGCGGCGATCACCGGACCCATCTGGGATTTTGGCCGCACCCGTTCCCGCCGGGAAACAGCCGAAGCTCTGGCCAGACAGTCCGAGGCGGTTTATTATCTGACGGTGAACACGGCCTTCAATGAAGTGCGCGATGCTCTGATTTTTCACGAAACCAGCAGGGAACGGGTGGAGTCGATGGCGCGCCTGGTTCGCTCCCTCGAACGCACCTACGAGTTAGCCCAACTGCGCTATGACGAAGGGTTCATTGCCTTCTTTGAATTGCTGGACACCGAACGCAACCTGCTGGCTGCCCGCCTCTCACTCGCTGATGCAGTCCGCGATCAGTTGACCGCCACCGCCACCCTGTTCAAGACACTCGGCGGCGGCTGGGAGGCAGGGGAGGTTGGTTCCGGGTCGGACCATGTCCCTGAAGAGCTGGATGCGAAATTCGAAAAACCGGAAATTTCCGATTGACCAAGGACTGAGCACACCTAGCATGCTCCGTTTCTTGCACTGGCCAAGGCCGGGCGGAATCCAAATGCTTCCCTAGCTCAATTGGTAGAGCAGTTGACTCTTAATCAATTGGTTCGGGGTTCGAGTCCCCGGGGGAGCACCATTGGAAATTAAGGGGGTTTCCAGTGTTTATCTAGGCTTCAGGGCGATTCACCCATTTTGAGCAACGGTTTCCACTGATTCGCCTATCTGGGTTTCCCTTAGCCCGCATATCTTGTGAGATAAGCGGGTTAGCCAAGGTGGAGCTCTGTCGTCCCGCCATTACCTCCTCAACTCGTACCGCAGCTTGGCAATCACCATAGAAATTGAAAACCAACTACATCCTGATTGACTTCGAGAATTTCCAATCTGGAGAGGGGTGGGCACTGTAGGCTCTGTGAGAAAAATGCCCCGAAAAAACCCGTCGGCACCATAGGGCACCGACGGGCGATGTTCTTCTTTATGGGGGGGAATTTTACTTAACGATAAGTTTGCCGCGCATGAGGGCAAAGTGACCGGGAAAGGTGCAGGCAAAGGGGTATTCACCCGGTTCGGTCGGTGCCTTGAAGGTGATACTCTCGGACTGACCGGGTCCGAGGATTGCCGTATAGGCCAGAATCGCGGACCGGTCCTTCGGAAGATGATCCGGCGGGTTTTGGGAGGCTTCCATGGCCAATTTGTTCAGCTCCGCCTCGCTCATCTTTTTGAACAATACCCAGTTATGTCCCATCGTCTGCCTGGGCATGCGTCCGATGTTATGGAAGTTGATTCGAAGTTCCTCCCCGGGGGAAGCTTCAATCTCCTCAATATTGTATTTCATGGAATCGTTACCGGTGATCCGGATGGAGCGGATGCCATCGTCGGCTGCGGCGGATTCGGAGTTTGAACTGCTGGACCCTTGCCCGCAGCCCGTCAAAAGAAGGGCTGAAGCGGCTAAGGTGGCGATGAATAGTTGTTGGATTGTTTTCATAAATCGCCGCGAGTATAGCAGATCGAGCAACGGGGTACCTTGACTTAAATCAAGCTTATGGTTGGTCCTTTATTTTTCTTCGCTTGACTCGCGTCTCATTGGATTTCGCCCATTGAGGGTTGACGCGATAGGGGTGGTCCCCATGGTCGGTGGCTATGGAAATCAGTCAAGGATCTGTTGTAAGCATTGATTACACGCTCAAGAATGACGCCGGAGAGGTGTTGGACGCATCGCGTCCGGACAGTCCCATGGATTACCTGCATGGGCATGGCAATATCATCAGCGGTTTGGAAAATGCCCTGCTGGGCAAGCAGGCTGGAGATGAAGTCGATGTGAGAGTCGCACCGGAAGAGGGCTATGGTGTTTTTAACGAACAATTGAAGCAGGTGGTTCCGCGCGACCGTTTTCAAGGCATGGAGGATCTCCAGGTGGGGATGCGTTTTCAAGCCAACACAAACCAAGGGCCGGTTTCCGTGCAGATTGTGGCTGTGGATGGGGAAAACGTCACGGTCGATGGCAACCACCCTCTGGCTGGCCAGAACCTGAACTTTAAGGTCAAAGTGGTGGCGGTTCGTGAGGCCAGTGCCGATGAGCTTTCCCATGGCCATGTTCACGGCGCGGGCGGCTGCGGCCACTGATTGCGAAGACCGGAGTTCGGATAGCGTAGGTCGATTTAACGGGGCTGGCTGGGCTGTGTGACCCGGTTTTTTGCCTGTTTTTCGGCCATGTCCTCTATCCGGGCTGGGTCGAGGATGCCGAGGAAGACGGTTCCCTCAAATACCGGATGCAGCCGGGTTTTATCGGCCAGCAGTTGTCTGGCGAAAAGCTCCAGGGGCCATGAGCCCTGCAGGCCCTGCTGATCCAGAGTGTTGGAGGGAACTTCGGTGACCGGAATGGTGACGTTGCGGATCTGCAGTCCGGTATAGAGTTCTTTTTCGCGGAGCTGCTGGTACTCGAGGTCGCCTCCGATCCAGATGAAAACAAACAAGGCGGCCAGCAGGTAGTTGTGCAGGTAGAACAAGGCCAGCAGGATGCCAACGACAATCAGGCAGCGACTGACCCGAATCGCCCAGCGGGTGGCGTGGAGATAGCTGATCCTGTAAGCGAGCAGTGCGCGGAGGATACGTCCGCCATCCATCGGGAAGACGGGTAACAGGTTGAACACGCCCATGAGAAGGTTGACATAAAAGAGCAGCCCGAGGATGGTGTTAAAATTGAGGGCGGGGTGGTAGAGGAAGCTCAGGTCACGGGGGATTCCGTGGATAAGCAGGGTGATCAGGACAATGGCAAAGTTGACCAGAGGGCCCGCACCGGTGATGATCAGTTCGGCTTTGGGCTGGCGTGGGATATTTTCGAACTGGGCCATTCCACCTATCGGCAGCAACAGGATACGGGACACCCGAATGTGGTAAGGGCGTGCCGCGAGGCAATGCCCCAGCTCATGGAGCAAAACGGAGCTGAAGATGAGGAATATAACCAAAAGGCTGGCCCCTGCTCCGGCCGGACCTCCGGCATAAAAACCCTGAATGCCGAAGAAGCCGACCAGCAGCAGAAAGGTCCAGTGCAGTTCAAGCCGGATACCGAGGACACGGAAAAGAGGAAGTGAATAACCTAACATGAATATTTAAGAGGGGGCCTGGTTCCTTGTGCCTGGTGTGTAGCCGCGCTCGTGAGTGTGGAAAATGAGGC
>CAZCJJ010000146.1:0-7587 GCA_964499045.1 uncultured Opitutales bacterium | reverse complement strand
CTTCGGCTCCTGCAGGTAGATTAAATGATTCGAATAAACGAAAACGGTGGTTTACGCCGTCCAGCGGATGGCCAGTAGCGGCATACGGACTTGCCGTGCTCATTACAGACATTTCGAGAGCTATCATGCGTGGGGTGCTTATAGCCGTATCATAGGGGTTCCAAAGCACAATGATTGGCTGGAAAGCGTAATAAAGACGCAGTAAAGGAAGGCCATCCTTCAGTGCACCTTCGCTGTAATCCGCAATCACAAAGGGCGTTACACTATTTTGGGCCCGGACAACCACGGGAGCAACCCCACTGACGGTTTCGGTTCCCATCCTGTAGCTTGCAATAGGACTGTTTTCCCAATCATCAAGTCCAGTAACGACCTCTGCACCAGTGGGTGCTGTCGTTCCGACATTTTCGGCGCGGTAAAAAGAGCGTAACTGACCGAATGTCGGCTTGAATATGAGAAAATCATTGTTAACTGTTATATTCGGATTGGGTAGAAACAAGGTTACCGAATCAGCCACTTCCGGCGGAATGGTCGCACCCGTGCCAAAGGTTGGTGACAGGTCTTTTTTCAAGCCGCCGTTACGCACATCTGCGAGCACCCCCATCGAATACAGGCTGATGTCGTGGAAGGACTCGAATCGCTTCGGGTTATTGGAATCAAAAAGGTTATCAAAGCCGGAATCGACATTACGCAGATCCCCCGGATGATAGACGTTCGCCAAGTCGTCTGCGGCAGACATGAAGTCAAAGCCCGACAGACTGCTGTGCAGCAAGGCAGGATTGCCACCGGGAGAAAATAGCGCAGGATTCGGGCGGGCCAGAACTTCCTGCGGGTTGCGCAGTGTGACTTTAGCCTTCACTCCCTCATCTCCGACCCACCAGGCATAGGTCCCGACACGCTGGCCGTCACTATCGCGGATGCCCACCCCTTCAACGGTCACATCCATCTCGGGAAAAGCAATCGGGTTGCTGAAACTCGTTGTCCCCTCATTGAACGGAGCGTTACTTGCTGAAAATTCATGCCCTTCATTTCCGCTGACCAGAAAGTACGGTTTCAGGTTGCGGTTGTGGTGTGGAAGTGTCCCAGGGGCAATGGGCCAGTTGGCCGGTTTCGTTCCGCTCTGCCAACTGACATCCCACACTGCTGTGTAGTAGGGGTTGGCTACAGTCGAAGCTTCATCCTCAATATCCGCTCGGTTCTCCAAAATATCCGCACGTGCTGTCACTCGCTGGTCCGGTCCCGCCACACGCTGCAACTCAGCCAGAGCGGTGTTCAGGGCCAGCATGGCATTCTGGCGGGCCTGTTGCTGCAAACTGTTCGTGCGCGAGGCCTGAACCTCCACCGTAATGAAAATCGAGAGGCTGACCATCAACAACAAGAGGAAAGCCATCAATACAAGCGAGAGCACCAGCGCAAAACCGGACTCAACCCGCTGTCGGGCGGGGTTTCTCCGGGATGCTTGAGGGTTATGAGGGCACATAAACAACATGATTTACAAATATGTTAATTTTATGAAAAATCAACACTATTAAATCGATAATCTATGGTTTGAGCCCAATGGCTGGTTACTGGTTACAAGACCGCGATAGTAGCTTGAAGATCATAGCTTTCCGGGTGTTTAGCCTGAAAAATTCACTGGATTATGCGAATGCTGTGCTAAGTAGCTGCGCTCGTGAGAGCGTGGCTTGGTCGGACCACCTTCTCACGAAGGCGGCTACTGCAGGAACGGCTATAGTTTCATTATCAAGGACTTCCACGCTCCAAATGGAGCATAAGGAAATCCCTCGGAGCGACCTCAATGGAGAAGGATTCGCCGGGGATATCTCCCAGTATACTATCCAAATAATAATCAGTCAAACGGACCGGGCCGATATGGCCTTTCAGGAACTCGGGGGACCAGGATACCTGAACCTCTGCAATCTCATCACTGGAATTAAACAGCACAAGCAATGCCTCTTCACCGGTGGTATGGGCGATGAAAAGAGCGTCTCCCTCCACCTTAAGTTCGTCCTGTGACTGCCAGTAGTAGATATCCCTCGCATCATCAAAGGGGAATCTCAGGCGCTGGTTTTGTATCCGTGAGATCAGATCATTGTGATTACTCCAGATTGGATAAACGGTGGAGTCATGAACCATGAACAGGCCCATCATATCGCGAACCGAAGCCGGACTGGGCGCGGATCGCCGGCGGACTGCTTCCGTCTTACCAAACTCGGGCAGGAGGTCGGGGGCAAAGCCGAATTGTTTCCCGCTGTGCTGCACCCGCACCCGTTCCGGGCTTAAGGTTTTGCTATAAAACTCTCCGACCCGAAGCTGACCGTAGAGGTAATTCTCCCCATCCCAAAAAACATCGGCAAAGGACAATGCCGGTATAATGATCTGGTTGGAGGAGTGCCAGCGGATATGGGCACTGCCATGTTTTGCGTACAGCAGTTGGTAGATTCGCATCACCATTTCACGCATGGCAAAAATGCGGGCTGTTGCTTCCCACTCACCCTTGTAATTCACATAACCGCAATGGTGAAGCGGGTTGGAACAGCGAATCAGAGGGTTGTCGAGATACCAGGCACCCACGTCTGTTTCCTCAATCAGGGTATGAAGCTTCCAGATATAGTAATCCTGAAAGGAGGAATGCGGGCAGAAATCCGTTGTTTTGGCTGGACGAAAACGTTGTTCCCACCAGCCCGGAGGTGCCACCTGATCTTCATCGAGGGTCGGCAAAGAGACATTGCCATGGTGTCCGGTCATCGCCCAGATGTCGCCAAAAAGGACGACCTCCCGGCGCTTCATCCCGGGATGTTCCAGTTGATAGAAACTGTTTTCATAGAAATTGTAAGGGCCATAGTAACGCAGGGAAGAAACCGGCATCACTTCACGACCCTCGGCCCGATTGGCCAGAATATCCTGACGGGACGGTTCCGGATTTTCATGCCAGGGTACATAATGGCCGTCCCCACGGTACCAGGGGAAGGCAATGGAACTGCGATCGGAAAGTTTGCGGAAGTTTTCCGGTTGAGGACGGGTCGGGGTGGCCTGCAACCCGAAGACCAGTTCAAGCCGGTTATCAATCCGGAAAGGCCGGTCACCTATTTTAACGGAAAAAACACGCTGACCCTCCGTCACAGCACTTAAACGTTGAATGCCTTTTTCATCCCACAGAGGCCAATTCTCCATACTTTCAGTAAACCAGGTCAGACCGGACTTCATATCGCCCAGCCAGATGATATGGCGCAGACGATCCAGGCTGAATCCGTCCTCCGCCACAGCACCGGAGTCTGTCGCGGGCGGATGTCCTGAATAAGCGGCAATGATATGGAAGTTGTCAGATTTCTCTGCCTGAAGAGGAATTTCAAAGGATATACCCTGAAACACCCGTTCCGGGTCATTTGAGCGGATGTCCAGCGTGGTCTTGACCATACCATCGAAGGTATATTCGGAAGTCACAGCCACCGTTACCCCGTCTTTGCTGGAGACCGCTCGCAGAATAGCTTCGGTTTCCGTATGGCTGACCAGGGTCACCTCCGCATCGCTGAAAATAATCTCTCCATCACCGGTATCCAGGCGTAGCCGTGGCGTTCCGGCCAGAAGGGGCTCTCCTTCACTAAAGATCTGTTCCGCGAAAAGATGGTTCCGCTGGACGAAGGTACGGTTCCAGACATTCACCTTGCCTTCCTCCTCGTATTCAAGCGGGGTCCAGGGAGCCGGAGGCGTTGTCACCTTCCCAAGGTCGTTGCCTTGCCAAAGAGGAATTTCAAGCATGGTTTCTCCCAGTTCCTCGGCGGTCCATTCCGTTCTGTAGGGCAACTCTCCCGCATCACGGGCGCTGGCTGTTGCGACTTCCGAGCGGCCTGTACGAACCGGAGCCTGTGTGGCGGGCAAAAGGAAACTGCGGTTATACAAAACACCACTTGAATCACTGATCTGCAGAACTCCCGTTCCCTCGGTATCCGCCGCAACAGGAATGGACAAACGCAGTGAGCCGTTATCGTTTGCTCCCAGACTGAGAACCACCTGGTCCTCCTCCGTTGCAAAGACCGCACCGGGACTATAAAACTGCAATACTGCCTCCAACTCAACCGCCTGCCCAAGAGCACTGTAATCCACGGTCACTTCCAAACGGTCATCATGGACCTGGAAGTCCGAGGGACGTAAGGAAGGGGCGCCCTGTTTGAAAATAAGAGGGCCAAAGGCATCGGTATTGTGATAAGCTCCACGGGTCCAGGCCCATACCGAATTTCCTTTGGTGCCGAAGATATTCATGGTCCAAAGGGAGAATTCGCCCGGATTCGGAAAATCGAGCAAAGCAAAAGGAGCGACCAGCAGGCCGGTCCAGACACCGTCTTTGCGTTCCGCCTTCCATTCCCAGTCACCAGTCCAACTTCCGTCAAAGACACGGAGGTCGGCCCTGTTGCCGTAGGGGTTACCCACGAGCTGGGCATAGTCAGGTACACCGGTCAGCGGCGGGTGCAGAAAGATTTCATAAGACTCCTCTCCCCACAGGGGTGCTTGATGTCTTCCATGATCAAGGGCATCCAACTCCCCTTCATAGGGGGTCTCAATGTAAAGATAAAATGCGGTGTCGGTATAGCCGATGTAGCCAGCCGGGCTATCTGTGAACAAATTGTTTCCTGAAATCGAGGTAAACGCAATTCGTGAGCCCTTTTCTGTCAGCAGAACTCTGGGGTCATCCGTTTGGTCAAGCTGCGGAATAAAGGGCACGGTAACCGTGGTATCCAGAATTTCTGGTTCGCGATTGTAACCGGTCCGGAAATAACGGCGCAGGGCATCCCCCTCCGGCAGAACCCGGGCACGGGCTGTGATATCCGTGACCTGAATGGGGGTCTGGTTGGCTTCCACCTCAAGCCCCTTTAGCTCACCCACCGGAGCGGTCCGCTTCAAGGGGACCTCAAAACCATCAACCGCCACCCGAACAGTTCCGTCCTGCAGACCAAGGGCCAGGTGGTGCCAGGCTCTGGCCACCGTCCCCCCTTTACGATGCGCAAACGTATCATGCCAAGTGGAAACCGGCATGCGTCCAACCGTTTCATCACCCACTGAAATCAGGACGGCCCGCTGGGGGACATTCCATGTCAGCGCCCAGTCCGCAGGTTCAGCTTTTATCCGGGCAATCTCAACCTTGCCTGCCTCCGGCGCTGGCAGCGGGTCAAAACGAACCCAGAATTCAGCCACCAATGATTCCGATTCACTGACCTCCCCAAAATCCAGATCCAGCTTGCCTTTCACCAGGCGCACTGCGGTCAGATCGCGGTAGCGGCCGGGCACTGTGGACCAGTCACCGGACACACTTTCACGGTAGGTGGTTTCATCCGCAAAGTCTTCCTGAAACATTTGCGGGGAAGCGTTCATCCATACGGAGCTCATTAGGAGTAATCCTGTCAGTTTTGCGATTATTGACTTTGTCATTTTTAATATTAGCGGCGGCTAGTCATTTCAAGTGGATGAGTGTCAATCGCACTGCTGGTCCAGCCATCATTCAGATCCAGAATCTCTTGTCGGGTCAGGGCGGATACCCTGCCGTCTGCCGTGAAGACATGAGCACGGTCATTGTGTCGTACATGAATAGTATCAGCACCATTGCCGGGGTGCGTGATGTAGTACTGCTGCCCTCCCCACAATAAACGTTTGGAGCTGTCAGCAAGTAAAATGTAGTTTGCCGGATTCTCAATCCGGTCAAGATAGGCCGCTGGCCTATAGGTATTGGGTTGGGCATTACGCCTTAGCCCGTAAGTCATCATGGTGGCGTTAGGGATCACACCCCCGCTCCATTTGAACGGATACTGGGCCGGGCAAACCAGAAGATTGCGGTCACGGGGAAGGAATCCCAGCCCTCTCAGGTATTCAAACCACTGGTAGTTTCCCGACTCCAACTGAGGATCCCCTGTCAGCTCCTCATTGTCCGGATTAGCCCAGGCCATAACAGTGCGTAAGCCATTATCAGAGGCATGGGTCAGTACCGCCAGACCAACTTGTCTGAGCTGGGTCGTACACTTGGCCTCATCCACCCTCGTACGCACATGAAAAACCCCGGCAATCAGGATGGAGGCCAGTATGCCGATAATAGCAATGACGGAAAGGAGTTCAACAAGGGTCATCCCCTTTTGCCTGACATCAAATGCTAGCATAGCTCCGTCTTCTCAAGCCTTTGGAGCCTGTCTGAATCCTCCGGCAGGCGGCACATCATGCGATAGGGAACAAAACGATGGCCCTTGAAATGACCCTTAATCAGTTCGCGGTAGGCCGACACCATTTCCCGGGCCAACTCCCCGGGGTTAATGCCGAGGTGGAACACACCCTCGAAGAATTTTGTTTCCGGGACATTCACGGCCTTGCTCACCACAAAGAGGTCCTCGGGAACCTTCAGATTCAAATCCTCCATGGCCTGCCAAACGCCGGGCAGCATTTCGCCATCCAGGACAAAGACGCCATCCGGCTTTTCCCGGCGACTGGTCCAGATTTCGCGAAATTCTTCCCACGCCGAACCCGGAGCCAGGGGATGCAAATCGAATTTGAACCAATGATCATGACCGGTAATACCATAGCCCATCAAGGTCTTATAGAAGTAATCGCGTGTAGCTAAATTATCTTTGCGGTATCCTTCCCAGCCCAGAACGGCAATACGTTGACACCCTGCCTCCACCATCTTCAGTACCCCGAGATCCACGACACCGAAGGAATTCGGAATAACCGCATCCCGGAATTCGCGATGGGATCCGAGGACGGGGATGCCTGCCTGCCGGGTTTCACGGTACCAGCCAAGCGAGGGATCCGTGCCAATGGCGATAACCCCACCAATATGACCGGCTTTCATGTCGTCTTCGAAATCAGTCGCCGTCAACCCGGTCGGGATCGCTGTGGGCGGCAGGGTTCCTTTGTACAGACGATACGGTATGCCCAGGGTATGCAGTTCCGCCGTGATCGCCGCTATGGTGTGGCGGTAAAACGGAGATGAACCGGGGTGCTCATAATCCAACTCAATCAGAACCGCAACTGGCCCCACCCGGGATGTTCTGCGTACCTGCGTACTGCGCCCACGCCCGCTGGAAATGAATCCATCCGTCCGCAAGAGACTCATGGCACTGCGGATCGTGATCAGGCTGACCCCGAACTGCCTGGCCAAGTCTCTATCCCTCGGCAGTGCATCCCCGACCTTGTAGCGCCGCCCAAACTGGGCCTGCAGTTCAACCGCCACCTTGCGGTAAAGAGGCATATGTTCTAAGTCTGAACCCATAGTGATAATATGAGTAATGAGACGGTCACAGGTGCGCAATAGTCTTTTACTCAGGACCGGCGGCGGCGAAGGAAGGCGATTAAGAGCATCAGAAGACCCGCTCCCATGGCATAGTGGGACGGCTCGGGAATGACGGAACCGAGAACGTAGTGTTCCCATCCCCGATAAGCACCATCACCCGATGAAACTAATGGCCGATGGACCGGAAGATTATTATCATTCTCATTATAGCGAATCCGGAATCCCGGGTTTGATATCTCGGGTACGATCGTTCTCATCAAGAAAAAGTTGCCGACATCGCCATCGATTCCCGCTGGTATAACTTCATCAAAAGCAAGAAG
>CAZCJJ010000145.1:0-7605 GCA_964499045.1 uncultured Opitutales bacterium | reverse complement strand
AAATGGCTGCTCTGCTCATCCGCTCTGTAAGAAGAGCGAACGAGGGGGCCGGACTCAATTACATCGAATCCGATGCTAAGGCCAAAGGTTTTCCAGTGCTCGAATTCCTCCGGCGTCACCCAGCGGTCAACAGGGGTGTGCTTCGTGCTCGGCTGAAGGTACTGGCCAATGGTCACAATATTGACGCCCACAGACCGGGCATCCCGCAGGAGTTGCTCTACTTCCTCCGGCTTTTCACCGATGCCTAGCATGATGCCGGTTTTGGTAACGAAGCCGCGTTTCTTGGCGTGTTCCAGTACCCAGAGAGAGCGATCATAGCGAGCCGTTTTCCGAATACTGCGCTGGAGTCGTTCCACCGTTTCCATGTTGTGGTTGAGAATGTCGGGACCCGCATCCAGAAGAATATCCAAGTGTTCTGCCTTCCCCCTGAAGTCGGCTGGAAGTACCTCAATTGCTGTGTTCGGACAGCGATACCGTACGGCTCGTATGGTGGCAGCCCAGACGGAGGCTCCCCCATCCTTGAGGTCGTCCCGGGCAACGGAGGTGATTACCACATGCTTGAGGTGCATTTTAGCTATGGATTCGGCGACCCGTGCCGGCTCTCCAAGGTCCAGCTCACTGGGTTTCCCACTCAACACTGCGCAGAAAGTACAGGACCGGGTACAGACATTCCCCAGGATCATAACAGTGGCGGTACCGCGTGACCAGCATTCCCCCATGTTGGGGCACTGGGCACTTTGGCAAACAGTGTGGAGCTTGTTGTCATCGACGTTGCGCCGGGTCTCCATATACTCGGGACCAGTCGGCAATTTGGCTCTCAGCCAGGTAGGTTTGCGGGTCAATTTCATGATTAAAGCTAGGCAACATGCAAAGCTTTGCCTTTTTAGTCAAAGCAATCCTGAAAAAGGCGGATTGGGATATAATTTTGCCTCTGACCTTGACGCTCGGAAAACATAGCCTTAACTCAGCTATTTACTTTGTTA
The DNA here is from genome assembly GCA_964499045.1 of uncultured Opitutales bacterium. Classification (GTDB taxonomy): domain Bacteria; phylum Verrucomicrobiota; class Verrucomicrobiia; order Opitutales; family CAZCJJ01; genus CAZCJJ01. The sequence continues at coordinate 6,622 of CAZCJJ010000145.1, read as the reverse complement.
ATGACCCCTCATCAAATTATGAATGTAGAAACCAATCTCGAAAACCGCAAATTTTCACCCTCTGATGCTTTTGCCTCCAAGGCTCACCTTGGCTCGATGGAAGCTTACCATGAGCTTCACCAACGTAGCATCGAAGACCCGGAAGGATTCTGGGGAGAAGTTGCTTCTGAACTGAAATGGTCGCGTTCCTGGGACAAGGTCCTGGACGACAGCAAGGCACCCTTTTACAAGTGGTTCACGGGGGGGCAAACCAACATTACCATCAATTGCCTGGATCGCCATCTGGAGGCGGGTTTGGGGGAGAAGGTCGCGATTCACTGGGAAGGGGAACCTGGTGACACCAAGACATTGACCTATGCTGATCTCCATCGTGAGGTCGGACGTTTTGCCAACACCTTGAAAAAACTTGGTTTGAAGAAAGGCGACTCTGTGGCGGTGTATCTGCCGATGACCCCTGAGTTGATCATTTCTGTTTTGGCCTGTGCCCGGATCGGTGCGGTGCACTCTGTCATTTTTGCGGGGTTTTCGGCGGATTCCATTCGTGATCGTGTCCGCGATGCCTCTTCGAAGTGTGTGATCACAGCCGATGGCAGTTACCGCCGTGGAAAACCGCTTCTACTGAAAAACATTGTAGATGAAGGGGTCGCTGACTGTGAATCGATCGAGACGGTACTGGTGGTGCAGCGTCATCCGGAAAAGGAGCCTTTTGAACACAACTGGGTAGAGGGCCGTGACCACTGGTATGCCGAGCTTTCACGTGATGTGTCCGAAACCTGCGAGCCGGAGCCGATGGATGCCGAGGACTTGCTTTTCCTCCTCTACACCAGCGGATCCACTGGCAAGCCGAAGGGAATTATGCACACCGTCGGCGGTTACATGGTTTACACCTATCTAACCAGTAAGCTGACCTTTGATATGAAGCCGGAGGACATCTATTGGTGCACGGCGGATGTCGGCTGGATTACCGGGCACAGTTACATTGTTTACGGCCCGATGCAGAATGCCGCCACCCAGGTTGTGTATGAAGGTGCCCCCAACTGGCCGGATGAGAGCCGTTTCTGGCAAATTGTCGAGAAATACAAGGTTTCCATTTTCTACACTGCCCCCACTGCAATCCGCGCATTCATGAAGTGGGGCGATGATTTTGTGCAAAAGCACGATTTGTCCAGCCTGCGTCTGCTTGGAACAGTGGGTGAACCGATTAATCCCGAAGCCTGGATGTGGTACCACCGCATGATTGGAAACGTGGAATGTCCCATCGTGGATACTTGGTGGCAGACTGAGACAGGGGGGCATATGTTGACTCCCTTGCCCGGAGTGACTCCAACCAAACCCGGCTCTGCGACACTGCCTTTCCCCGGTGTTGATGCCGCTGTTCTCAATGAGGCTGGCGAAGAGGTCGAGCGTGGTATTCTGGCCATTCGCAAGCCCTGGCCTGGAATGTTGCGCGGGATCTGGGGCGACCAGGAACGCTACAGAAATACTTATTGGTGTAAGTGGGACGGCAAGTATTACTTCCCTGGAGACGGAGCAATTCGCGACGAGGACGGCTATTTCTGGATCACGGGCCGGGTGGACGATGTCGTCAATGTGTCCGGGCACCGGATCGGTACCGCCGAGTTGGAAAGTGTTTTTGTCGAACATCCCGCTGTTGCCGAAAGCGCGGTCATCGGAGTCCCCCATGAAATCAAGGGGCAGGGTCTGGTGGCCTTTGTCATCATCCGCAGTAATGCGGAGGGTACAGAAGCACAATGGCGCAAGGAATTGACGGAAATGGTGGATAAGAAGATCGGCAAATTTGCCCGTCCGGAGAAAATTGTCTTCTCGGGTGATCTGCCGAAGACACGTTCCGGAAAGATCATGCGTCGTCTGTTGCGTGACATTGCCGAAGGCCGTGAACTGGGCAACGTCACCACCTTGGCGGATCCCGGAGTGGTGGATGTCCTGCGCCAAAAGTACGCGGAGTAGTCCGATACTATTTTATCCCTCCAGTCCACACCCCTACGAAGGGGGCTACGTCGCTGCGCTCGCCTGCCCTGAGCAATGCCGAAGGGTGAGGGCGTGGCTTGGTAGCAGTGTCATTTAACCTGATCCGCTCTCCGTTCCCCCGTTGACAAACGGGGCAATTCCCGATTGCTATACCGGGTATGACTCCTGAACAACGTCTTCATGATCTTGGTCTGATTTTGCCAGAGGCTCCTGCGGTGGCTGGCAATTATGTTCCCTGGGTGAAAAGCGGATCGCAGCTTCACCTCTCCGGCGCCTTGGCTGTGCTGAACGGACAGATGACCCATACCGGCAAAGTCGGTGAGGTTCAGACTGTGGAGACAGCTTACCAGGCGGCTCGCAACTGTACACTGAACCTGTTGGCAAACATCAAGGCCGCGACGGGTTCGCTGGATGCGGTCAAACAGGTGGTTTTTGTCTGTGGTTATGTCAACGGGGTTTCCGGTTTTGCTGACAGCCCCGTCGTTTTGAATGGGGCTTCGGATTTGTTGGCCGAGGTTTTTGGTGAGGCGGGCAAGCATGCCCGTGCTGCGGTGGCAGTGGCGGGCTTGCCCAAGGATTCCTCGGTTGAAGTCTCCTGTATCGTTGAATTGTTGCCCGGTCGCTGATGCGCGCTCCACCTTTGGCATTGTTACTGGCCAAGGGCTGGAAGACGGTGGCCCCGAGGGCCAGCGGCCATAAACTGGTTTGGCAATCAGGCTCGCAACTGTACTGCTCGGATACGCATTTTGAGAATCCCAGGCTGTTGGGACAGGTGGGGCCAGTGGATTGCCCCGTGGCCGTGGATCCGGTACGTGGCCTGACCTACCGCTATGTTTCTCCGGACAGTTTTGCGACAAAAGACTACAGTGAACTGCGAAGTTTTAATCTGGAATCCGGTGTCAGTGAGAGGCTGTTTGCTCTGGATCTGAACAAATGGGTGATTTGGCTACTCCGCTATATTCCCCGCAATGATGTCCTCCTCGCTTTGGTTTCGACCCACATGCCGGGGGAGGGGATCCATATCCAACATCAGCTTGGTTTGTTTGATCTCCGGAAGAAACAGTCCCTGCTCGTGCCTCTGCCTCGCGATGCTTTTATCCCCCTCGATGTTGATACCGAAAGGCAGGAGGTGCTTTTTCATGGAGTCGAGGGCTACCAATGGATTCATTACTCCGGACACCGCCACCTGCAACTGCGTGACCGTGAATTACCTGACGGACGTGGCGCTGCCTTTCATCCAACCCGACCAATTGTCGCCTTGGGCGGGGGAAAGGTGGTTCTCTATCACCGGGACGAACAGCGCTTTGACACGTTGACCTCAAGTGGACAGCACCCCGTGTGGGCGGTGGATGGAAATACTCTCTGGTATGCTGAAAGTAGTGGGGATCTCTTTTGTTATGATATGAAGGAGCGGGTGGCGGAACGTATTCTCTGTGTGGCTGGAAACCCTTATGCCGACATCAAACACGTCCGCCCGGTCAAACTGTCCGCGGATGGCCGCTATCTGGCTGCAGTCCTGACCCGAAGGATTAAACGGCGATTGGAGGAAGGGGCCTCTCCGGACAATGAACCCCTCTTCCGTTTCAGCCATGCTATCGTGGTCGCAGATCTGGAGAGAAGGGAAATCTGGCAACATCCCGGCTTCAGCCCGAATTTCGATTGGTATCCCTCTTGTTAGGCTAAAAACCTATTAACTTGTCGCGAAGAAAGGGTGCGGTTGGACTTTTCTTGACTTTGAGAATGCCCTTGAGGGGGCCTTGATACAGGATTTGCCCGCCGGCCTCACCCCCTTCGGGGCCGATCTCGACCACGTAATCCGCTTCCGCAATGATGTCGAGATTATGCTCAATCACGACGACGGTGTGACCCTGATCGACTAGACGTTGCAAAAGCTCAATCAGTTGCCGGCAATCACTCAGGTGCAGACCGATGGTTGGCTCTTCAAGGAGATAAAGGTTTTTTACCTCGATATTCCGGCTCTTCTCTTTGAAGGAAGGCAGCCCCTTGGCGAGTTCACTGACGAGCTTCAGCCGCTGGGCTTCTCCTCCGGATAATGTTGGGCTGCTTTGCCCGAGAGTAAGGTAGCCGAGTCCGGTTTCCACCATCAGGTTCAGCATAGCATGCAGTTTCGTATGAAAATCGAAAAAGACCGCCGCCTCCTCAAAACTCATCGACAAGATCTCGGCGATGTTTTTTCCCTTCCAGCGTACCTCCTGCAGTTCGGGGCCGTAGCGTCCGCCATCGCAATCCTCACAGGGAAGGTAGCTGTCCGGGAGAAAATTCATTTCCAGTTTGATGCGTCCCGCCCCCTGGCAGGTCTCGCAGCGTCCACCTTTTGTATTGAAGGAAAAATAGCCGCTTTTGTACCCGTGTATCTTTGCTTCCGGCAGCGACGCAAAAAAGGTGCGGATGATATCGAAGGCACCGATGTAGGTGGCCGGAGTGGAACGCGGTGTCTTCCCGATGGGCTCCTGGTCCACCTCAATGACATGTCTGAAGAGGTTTCCGTTGAGCAGTTGTTTAAATACGGGGCTGCCGGAATCACAGAGCGTGGGAAGCGTTTGCCCGGGAAGACGGGCCTGCTTTAATTTAATGGCCTGCTCCACTGTCGGGCGGAGTAGATCCCGGGTCAGGGTCGATTTCCCGGCCCCGGATATACCGCACAGGATAACGAGCCGCCCGAGAGGCAAATGAAGATCGTCCCCTTTGAGGTTTCGCAGTGTCGGCTTTTGCAGAACAAGCCAGTCCTTGGTTTGGCTGCGGGCATACCAAGGCTTGGGCAGGGGGCGGTACGAACCGCGCAGGGGATGCGGGATGCCCTCCTTCAAATAACGTCCGGTCAGGGATTCCGGATTGTCCAGAAGGGTGCGGTAGTGTCCTTGCGCAAGCAGATTGCCTCCGTGTACACCAGCACCGGGCCCAAGGTCAATAATATGGTCAGCCGCCCGCATGGTGTCATCATCGTGTTCCACCACCAGGAGGGTATTGCCTTTGTTTCGCAAAGCATGGAGCGATTCGATCAGCTTGGCATTGTCTCTGGCATGAAGTCCGATCGAGGGTTCATCGAGCACGTAGAGCACACCGGACAAATGGGAGCCGAGCTGGGCCGCGAGTCGGATGCGTTGAGCTTCCCCGCCGGAAAGGGTGATGGTGGACCGGTCCATGGTCAGATAACTCAGGCCGACCTCATCCATGAATTGGAGGCGTTCGGCGATCTGTGGAAGGATGTCGCGTGCAATTTGCTTGCCCCGGGAGTCCAGTTTCAGGTCCTTCAGTGCCCGCATCAAATCACCGGCGGGCAGGCGGAGTAAGCCGGGGAGGTTGAGTTTTCCCGGTTGCTTTGAGCGCCTCTTTGTTGCGAGCGGGATGAACACCGCACGGCTGACGGTGTTGAGGCGCTCGCCCTGGCAGTCCGGACAGACTTGTCCGTCCTCGACCGCATCTTCGACCTCCTGAAAGTTTTCGTCACCGGTCATCCATGAGTAGAGGCGGCCATAGCCCCGGCACGTCGGGCACCAGCCCTTGGGTGAATTCCAGGAAAAGTTTTTGGGGTCCAGTTCGGGGTAGGCTTCACCGGTGGCAGGGTCGGTCCGCGAGGTTGAAAACCAGGCCAGTGTTTTTCCTCCGGCATCCATCAGGTAAGCATTCCCTTGGCCGCGTTTGAGAGCTTCGCTAAGAGCCTCCGCCGGGCTTGGCCACGTTCCGTTGGTGCGGAGAGCATTACGGTCTTTCGGACGACTGGCCTTGAGATCGCTGACGACCAGATCGATGTCGTGCTCACGGTAGCGGTCGAGTTTTTTGAAATCAACACTGGGCACCCATTGACCGTCAACTCTCAGCAGGCCGTAGCCATGGTCAGCCGCCCAGTTGGCCAGTGGTTGGTGGTGGCCTTTACGCCCGCGGATGACGGGGGCGCAGAGGTAAAGCTGCTTGGCCTTTTTTGCTTCGGAGCTGCCCAGGGTTTGGGTCAGCCGTTTCCGGAGCTGAGGTTCACTGAGGGCGACCAGTGGATCACCGGTCACCGGGCTGTGTTGAATACCGACCCGCGAATAGAGCAGGCGCAGGTATTGGGCCACTTCAGTGATGGTGGCCACCGTCGATTTGCGACTGCCCCGGGTGACGCGTTGCTCAATGGCCACAGTGGGGGCGATGCCGTGCAGTGCATCAATGTCCGGCCGTGGCATTTGCTCCACGAATTGACGTGCATAGGCGGACATCGATTCCATGAAACGCCGCTGGCCTTCAGCAAAAACAATATCGAAAGCAAGTGATGATTTGCCCGAGCCGGATACGCCGGTAATCACGGAAAGCTGTCCGTGGGGGATTTCGAGCGAAAGGTTTTTCAGGTTGTGTTCACGGGCACCGATGATCTGGAGGGCTTGTGGTCTTTTCAGGTCGGAATTTCCGTTGTAATCAACGCGATCCTCGGCCACCCGAGCCAGCTCTTCCCAGGGGATGATATTGTTTTCCGATTCCGCCAGCGCGGCCCGCATAAACGGAGCGCTGGGACCTGACGTGGTCGCGAGCGCTTCGGGTGGACCGGCGAAGATGATTCTGCCTCCTTGGTCTCCTGCCTCGGGGCCCATTTCCACAATCCAGTCGGCGGACTTCAATAGATCCGTGTTGTGTTCGA
>CAZCJJ010000144.1:5523-7627 GCA_964499045.1 uncultured Opitutales bacterium | reverse complement strand
TAAAAAACAACTTAAACCACTTTTCGCACAATCCGGTGAATTTTTCAGGTTAGAAGTACCAGCGTTCGCCATCGACATAGACGCGGACACTGGATGTTCCTTCCGGTTTGAAGTTGTTCGGGGGGAAGCGGAAACTGCCGAGGAGGCGGGAGATGACATCGACGGCGTCATTGAGTTCCCGGGAGCGCCCGCCGATAATAATGCGGTAACTGCCCTGACGGCTGCCGTAGGTCATGACGAGAAGTTCCCGGGGGTTGGTCAGGACGGTGGTGCTTTCCCGGAGGTGGAAACGGGCCCAGGTTTTGCCGTCCAGCTCAATCAGATCTTGTTCGACCAAAGGTATGTCCGGATAATGGGCGGCGAGGTCATCGAGAGTTTTTTCCGCGAATTCCCGTTGGCTGGTGTTCCAGGGGCCGGTTTCCAAAGTGACTGTGAAGTCATCCCCGTAAGAGACAACCACGGGGTCATCCGGGTTCAGTATTTTCCAGCCTGGGGTGAGGATGATGCGGAAGGGGATTGTCTTGCCGGTCAATGCCGTTGGGCGGTCGAGGGTTTTCGCCGCTTCGCGTTGTTCCCGGCGTTCCGCCTCCCGCTTTCGGATTTCGTCAGGTTGAAACCCACTGGTGGTGGGGGTTTCCGGGCCTTCCGGCTTGTCTTCGACTGCAGTGGTGCTTGTCCGGTCAGCGTTATCAAGCCAGATCAAGTCACTTCCGACCGCGACTTTCTGATTTTCCCTCAGCTGTGCGGCCATGTCGATGGCCTCATGATAGGAGGTAACGGGCGTCTCACTCTCCTCGGTTTCATCCGCAGGGGAGTACTGATAATAAATAAGTCCTCCGATCAGTCCGATCGTGACAAGGGTAAGGATGAGGAAACCACCACGCATGAGAATGGGTTATATTAGGGATAAGCGAGGTGACGTCAAACCTGTCGATGACATTCTCTGCTGGAGCATTTATGCGGTCCCCTCACCCGCCTCAAGACCGCCTGAAGGCGGGACTCCAGCCAGAATGCGCAGATGAAGGGTAGGTGCGACGCTTCAGCCAACAAGATCTTGCAGAGTAATGATTTCCTGAATCCCTTTTTTGGCGAGGGTGAGTAGGCTGGCGAGCTGGGTTTCGGAAAAAGTGGCTTCTTCGCCGCTGCCCTGGATTTCGACGAACTGGCCCTTCCCGGTCATGACGACATTGAAGTCCACTGCGGCATCCTTGTCTTCCAGGTAATTAAGGTCGAGTACGGGCTGTTCCTGAAAAACACCCACGCTGACGGCGGCAAGGTTGTCGGTCAGCGGATTCTCGGCCAGGGTTTCTTCGGCCATCAGGCGTTCGACCGCCAGTTTGGCGGCGACATAGGCTCCGGAGATGGAGGCGGTGCGGGTGCCGCCGTCGGCCTGCAGGACATCGCAGTCGATCCAGAGTGTTTTTCCGGGCAGTTTCTGCAGGTCAATGACTGCCCGTAGGGAGCGTCCGATCAAGCGTTGGATTTCCACGGTACGTCCATCCACTTTGCCGCGTGAGCTGTCCCGGGCTTTGCGGTCCAGGGTTGAGTAGGGGAGCATTGAGTACTCGGCGGTGATCCAGCCACCGGGAACATTCTGTGCCCGCATCCAGGGCGGGACTTTGTTTTCAATGGTGGCGGCGCAGATGACCTGTGTGTCGCCAAAACGAACCAGGACGGATCCGGTGGCATGCGGGGCAATGCCGGGCGTGAATGTGATTGGGCGCAGTTGGTCGTTCAGGCGACCGTCCGGACGGGAAAATACGTTCATGTTGTGTGTTGGTTGATCGAAATCGGGATCGAAATCGGCGGAGCTTGTTTTGTTGGTTATTATATAGGTTGATGGTACGAACTCACGCAGCGCGGAGAAGGATGCCACGGAACGAGGTGGGGCAACGCGGAGCCTCGATGAAGCTTCAGCCTGCTCCCTTCGCGTCTTGCCTGTCCTGAGCTTGTCGAAGGGGCGTGAGACTCCTGAGTTGCCTCTCAGCTACCCAATTCATAATTCTGAATTCGTAATTCATAATTTTCCGAAGCAGCCTCGCTGAAGCTTCAGCCTACTTTTTCCTCGGGTTCGACCCATTTGTTGTGTTCCTTGATCAGGTCG
>CAZCJJ010000144.1:0-5423 GCA_964499045.1 uncultured Opitutales bacterium | reverse complement strand
TCAGCCTACTTTTTCCTCGGGTTCGACCCATTTGTTGTGTTCCTTGATCAGGTCGATCAGGTGGTCGATGGCTTTTTCTTCCGGAATGTTGAATTGGACGCATTCCTTGCCGACGTACAGGTTGATTTTGTTGGGGGCACCGCCGACATAGCCGAAGTCGGCATCGGCCATTTCACCGGGACCATTGACGATGCAGCCCATGACGGCGATGGTGACGCCTTTGAGGTGGCCGGTGCGCTCCTTGATTTTACCGGTGACTTCCTGCAGGTTGAAGAGGGTACGCCCGCAACTGGGGCAGGCCACATATTCGGTTTTGGAGACGCGCATGCGTGCCCCCTGGAGGATGTTGTAGCTGAGAGCGGTGGCGGCGGCCATGCCCTCAATATTTTCGACACTGATCAAATCACCATAGCCATCGACAAACAGACTGCCGTGGAACATGGAGGATTCGAGCAGCCCGGCGCCGAAGTGGTTCAAGTCCTGAATCTGGAAGTCCGGCCGCATCCGCAGCCAGAGAGGTCCCTTCAGACCGTGTTGGCGGAGCAGTGCCGCCAGGCGGCGCACGCTACCGGCCGGGTGGGTGGATTGCGGAGAGGCCGAGCAGGTATAGATGGTGTTTTCGACAGCGGATTCTTTCAGAACCGGAGCAAGGGCTTCGAGTGCTTCGGGGGAAAGGTCCACGCATGGGATCAGGCCTTTATCCGAACAGAGGTCGAGGAAACGGCGCAGGGTGTCCTGCTCCTTTTCCTCGAAACGGCGAACCAGCATCCAGCCGGTTTTAGGCGGAAAGGTGATAGACTCAAGGGTAGCGGGATCGATCTCCGGATTCAGTTCAACGACGAGACAAGCGATTTGAGAGGAGAGGATGTTTTGCAGTTTAAGGAGAATGTTGCCGTCTTCCGGCGACTGGAGTGTGACCAGCAGCCCCTCAATCCGGTTGTCCTTGAGCTGCGAGTGGGTAGCCAGCACGTCTTTGACGATGTCCGCATGGGCGGAAAGTGGGCGGGCTGCCTGGACAATCACCCGCGGGGGGTCGAGAGGAGACAAGGGGCATTCGGGTCCAAAATCGAGATGAATGATGTCGCGCCGCTGGTATTCGTAGAGGCCGATACCTTCATCGGGTTCGGGCATGTCGGGCAGGTGAGAGCAGCGTTCCCAAAGGGCTTCGGCCCGGCGGGCGAGGTCGAGGCAGACCGGGATCTCGTACCATGGGTCTTCGGTCAGTGAGACCCGGATGGTGTCACCGAGACCATCGTAAAGGAGCCCCCCTATCCCGATGGCGCTTTTGATCCGGGCGTCTTCTCCATCTCCGGCCTCGGTTACGCCGAGGTGGAGGGGGTAGTGCATATTTTCTTCGGCCATTTTCAGGGCAGCGAGGCGGTAGGCCTCGATCATGACCTTGGTGTTGCTGGCCTTCATGGAGAGCACCATATCGTGGAAGCCGTGGCTTTCAGCGATGCGTAGAAACTCAAGGGAGCTTTCGACCATGCCGAGAGGCGAATCGCCGTAACGATTCATGATGCGGTCGGAGAGGGAGCCGTGGTTGGTCCCGATGCGCAGTGTTCTACCCAGTTCCTTGGCCCGTTTAACCAGCGGGGAAAAGGCCTCGTAGAGCCGTTGCAGTTCCGCCTCGTAGGCCTGGTCGGTGTATTCCTGAACGGCGAATTTCTTTTTATCGGCGTAGTTGCCAGGGTTCACCCGCACCTTTTCAACATGTTCAATCGCCTCCATGGCTGCGGAGGGCAGAAAATGGATGTCGGCCACCAGGGGAACCTCGACTTTGGCCGCCCGGACTTTCTGGCGAATAGCTTTCAGCGCCCGGGCCGCATCCTTGTTGGGGGCGGTGATGCGGACGATTTCACATCCAACCTCGGCCAGACGCAGCACCTGAGCCACAGTGGCATCGACATCCTGGGTCAGGCTGGTCGTCATGGACTGGACCCGGATCGGCTGTTGGCCGCCGATACGGACGCCGCCGATGTTGACCTCACGGGTGTGACGGCGGATGGATTTTAATCGGGATGTGCAGTAGCTTTGCTGTGACATGGCTTTGGCGAAAAGAAAAAACGTGTTTTTCCCGGCTTATTCGGGATCTTTGTTTCCGGGGAAGGTCGGCGGGACATAATACAGGCTTTGCACTTCCTCCCGGCGATCCGCCTCGCGGTCTCCCGCCCAACGCAGCGAGTCATAGAAGATGATGTAGAACATCAGGCCCATCAGTAGCAGCATGAAGGTTCCCTGTGCACCCGCGATCACACTGGGAGGGAGGTTTTTGCCCCGCAGTTTACCGAGGGTGGCGATTACCATGTGTCCTCCGTCCAACACCGGGATAGGCAGGAGGTTGAGGATGGCGAGGTTGATGTTGACCAGCACCGTGAACCAGAGGGCGAGCCGGACATCTTCGATCGAAAAGGTGTGGAGAACGCGCCCGATGCCAATCGGACCCATCAGGTGATTAATCCCAATGTCTGAATGCCGGCTGAGCAGGCTGCCGAGAACAGAGAAAGTCATGTCAATGTTGTCCCGGAACTGGGTCAAGGGGTCCGGGTATACGATGATGGAACCGGGGGTGACAGTGAAGCCGGTGATAATCCGCTCCTGAGGCGGAATAAACGAAGCTTCTGCTCCGGCCGGTAGCGGGATATCGTCCAGACCCAGCATCCCCTGAACCTGAAGGGATGGGGCCTCGTCCTGCGGCTCATTAACGACATCAATCAGGGACTGAAGAGAGTCCGGGCTCTGGTTGTTGGCGGAAACAATACGGTCACCGACACTGAATTCCCGGAAGGCGCTGTTGCCGGGGGGCACATCGAAGACAATGAATCCCTGGGCTGCCAAGGTGCTGTCCCCCAGAAGCGGACTGGCCGGAGTTTCCTCAAAAGTGGGGATGATGCGCAGCATTTGTTCCGGATTCTCCGGATCGCGGATCCCCGCCAAAGACTGGGTGAAGGGGATGCTCTGTGGGGTGATCACGAGGTTGAGGGGTTCCCCGTCCCGTTCAACCTGAAAGGTGAGCGGATTGCCCGCATTATTGCTGATGGTATGATTCAACGAAGGCAGCGAGTAATAGGTTTCTCCGTTGACGCTGAGAATATGGTCACCCGGCTGCAAGTCACCCAAGGCAGCGGGTGAGTACGGTACCACGGATTCTACCACCAGACTATAGGCTGGCATGATCCCGACATTGCGCATCCGGTCCCGGGAGCGCAAGTTGGTTACCCTGAGTTCGGGGTAAACGTCCAGCACCATGATTTCGCCGTCCCGTTCAATCTCAAAGACGGCCTTGGGGTTGCCCAACTCGTCGCGGCCACTGCCGGTGACGATCTCTTTGGTCAGACGGGAGAAATTGTGGACGGGGTTGCCGTCGACGGCGAGTACCCGGTCTCCGGCTTGCAGTCCGGCTTTGTAAGCGGGGCTGGCCACGGTGGTTGTTTCGTCCAGATCCAGTGTCGGTACGACATAACCGATCACGGTGGTTTGCTCCTGTTCGGACGAGGGGCGCCCGACTCCCCAGATGACAAAGGCGAGGACAAAGGCAAATAGGATATTGAAGAGGGGGCCTGCCCCGACGACGTACATTTTGTCGGCATAGGAGATGGGGGGCATCTCGGTTTGCTCCTCTTTCGGTTCCCCCTCAATTGCCCGCATATCAGCCAACTGGGGCAGCGCGACATAGCCGCCGAGCGGGAACAGGGAGACCCGGTAGTCCACTCCATCCTTCCCTTTCCAGCCGAACAGCCGCGGCCCGAAACCGATGGAAAAACGTTCGACCTTCAGGCCCCGCCAGCGGGCCGCCAGAAAGTGGCCCAGCTCGTGGATAAAGATGGAGCCTCCAAAGAGGAGGATAACAAGAACGATCCCCCAGGTATTGGAGAACAGGATTTGAAAAATATTGGCACCTTCGCCGCTCATGATCGTGTTTGTATATATTCACGGGCATAGTCCCGCGCCTGCTGGTCCGCCGCAAAAATGGCGTCAAGGGAGTCCGCCTGAATACCGTCCAGGCGGCCCATAGTATGTGCTATTGTTTCCGGAATTGCAAGGTACGGAAGCTTTCCGTCCAGAAAGGAGGCCACCGCGATTTCGTTGGAGGCATTGAAAATGGCCGGGGCCGCACCGTCAGCTTTCAGGGCATCAAAGGCCAGGCGGAGACAAGGGAAGTCATCCCAGCGCGGCGGGCGGAATTCGAGATTCATGGCCTGGCTGAAATCCAGAGTCGCCTCCACCCCTCTGGCCCGTTCGGGGTAGAGCAGGGAATGCTGGATGGCAAAAGTCATGGAAGGGGGGCAGAGCTGGGCGATGATGGAGCCATCTACAAACTGGACCATCGAATGAACGATACTTTGCGGGTGGACCACGACATCAATCCGTTCGGGCGGCAGGTCAAAAAGCCAGCGGGCTTCAATCACCTCCAGACCCTTGTTGGCCATGGTAGAGGAGTCCACCGTGATCTTGGGGCCCATATCCCAGTTGGGGTGGCGGAGGGCGTCTTCCCGGGTGATGGTTTTCATCCGGTCCGTCGTATAATCACGGAAAGGGCCGCCGGAGGCGGTCAGGATCAGACGGTCGACATCGACGGGGCGTTCGCCCTGCAGGCATTGAAAGATGGCGTTGTGCTCGCTGTCGAGCGGCAGGATGCTGGCCCCTTTTCGCCGGGCAACCTCCATGACATAGCGTCCCGCCATGACGAGAATTTCCTTGCTGGCGAGGGCGATGTGCTTGCCCTGTTCCAGTGCGGCCAGGGTGGGGCGCAGGGCGAGGGTGCCGACAATCGCAGTCACCACCGTGTGGGCCTCCGGCAGGCAGGCCAGCTCCGTCAGCCCCTCTAGCCCGCAATGCAGGCGGGTGCCTTCGGGAAACAGATTGTCTTCGATCGCCTTCCGGCAGGCTGCTTCGTCGTAAATCGCAACCTCGCGGACGGAAAATTCCCTCGCGATGGCCGCCAGTTCACGGGTGCGGGAATTCCCGGCGATGCCGACCAGCCGGAGTTTGTCCGGATGCTCACGCAGTACACGGAGGGTGCTATCACCAATGGAGCCAGTGGCTCCCAGCAGAACGATGGGCTTGGGTGTGGACATCAGTAAACAAAGGCGCGAATCAGGATAAAACCGAGGGGCGCCGTCAACAACAGACTGTCCATCAAGTCAAAAGCCCCACCGATACCGGGAATCACGGTACCCGAGTCCTTCACTTCCGCCAGCCGCTTCAGGTACGATTCCACCAGGTCCGAAATGATGGCAAACATACCGATCGGAAGGGCCAGCAATGCGGCGTGCCACAGGGTGAAGGAAGCGGGCTGGGTCTCTCGGTAACATATGGAATCATCAAGCAGGCCGACGGCTGGATAAACGCTTACAGCGAACCCGGCCAGGGATCTACTTTCAGTGTTTACCTGCCCGTTCACAATCAAGAAGAACCAATCG
>CAZCJJ010000143.1:0-7645 GCA_964499045.1 uncultured Opitutales bacterium | reverse complement strand
CCAGAATTGGGGCCACTTTTCTTTTCCTTGGGTGTCCCGGAATTTTTCCCGGAATATTTTCCTGCAGAATCAACGGAGAAAGCGGGCGGCAAACATCAAAGGTGTCATGACGGTCACGGAGCCGATGGTTTGATCAAACAGATGACCGAAGTCACGCTTGTCTCCGGTGAGCAGAATGTCACAGCCTTCGGAGATGGCTGTCGCGAGAATCGGTCGATCCTTCATCGCAATTTTGACAGCTATTTATTCAGCACTTTGCCAAGGGCATCATCGTCTTCTTGAAATTCGGCAATGCGTTCCTCGCTGTAAAGCTCCACCGGAACACTGACCGCCGGTTTCAACAACAGTCCCTCCGGGGTTTCCTCTACAATCAGATCATCACGCTCCTTCAACCCATAGCGTTTTCGTATTTTCGACGGCAAGGTCACCACCCCACGCCGCCTCAATGTAATCTTCTCAGGCATGAATTACAGATTATCTGATTATCTGTAATTCGGTCAAGCAAAGGAACCTAAAAACAGCCATTCAACCACTGATGGACACAAATGAACACTGATAATGTACAGGATGTCCGGACCGCTCAAATGCACCCATTCTCTGTATGCCCGGCGTAGATGGAACCAAGTCACGCCGCCTCCGTGATCTCAAAAAACAATCGTTCGGCAATAAGCGCCTGCTCAGCCTCCCGGAACCATGCCCGCAAAGGAAAGGGCCTCGTCTATCCAGTGGTCGGTGCGCAGCACCTGTCGCCGCTGTGCAGCGGCCTGGCGCTGAGCGCGTGACTGCGCGTAACGCACCGCAGTCAAAGCCGCAGCACGCCATCCGGGGGTCCCCTTTGCCACTTGCAAGGCAATGGCATGCCTGACGGAAGGGGGCAGATGACGACTCATCAGTTCGTCATCCATACTGACAAACATCCTGACTTCCCCGGGGTCTCCCTGTCGCGCACAGCGCCCGAAAAGCTGGCGGTCAATGCGCTGGGATTCGTGGCGTTCGGTCGCGATCACCCTCAAGCCACCAAGTGCCGCCACCCCTTGGTCCAGTTTGATATCCGTCCCCCGGCCCGCCATGTTCGTCGCAATCGTCACACGACCCATTTTGCCTGCCTCGGCCACGATTCTGGCCTCCTCCCGGTGATGCACGGCATGGAGCAGATTGAAGGGTATCCCCCGTTCCCGCAAACGTGCAGCCAGCACTTCGCTGGAGGTAATATGTCGCGTGCCCACCAGTACCGGTATGCCACGCGCAAACATATCGGCCACCGTCTCAGTCACCCGATCCCACTTTTCCTCCGCCGTCGCGAAAATCTCATCCTGGCACGGTTTCCGGATACAGGGCCGATTGGTGGGAATGGCAATCACCGGAAGCCGGTAAACCTGCCACAGCTCGTTTGCTGCTTCCGCCGCCGTTCCCGTCATCCCGGAAAGTTTCTCATAAAACCGGAAAAAGCGCTGAAAACTAATGCGGGCCAAAGTCTCACTGGGGGCCGACACCGCCATGCCCTCCTTTGCTTCGACAGCCTGATGCAAGCCCTCGCGCCAGGTGCGGCCCGGCATCATGCGTCCGGTGAATTCATCCACAATAACGACCTTGTCCTCCAGTACCACATACTGCTTGTCCCGGTGAAAGAACTCGCGGGCCGAAAGGGCCTGGCGGACAAGTTCCGAGCGCCGGGAAGGCCCCCGCCAGATGCCGCCCAGCTTGTCCCCTCCCCGCGCAAGTCTGACTTCCCCTTCCGGCAAGAACTCAATTTGCTTGAATGCCTCATCCACCCGGTAATCCCTTCCCCGGACAAAATCAGCGGCCCATGCCGAGGAGGCTTCGCAGGCAGCTTTCAATTCGGGATTCGGATTTTCCCGTGAAATGATAAGGGGGGTCACGGCTTCATCAATCAGCACACTGTCCGCCTCATCGATGATGGCGGTGTGCAAGCCGCGCATGACCGCCCCGTCCTGCCCGGCAAAGCCGCCTTGCAGCAGGCGGCGGAGATTCCGGCGGCCTGGATCCGCCATGATGCCGAGTTGCAATCGATCCCGCAAAAAGTCAGCCACGACCTCCTTGCTGGTGGTATAGGTGACATCGGCCCCGTAGGCCCTGCGCCGGGCCGGGGGTTCCATCGCACTTTTCACCACATCGACCCGCAGCTCGCAAAAACGGAAAATCGGCCCCATGCGCTCGGTGTCGCGTTCCGCGAGGTAGTCGTTGACCGTGATCACGTGGCAAGGGTGTCCGGTCCATCCGGCCAAAACCGCCGCCAGAGCAGCGGTGAGTGTCTTCCCCTCCCCCGTCGCCATTTCGGCGAGAAACCCGCGCCGCAAGGCCAAGGCCCCTGCCAGTTGCACCGGGAAGGGCTCCAACCCGACCCGGCGAAAAGCGATTTCGCGAACCGCCGCCAAGGCCGCTTGCTCCACCTCGCCGTCAAGCAAACGCCCGCCCCGCCGGAAATAGCCACGCAACACTAGCATCCGTTCACGCAGCCGGGCATCGGACAAATCCTTCCACTGACCACGCTGTGCGGCAATGATCTCCGCTTCGTGCATCAGATCCTGTAAAACGGAGGCCCGCCGTGCCCAGCGACCAAGCAACCCCGCGAGCGACGCATCCAGACCGCGCGGCGGATCCTCCACCTTGCGGTGAGACGTTCGCCGGGCATCACGCGTTGGCAGCATCAGAGCTGATAACGCTTCTGCATCAGTTGTCTTAATTTGCGCAGCCATTGCTCCAGCAGGGGTTCGGATTTGAAAACAAAGACCATGCGGCCGGTGCGCCCGTGATAAAGGGCCGCCCGGTTGTCATCCCGCAACCAGGCCCGCAATTCGTAGAAAGGTTCGGTTGTGCGAAGCCCGGAGGTATCCTGAACATCCACCGCAACTTCGCCACCGCCCTGCCAGCCAAGGGCCATGCCGGGAAGGGTGCTGCGTTCGCCCGGCACCACTTCCATCCGCTCCACCGCAAGGCTCACTCCCGACTCGCCCCGCAGTCGCACGGACGAGCGCAGAACCGGCTCACCAAACAGGCGCGAGGCATCCGTCTGCGGAATAACCGCGTGAAACAGCACAATCCCGGGATCGGTCACAGTGCCCATGCCTTGCCCTCTTTCAAACCAGGAACCATAGGCCCCCTCCAGCGAAGGGGATGACCATAGTCCCGCATGGCGGGCACGTACGATGAGCGAACTGCGACGGTGTTCCAGCTCTTCCAGGCGGGAACGTGACTCTGCCAGCGCACTGGACAGCGGCTGCAAATTCGCCGGTTGGCTCTCCCTCGCGTCGCGCAAGCGGGCCTGCACCTCCTCCAACTGGGCGCGGGCGGCGGCAATCGCGTATTCCAGTTCCGGGGCTTCCAGACGCACAAGCGGTGTTTCCGCCTCCACCCAGGTTCCCGGGGGAGTTAGGATCTCGGCCAGATTCCCGGAAGCTTCCGCCGAAACCACACTCTGATCCTGTGCCTTGACGATGCCCGGTGCCAACACAGCGACCCGGAAGGGTATCACACCAAGCAAGAGAATCACCGCAATCGCCAGCCCGAGAACCACCGCCACCGCGCGGGCACGAACCCGGAACAAAGAAGGGCTGCCCGCCAGATAGCGGGCCAGTTTGACCAGCGGTGCGATTCCCCAGGCCGCGATACAAAATACCGCCATGATGATGCCAAGGAGAAGAAAGCGGTTTCCGACAAACAACAGAATCCCGCCAAAAACAAAGATGCGGTAAACAAAGGCCATCGCTCCAAAAACAGCGAGGCCGGCGTTGCCGGAACGCGTGGAGGACGGGCTTTCCACGGCAACCGACTCCCGCATCCCGAACAGACTCCGCTCCACCCAGTGGCGCCAGGCCTGCCCGGCCCGCTGGTGTAAATTCGGGACATCCAGCAAATCCGATAGAATATAATAACCGTCAAAGCGCAGCAGCGGATTGGCATTGAAAACAAGGGTCGAGACCGAAGCCACCAGCACCATATTGTAGGCCAGCGCATTGACCGTACCGGGTCCAGTTGCGGCCCACACCACCGCTGCGATGGCGGCGACAAAGACTTCCACAATCATACCCGAGGCTCCGACCAGTACACGTTTCCAACGTTCACGGAAGGCCCAAGCCGCCGTTGCGTTCACATAAGGCAAAGGCGTAAACACCAGCAGCATGACCCCCATGTCATGCACTTCGCCCCCATAGCGGCGGCAGACAAAGGCATGCCCGAACTCATGCAAAGTCTTCAGGAACACAAGGGAGATATACAACAAGGCAAGATTTCCCGGAGCCAGGACCCCTTGGACCCGCCCGGCAAACTCACCGGCATTGTCCGCAACAGCCTTCAAGCCAAGAAGCACCACCACTGTCCAGATCGTCCAACCCAGCCAGCCCATCAGTGGGCGCACCAGCGGCAGCATGCGCACAAGAAAACGGTCGGGATCAATCAAATGAAAGCGCGCAAACATAATGGTCAGGATACGCTTCCCCACTTCCTTGCGCTTGCGCTTACGGTAGCGGTCAAACAACTTCACACTGTCAGCGGCACTGTCGGACTGGATCAGGTTGGCATGAAAGAGTTGGGCCAACAACTGGATCACCTCTTGCTGCCCCGGTGCGTCATCGGGAAAACGCCGCAGACAGGCTTCCCATACCTCCCCGACGGTACGGTCCGCCCGGAGCCGGGAAACAAACTCATAGACTGCAGGTCGCAGACGGAAAAACTGGTGGCCAAAAGGGTCATGGAGCACATGCCAAGATTCCCCACGGTACATTTGACGGTGGATCCGGACATGGGGGCGCAGGGCAACTTTCCGGTCACGGATACGGTACCAGGATTCACTGAAGGTGCCTTCGTTTCCGGACATCGCTGTTCTCCTTTACCACCAAAGATTCATCCGCAGGAAATCAATCGTGCGGCGGCTCACAATCCAGGCGGCAGAACGCCGCCCCGCTTCAATTTTGCTGACTCCGGTCATCCCCGGGCGCATCCAGGGCTCCGGCGCTGAGAGTAACTGGCAGTGGGCGATGAAAAGATTCTTCCCGTCACGCACCTGTGCCTGAGGTTCAATCCGTTCCAGAATAGCCGGAACCCGCTCATGGGGCCGCCCGGCAAACCCGAGCAAGACCTTGGTTCCCGTGCGTACTTCCTGCACGTCGCGCTGATCGATCTCAATCTGAATCGAAAGTTCCTCCAGACTCGCCACCCGGAGCAGCAGATCCCCTTGCCGCAGGGGTGCTCCAATCCGCTCCCGCAAATCACCTTCCACCACCACACCCGGGAAGGGGGCTTCGATCGCCGCCCGCTCGATGCGGTGCCGGGCCAGGTCCAAACGCACCTTCGCCTGATCAGCCTGAGCCGAGGCAATCCGCATCGCCGCCAACTGATTTTCCGCCCTGGCTTTTTCCGCCTCGCGACGGAAACGGTCATGGTCCGCCTGCGCCGAGGCCTCCTCCAGCAAAAGTTCCCGCGTGTCCAGCCGCAACAACAGTGAGCCTGCCTCCACCGTGTCTCCGGGTTGCGTCAAAACTTCCGCCAGATAACCGTCAAAGGGGGCCGGTACATACACCGCCTTATCCGCCTTCAGGATAAAGGAGCTTTGCACGCGAAAGGGAACGGGCAGAAAGAAAAACACTGCGAGAGCGACAACGGAAAGAATCGCCACCAGCTTCAACCCGACATGACGGGGCTCCATCAACTGACCCAAACGGGTCTTCACACTGCGCCACCAACGCAGGCCAAACCAGCCATCCCGTTCCTGCAGATCCGACAGCAGCGGACCCGCTTGATCCGCAATCAGTCTCATAAAACCGAGATCCATAACGCTGAAGGGGCTCGAACGTTCACAGGTAAAAACACCCACCGGCTCACCGTCCTTGCGGACCGGAACCGAAACCACGTAACGCGCGCCCTGCTCCCGCGCAAGGGCCTCATGCTCGCGGGTGACCGTTCCGGCATCCGGAGGCGCAGGCCAGAGGATTTCCTCGTCCTGGTCCAGGGCCTCTTCCATCGCAGTCTCCATCCTCCGTACGGCCTCCATGCGCTTTTCAAAATTTTCCGCATGACTTACCGCAATCAGACGCACGTAATCGCCTTTAAGCCAGCCCAGGGATACCCGGTCACAGCTATAGCGTCCCGCGAGTTCATTGCAAAATCGCATGGCTCCGGCAACAAAGCGGCGCTCCCCGCGCAGCACGGCGAGCAGGTCAAGCACGGCACCAAAACGTCCGGCCTCCCCGGCCACTTCCTGCAAACGACTGCGGCAACGAAAGACCGATACAATCGTTACGCTATGGCGCAAGAGATTGAGTTGATGCCCAAGCTCGGGCTCACGCAAACGTCCTTCCCGGTGCAAAACCAATACCGCCTCGGGCACCCCCTCTTCCTGCGGCAAACGCACACCCAACAGGAGCCCTTCCCCGCGAAAACCATCCAAGGCCAGGTCACAAGCCAAAACACCTTGCCCGACAATGCGGTCCGCTACCCCCGCCGCAGCGCGGCGCAACCCGGATTCCCCGACGCCACCCGCAGGCCAGAAAGCAACCTGACGCCATGAGCCATCATCACTGCGCACCGCAGTCAGCCCCCCGCGCGCGCCGGTCAACCCCGCCAGATATTCGATCAATTGGGCCCAAAATGCTGCCGGGCTGCCGGAAAAATCTAGCAACTCCTCCAGAGGCGATATTGTTTTCACCTCCGCTTCCAATGTCACTCCGCTCTCTTCATTCATGGATTGATTGGCGAGGATTCCGGAATAAGGATGCGCCCGCCGACCCCAGCCCAAAACAGGCCCTGCTCATTGGGAATCCTCACTTTCAAGGTGCCCAGGCCACTGGCCCGGTCCACCACCGGTGAAACGAATTCAACCACACCCTCGACGGGCAATATGCCGTCGCCGTGCTCAATTTCCAACACCACGCGTTGTTCCGGTTGAAACCGGGCCAACTGCCGGGCCTCCAAATTGGCCTGAAAAAGAAGCTTCCTGGTATCCACCACCAGGATCAACGGTTGACGCACTTCGCAGCCTTCACCCACTTCGATCAGGATGCCCGCAACCACTCCGTCAAGGGGGGAGCGAACCAGGCGGCGCTCAAGCGCTTCCTCCGCCATCGCCATTTCCAGCCGCTCACGCTCCTTGTTCATCCGGGCCAACAGCTGCTCAGCCAAAGCCAAATCGTATTGCAGTTTCTTACGGTCCAACTCTTCCCGACTGACCGATCCGGTGGATTCAAAGACCTTTAGGGTGGATTCATATTCGGTCAAGCCAGTCGCCACCCGGGCCTCCGCGGCCTGCAACTCCGACTGGTTTTCATAAAGCAGGGTGCGCCGTTTCAGCTCCAACGCTTCCTGCTCCCGGCGCAACTCCACCACTGCCGTACCTTCTTGCACCGGCTCTCCCTCCTTGACCGGAAGAGCCGCAATAATCCCCGGAACCGCCGCACTCAGTATCGCCTCACGGTAAGGTCGGGTAACTCCTTCGACATAAACCTCCGCCCCCTGCGCGAAGACCGGAGCCAGCAAAACCAGTCCGACCCAGACCCGGGCCATCTTCAAAGTATTAAAAGGTTTCATGATGACATCTTTTACTTGGCAGGTGCATTTCATCTGAGAGCCTGCCAGAAACATTCCCTGTTGGAGTCCCGCCTTCAAGCCGTTTACTAGCGAAGATGGGACCCCC
>CAZCJJ010000142.1:0-7956 GCA_964499045.1 uncultured Opitutales bacterium | reverse complement strand
GAGCATCTCATTCGTAATGAGAGGGTCGCCGGTTCGACTCCGGCAGGCGGCTCCAGTCTCCGTTCCGAGCGGAGCGAGGAAACGGAGACTGCCTCGGCGTACAGGTGCTTGCACCGGGAGCCGGGCCGTTATCGAACATTTTTTGTCCTCCGCTCTACTCTACGCCTTGGCAAGCCAGTATCCTTGTGGCAAGTCTGGTGGGTCTTTCGTAACAGGTCTTGTTCACGCTGCGGAACATTATCGAGAAAAAGCACTATTTTAGTTTTAGTGCCCTGTTCTGGACTCAATGCCCGAAGCAATGATAACAGTGTCACATGCAAACCTGGGAGCATTTGTTTGTCTGAGAATAGCGCAACAGTATTCATTTTTTGTCCGTGAACAACGTTGACGACCACCTCAGGCCAGGCGTTCCGCGCCTGAATAGGCTTCCTCGACCCGGAGGACGGCGGCGGAGTGGCCGGGGTACTGCGGCGGGTTCATTGCCTTCATCGCGTCGAAGACAGGTCCCTTGTCTTCCAGAACGATGGATCCTTTGAGTTGATAGGCTTTCCGCTCTTTTGTCATGAAGAGGAGGGCGGCCTTGCTACCGTTCAGGATGTTCTGTTTTGTCTTCTGGAAAGCATTGTTGGCGACAAAGAAAGTCGATTCATCGAAACGGCCGACCACCCCGACGTAGATCACGTTGGGGTGGCCGTTTTGATCGACGGTGGCGAGAATGCAGATGGGTTCGCGTTTCTCCCAAGCCTGTAGAATGACTTCGGGGAGTGGATTCATGCTCATCCCCCCTGACACTGGCCGCATTCGTTGATTTTGCGGAAGAAGTCGTTGCCCTTGTCATCGACAAGAATGAAGGCCGGGAAGTCTTCCACCTCGATTTTCCAGATGGCTTCCATACCAAGCTCCGGATACTCCAGCAACTCGACCTTGCGGATATTGTCCTGAGCGAGGATGGCGGCGGGGCCTCCGACCGAGCCGAGGTAAAAACCGCCGTATTTCTGGCAGGCATCGGTGACTGCCTGGCTGCGGTTGCCCTTGGCGATCATGATCATTGAACCACCCTTGGACTGGAAAAGGTCCACATAGGAGTCCATCCGCCCTGCCGTGGTGGGGCCAAAGGAGCCCGAGGCCATCCCCTTCGGGGTCTTGGCCGGGCCGGCGTAGTAGATCGGATGTTTTTTCACGTACTCCGGCAGGTCTTTGCCCTCGTCGATCAGTTCCTTGAGTTTCGAATGGGCAATATCCCGGGCCACCACAATCGTTCCGGTGAGGGAGAGCTGGGTGGTAATCGGGTATTTGGACAATTCCTTGAGGATTTCCGGCATGGGTCGATTGAGGTCGACCTTGACCGCACCGACGGTGGTTTGTTTGCGGTACTTTTCCGGAATGAAACGGGACGGGGTCTCCTCCAGTTTTTCCAGCCAAATACCCTCTCTGTCAATGCGGGCCTTGGCCTGGCGGTCGGCGGAGCAGGATACGGCCATACCGACCGGGCAGGAGGCTCCGTGTCGGGGCAGGCGGATGATCCGCACGTCCAGGGCAAAATATTTGCCGCCAAACTGGGCACCAATGCCGCTTTTCTGCGCTTCGAGCAGCATCTCCTTTTCCAGCTCAACATCGCGAAAGGCCTGACCGTGCTCGTTGCC
This sequence comes from uncultured Opitutales bacterium, assembly GCA_964499045.1. GTDB lineage: Bacteria > Verrucomicrobiota > Verrucomicrobiia > Opitutales > CAZCJJ01 > CAZCJJ01. The sequence continues at coordinate 6,313 of CAZCJJ010000142.1, read as the reverse complement.
CTCTGTGGGGAGTGCGTCGTAATACTTGGTGGAGGCCAGTTTGACCGTCTTGAGGCAGGTTTCGGCGGAAGTGCCGCCGATGACAAAGGCCAGGTGGTAGGGGGGGCAGGCGGCCGTGCCGAGGCTCTTCATCTTTTCGATCAGGAATTGCTTCAGGCTCTTTGGGTTGAGCAGGGCTTTGGTTTCCTGAAAAAGATAGGTTTTGTTGGCCGAACCGCCTCCCTTCGCAACGAAGAGAAACTCGTATGCCATACCGTCTGTGGCCATGATGTCGATCTGGGCCGGAAGGTTGGTCCCGGAGTTGATCTCCTTATACATATCCAGCGGAACGGTCTGCGAATAGCGCAGGTTTTCCTCCGTGTAGGTTTTGTGGATCCCCTTTGAAAGCGCTTCCTCATCTCCACCGCCGGTCCAGACCTGTTGGCCTTTCTTGGCCACAATAGTGGCGGTGCCGGTATCCTGGCAAAAAGGAAGGATGCCCCGCGAGGATACCTCGGCGTTGCGCAGCATCGAAAGGGCGACATAGCGGTCATTGTTGCTGGCCTCCGGATCATCGAGGATCGCCGCCACTTGGGCGAGGTGCGCCGGGCGCAGCATGAATGAAATGTCCTTTGTTGCCTGATTTGCCAGAAGTGTTAGTGCTTCCGGAGCCACTTTGAGCATCGGTTTGCCCTCAAATTCACTTAAAGCGACATGCTCTTTACTCAGGAGGCGGTACTCCGTTGTGTCTTTCCCTACAGGAAACGGCTTCTGGTAGATAAACGGCTTATTACTCATAGTTGGGAACCTATTACGCACGACATTAGCAGTATTTCAACCAAATCAGGAAACCTATTAGGTTTTTTTAAGCGAGTGGTAGCCTCAATTAATGCCTTAGTCTTGGGGGGCGGCTGGACTTCGGGTTGCATACTAATAAGTACACTGTGAAGTTTTTTTGTTGACTGTGTAGCGCATATCAATACAAAAGGCTTCATTCAATAAGGTCGTATCTTCCCAAATTCAACACTCCCAATACCTTCTCCCGATGTATCTCCCTGTGAAATGGCTGCCTTTCCTACTCAGTTTGGCAGCCCTTGCTCCAACGGTTCCCCCAGCGGCTCAGGCCGCCGGGGACGCTCTTGAATGCCCCGTTCTGAACTACAATCAGAATGACCAGATATTCACCCTCTCCTGGTGGGGGCGGTCCGGCTACTATTATTTCCTGCGTCAGTCAGGCGATCTGCATGCCTGGGATACTGTAACGCCTTACTTCCATGCGGGGGCGGACATGTCTTCACAATGGCAGATTGCCGCCGAGTTGACGGAACCAGTGTTTTACCGTCTGGCTCTCACGGATGACCTCTTTTCCGAAATCATGCAGACCGACTTGATGGGGGACGGTTTTCCGGTCGGCTGGAAACTCCTCTTTAATCTCGATCCTCAAAGTCCACTAGACGGAGAAAGTACGTCCGGGAACCCTGTACTCACTTGGCAGGCATTCTACGATGCCTGGTTCGGGATGCTTGTTTATTATCCGCTGACCGCAGCGACAGAGGGGACCGTGTCCGACGAATCAGGCAACCGGCTGGATGGCCAACTGTCCGAGGAGAATGTCGCCTTTGCTGAGGAGGACGGTATTCCCGCACTCTGGGTCAACGGCAGTTCTTCCGGGGTGGGGCTGCCTGATGTTGGGGCGCTGCAGACGCTGGCTGCCGGGAGCCACACCTTGTCCCTCTGGTTCAAAGCCGCCTGGACACCGGGCGAATTTGAGTCGCAGCAGACCTTTGGACTGCTTGTCAGCGACGACCGCTTTGGCCTGCAAATGCGGTCGGACGGCCGCTTTTATGCTGTCCTGCATCAGGCTGGAGCGGGGGGCGATGTGGTGTGCGAGAGCCAATCCCCCGCCTACGAAAACCGGGAACGCTGGTACCACCTGACACAGGTTGTCGATTATGATGCGGGGGTATTGCGTCTGTACGTTGATGGACAACCCGTGGACACGACGGCAATCGATCCCGCTCTTCCCCCGTCTGCCACTGTACAGCCATGGTCTCTCGGTTTTCGGAACGGGGGCCCGGAGCACTGGAGCAGTCATGGCCATTTCTCCGATGTCAGAATTTATAACCGTGCTTTGACGGATGCCCAGGTGGCTTCCCTCTATGTCATGCTGCCGTCCCTGCTGGAAAACAACAGCGATGGCTTGGCTGCTTGGTGGAAATTACATCACTACGGCACCCTTGCGGTGGATGCGGACGCACTTTTTGGCATAGGGACCCAAACCAACAAGGAGGTGGCGCAGGCACAGTCATTGCCGCCGGCACCCGGAGGGCTTCAACTGGTTGAACGAACCCTCGGCCACGTGGACATCACCTGGAGTCCTTCATCTCATGAAGCCGGAATCAGCCGCTACCTCGTTTACCGGAATGGCCTGATGATCGGAGCCACCTCGTCCACCGCCCTCCGGGATGCCGGGTTCAGTCTGCCACCGGATCGCGGTCTGAGCCTGAACTACCGGATCGTGGCCGAAGCAGGGACAGGTGCGAAGTCCGCTATGAGTAGTCCTCTTCCGGTAAGCGTTGGAGACATCATTGAGACAAGTCCAGCGACACATTACCGGGCTGTGGCCGGACAGGATCTGAGGGGGTATCCGGAGTTTGTCACCCCACCTGACGAGGAGCCCAGATACTATGCATACAAGGAGCTGCGTATCACCCGAAGTCATGAATATTTATATGAACAACAAACCCTTGAGGGCCCTTATTACGACTCAATCAACTATGACCATAATATTAGCGTAAACTACCTGAGGACCCATTATGTGTACTACGATCCGGAAACGGAGAGTGAGTGGGCCGATTCCGGCACAGTCTCGGAGCAATATGTGGAAACGTATGGCAGTTCAGGGGAGGGAACATCATACTCATATAGTGTAACGTCGGAAATGGAAGGATCCTGGCAAGCCGACGGAACTTTCCACGGGGAAGGTAGCACCACTACAGGTGAATACAGCGAGCCCTATGAGGTGGAGGATGGAGACCCCTATCTGGAGCTGCCTTCCAATGCGGGAACCCCTGTCATTGAAGTGGAACCGACTCTGTCCCGGGAAAGCTATTCCTATTCAGATGCGGACTCGGGGGTCAATACAGGGGCTGGATGGAGCTGGAGTAACAGTAGAGATGGGAGTTTTGTCCATGAAGAAGCATTGCTTGATGAAATAACGCATGACCTCCGGATTTCCCTGGCGACGGAGCACATGAATGGGATTGAGGATACTCCGGAATGGGGGCAGCGTATCGTTGCCGGTCCATTCGATACCACGACTCAGAGTAGCCTGTGGCCTGCCCGGGCCCAGCGCCTGCGTTATGATCCGGACGGTATTCAAGTCGCCCGTCTTGAATACCGCTTTCATATCGGCAGTACGACCCCCTATAACCGCTACCGCCTCCGCTGGTATGATCATTTTCAACCGGAGGCTGATTACGGCGAGACGGAAGCTCCTTCGGCGGAGTACCGGAATATGCGGCAGGTTGTTCTTAACGGAACCGGGGAGCCCCTCTATACCTCTGTTTACACGGCCAACGTTCCTTCCACATACGGCACCGTCACACCGAAGCTCTATCTCGCCAGCTCCAGCGGCTCCGCCGCGATTCGCGTTAACAACGAATACAAGGAAGGAAAAGCGAATCCGGATAACACCGACGCGTCTCCCATTCATGCAAATGGCTCACACTTCGCGCTCTATAACCATGGCACTGTTCAGTTCATGCTACCCGACTCCTTTGAACTCGGGGAAGAAGACCCGGAGGGCAGCCTGAACCTCTCGGTTTCCGGTTCCGGGTCGGTACGGCTGATCGCCGTGAGCAACCCCTCCATGAGTAATCCCAACGCCTCGGACTGGATCACGGTGCCGACTGGTAGCAATCTGTTGGGCGGAATCCTTGCGCCGGAATCACCCTTCAGGTCCTGGATCCTGTCATCCTATTCCGGCTATGGACACGGGCTGGGCTTCCGCGTGGAAGGCCTCTCGCCGGGGCAGGTGACAATCAAGGTCACCCGTCAGATGTCCGGAGGCACCTTCGAAGTGGAGCATAAGCTGGCCGTTGTGCAAGTGACACTGGTTGCCCATGAGGCCGGACGGCGCTTGAGTCAGGCCATGCTCGATGCCGGGGCCACCTATCCACCTCTGGTTGCGGAAATCGATAAAAAGAACCCTGAAAAACTCCATATTCCGGTTAACGATGATAATGATGAAAATAAGAGTATTTTTAGCGGAAGTTATCCAAAAGATAATGACAACAACATGCTTAGTATGTTTGATGGGGATGTGGCCAGAATTGTCGTACGCAAAGTGGAAGGGGGCTTCAGTGGAGGCAGTTTGGAGCTGACAACCTCGGACAACACGGCAGTTCGCTTCTTTAGGGACGATCTTGCGCAACAATACATTCCCGGCTTGGTGCTCCCTCTCCTCATGAGTCTCGACCAGCCGGACCCCGCGAATGCTCTCTTCGGCTGTCTTGAGGATGACGTGGCGTTTTATGTGGAGGGCCTGAAGCCCTCCAATAACCTGGAAATCCGGCTCATCGTCCGGGGTGGAAACGGGGTCGAAATATTCCGGGATTCTGTAAATATGAGTATCCTCGAGAACCGTGTTCTGGACTTGACCGTTCAGTCCCACGGTGGTCTCGACGAGGGCTTTGCCAGACACAAGATGCAAGGCTACCTCCAAGGCGCCAATATCGTCCGCCGCGACCGCGACCACCTAGCCGGCACCGCCGACGTCATGGTCCCCGTTGTCTTCCGCATGAAAGATGAAATGAAACCCAAAGACGACAATCCGAATCATACTGGATGGCTGAATGTTGGTGTAGCGCAGAGTGAGAGGAATGAGATACTAAGCTATATAAGAGATAATGAAATAAATGTATACTTAGTTTTAAATATTGCGGAGTCAGGTGGATTTGCCTGGCCTGGTGATAGAGTCATGGCCATTGCGGCCAATAATGCGAATAGCGACGTTATCGCCCATGAGTGGCTGCATGCCTTCGGTGGAATCGACCACGTTTGCGTCGATGGACATCTGATGGTGGGTGATGGCTGCGATCCTTCATTGATCAGGGGGAGTGATGTTCGTGAGGAGGAGAAAATACTATTTCTAATCAAATAAGATGATACTAATTCGGATACTCCCTTTATTAATTCTATTGTCCACTCACCTTTGGTGTGACGTCTATGATGATCTCGAAGCCTACTTGGAAAGGTCTCAGAGAAGAGGTATGGAGGAAAGTTTGCTTCAACTGGGAACACACGGTTACTATGTTCTGATGTCGAAAGAGAATACGCCTGTTCATTTAAAAGGCTATTTCGAGGACGAGAAAAATCAGTGGCATGACCGTGCCCGTGCAATTCATGTGTTTGGTATGCTCTCATCTGTGAGGCAGAATAAGGCTGATTTGGATTACTTAATGGAACTGGCAATTCGGTATGAATCCGATGTCCAGGATGATAATGCATTAGGATATTTAACGAGGATTTACTGGGGTATAGCCTATTACGGAAATGAGGAGTCCTTGGGTTTTCTGATCCAGCGTACACAGCATGATTTCTGGAAAGACAGATCGATGCCAAACCGTTTAAGAATCCTAACAGATCCCCGAACAGAGACACGGATAACGGCACAAAGTGAAGTTCTGGTGGCAATTGCAAAACATCCCTCGGATGAAGCTATGGAGTATTTGCATTACTACTTGGGCAATGAAATCAGGGATGATGTGGAATCAGATGCTGTTCTGGAGGAAGAAATGAAAATAGGGATGCGCTTAAGAGACTCCTCAATGCAGAACCATGAGAATCGCCAAAAGGCGTGGCTCATCAGGCAGTCGATGTTGGACGATGCCTCCAATAGATCTGCGGTGGATATGCCGGAAGCTGAGCCGATTCGTGAAAGGGTGGAGCAGGAAAGGACTGATTCTGGCCAGAATCAGCCTCAGCAAGGAGGCCTGGGGCCAGTTGCAGAAGACACAGGAGCTAATCCCGAATCACTTGTTTCGGAAAAGGATGGTGGGTTTGGGCTGTGGCTTTACCCGGCAGGTGCGGTGATCATTCTGGCCGCAAGTATCCTGTTTCTTGTCTCTCGCCCCAGACGAAGAACATAGGTTGTTGCCTAACTTCGGGAAATGTCTCACGCAAAGATGCTGAGGCGCAAAGAATAGCCTTCGTCCAAGACTGGCAGCCGAATCGTAGGACAGTGCTACAGCAGACATGTTGGCGAGGAATCATATTAACCACTGATGGACACCGATGAACACTGATGCAGAGAATCTGTCCGATAGGCTAG
>CAZCJJ010000141.1:5938-8051 GCA_964499045.1 uncultured Opitutales bacterium | reverse complement strand
TGGCGAATCCGGTCAAACACTCTGTCTTCTGCTAAAACCTTCATGTCATTGTTTTTCAATAGAATAGAACCTTCGCCAACAAGCCGTTGAGATATGCGGGTTAAACGGTCTATCCGACTCCCTCCTATAGCCTAAACAGCTACAGCCTCCCAACTCTTTGCGTCTTTGCGTCTTGGCGTGAGATGCCTACGGTGCCTCTCCGTCTCCATTCATCCGATATTCGAATTTCGATCTCCGGATTCCTCTTTGTTCAAAAAATATTGAACAAATCGAACAAAGCTGCCAGGGTCCTGTCTTTTCGCTCATCAGACTAGGGAGAATCCCTGTCTGCTGCTTTTTTCCCGTATGGGAAACCACAGTCAACACTATCGCCCATACCCGCGCGCCCACCTGCACGCCAGGTGCGGCAGCCTACGCCGGGACCAGGGGGTTTCGAAGATCGGGGAATTTTGAATTACGAATTATGAATTACGAATTATGAATGGGGGGGGGACGGAGAGGCAATGTGGGAATCTTACGCCCCTTCGCCCCTTCGACCCTTCGACCCGCTCAGGGCAGGCAAGACGCCAAGGAGAAAAAGCCTCGTCAAAGATCCTGAGCTTGTCGAAGGGCTAAAGCTTCAGCCTACTTACTTTGCGTCTTCGCGTCTTGGCGCGAGATTCCCGCCTTGCCTCCCCGCCATCCACCATCCGATATCCGATCTTCAAACTTCGATCTCTTGCTATGACTAAAATCGCTATTATTGGACTTGGCTACGTTGGCCTCCCGCTGGGGCTGCGTTTTGCTGAATCAGGGGTCTCCGTTCTCGGGCTGGATGTTGATCCGGCCAAAGTGGAGGCCATTAACGCCGGGCGGAGTTATATCCGCCATATCGAAGCGGATACCATCCGCCGCATGCGGGATGAGGGCCTGCTCGAAGCCTCGACCGATTACTCCCGCGTCGGCGAAGTGGAGGCCGTGCTCATCTGCGTGCCCACCCCGCTTAGTAAACACCGCGAACCGGACATTTCCTATGTCCTTGAATCCGGACGCGCCATCGCGCCGTATCTGGGGAAGCACGCTCTTACCCATTCGACTAGCTCAGGGCAGGCGAGCGCGGTTACGGGGGAGGGGGCTGCCCGGCCGAAATTGATTGTGCTCGAATCTACCACCTATCCCGGGACCACCGACACGGACTTGCGGCAGGTGCTGGAGGAGGGGAGTGGGCTCAAAGCCGGCGAGGGTTTCCACCTTGCTTTTTCCCCGGAACGCGAGGATCCGGGCCGCAAAGATCATTCCGTCAAAACCATACCCAAGGTCATGGGCGGCTACAGCCACGGCTGCCTGGAACGTTGCGTGGAGCTTTATTCGCTGGCCCTTGACAGCGTCCATCCCGTCAGTTCCTGTCGGGTGGCGGAGGCGACCAAACTGACCGAAAACATCTTCCGCTCGGTCAACATTGCCCTCGTCAATGAGCTGAAGGTGGTCTTCCACAAAATGGACATCAACGTCTGGGACGTCATCGGTGCCGCTTCGACCAAGCCCTTCGGCTACATGCCTTTTTATCCCGGCCCGGGTCTCGGCGGACACTGTATCCCGATCGACCCCTTCTACCTCACCTGGAAGGCCCGGGAATACGAGCAGCACACCCGCTTCATCGAGCTGGCCGGTGAAATCAACACCGCCATGCCGGACTATGTGGTCAACCGCGTGGCCGAAGCCCTCAACGAGGAAGGCAAGGCCATCAAAGGCTCGCGGATCCTCATCCTAGGCCTGGCCTACAAACCGAATGTCGATGACGAACGGGAATCCCCCAGTTATGTCCTGATGGAAAAACTGGAACAACGCGGGGCCACAGTCGATTACAACGACCCCTATGTCCCGGAAATCCGCATGACCCGCGAACACGCCCGGTATGCGGGAAGACAGTCGGTCCCCGTCTCTGACGACTACGACTGCATCCTCCTCGCCACCCACCACGAAGACTACAAGGACTATGACTTCACCGCCTACCGCGCCCCCCTCGTCGACACCCGCAACTGCATCCGCAAACCCCCGGTGAAATACTACCGGGCGTAGGGGCCGGTTATACCGTCTGACAGTCAGACGGTCCGACAGTCTGACAGTCCGACGG
>CAZCJJ010000141.1:3239-5838 GCA_964499045.1 uncultured Opitutales bacterium | reverse complement strand
GTCCAACAGTCCCACCGTCCCATGCCTCCTATAACCACTATCATCCTTGCTGCCGGGCAAGGCAAACGAATGGGGACCACCGGAACCCATAAGGTTTGCTTTCCCATTCACGGACGGCCTGCCATTGTGCGGGCGCTCGACACCTACAAACGGGCCGGGCTGCGCCGCTTCATCGTGGTTGTTGGCCAGATGGCGGAAAACGTCATGGCCACGGTCGCCGAAGAACACCCGGACGTTACCTTCGTTTTCCAGAAAGAAGCCCTCGGTACCGGCCATGCCACCCACCTGGCCTGCCGGAGTCTGGCTGAATCCGGCTACACCGGCAAAGTGCTTATCACCATGGGAGATAAAGTCGTGGACCCGTCCGTCATCCGGGACCTTGTGGCCCGCGCCGAATCGGATACATCCCAACTGACCCTCGTCACCCTGCCTTTCTCCGGACGCGCGGATGCCGGACGGGTGCTGCTGGAGGGAGAAGGCCGTACCCTAGGCATTGTCGAAAAAAAGGACCTCCTCCATCTGCGCGAAAGCGGCGAACCCATCGCGGTCGGCGGACGCCTCCTTGACAGCGCGGCCATCGATTCCCTCGAAGCCCGCAACAACGCCTCGCTGTACCTCTATGACTTCGCCGCACTCTGGTCCTCTCTCCGGCAGTTGCGTCCCAATAACCAGCAGGGAGAACTTTACCTCACCGACACCGTGGGCCTCCTGCGCTCCGCCGGTGAAAACGTCGACTACCTCGATGTGGAAGACAAGGAGAAGGTCATGGCCTTCAACACCCCGGCTGAACTCCTTGCCGTCGAAGAAGTCTTTGCCCGCCGCGAAAAAGCAGGCCGGGTCCGTTTTCTGTCCAAGGAAGGGGAGACGCTCGTTGAAAACCCTGAGCAAGGTCGAAGGGCTGAAGCTTCACGCTACCTTAAGCCTGCCGGGGAGTGGTTGCGGCGGCTGGAAAGTCCTGATGCCGAAACTCTCCTGCAGACGATTTACGGGGACCATCCGGACACAATCCGGATCCAGCACACCCAGATCCTCGGCACCCTGCGCGAGTTTATCACGGTTTTCGGATCGGAACGTCCTATTATTATCTGCCGTGCCCCCGGACGGATCAACCTGATGGGCCGCCATGTCGAACACCGTGGTGGAGATGTCAATGTCATGGCCATCAGCCGTGAATCCGTGGTGGTGGCTGCGCCGCGCGAGGATGACGTGATTACCTTGCACAACCGTAAACCGGAATTCCCCGACCGGGAGTTCCGCATCCGCGACCTGCTGGAACACACCTCCTGGGATGACTGGCTGGAGTTTATCGATTCCGCCACCGTACGCCAGGTCTTGCAGGAAGCACCGGGCGACTGGAGCCACTATGCGCGGGCTCCCCTTCTGCGTCTCCAGCACGAATCCGTCCATGCCCGTCTTCGGGGAATGGACTGTGTGGTGGACAGTAATATCCCGATGGGAGCGGGCCTGTCTTCCAGTTCCTCTCTCGTCGTCGCCTTTGCTTTGGCCGCCATTGCCCTCAATGACATGGATGTGGAGCTGGCGGACTTCATCGACCTGTGCGGGGAAGGGGAGTGGTTTGTCGGTTCCCGGGGAGGAAACGGCGATCATGCCGCCATCCGCGTCGGTGAAATCGGAGCCATCTGCCACCTCGGCTTCTTTCCCTTCCAGTTGAAAGGCCAGGCCCCCATGCCGCCGGAGCTTTGTCTGGTCGTCGCGGACAGCGCGATCAAGGCACAGAAAAGTGCCGGGGCAAAAGACGCTTTCAATCACCGGATTGCGGCCTATGTGATCGGTCAGATGCTCCTGCAGCAATCCTGGCCCGCCGCCGCCGGGGCGACCCACCTGCGCGACCTTTCCCCCGAACGCCTCCAGGTCCACCACTCCGACCTCTACCGCGCACTCATGCTCCTGCCGGAAATGCCGACCCGCGAGACCTTGCGCCCCCTCTTTCAAGGCGACGCTCTGGCCAAAGTGGAACGTATTTTCGGATCCCATGCTGATATCGGCCCATACGACCTGCGCGGCGTCGTGCTCTACGGACTGGCCGAATGTGCCCGCAGTGCCCGCTTCGCCCGGCTCCTCGCCGAAGGCAACCCCGACGCCATCGGACAGGCCATGGCCATCAGCCATGACGGCGACCGCGTGGCCCGTTCGGACCTCCAACACCCCGGCGTACACAGCCCCTTTTACTTCGATACCTCCGATGCCAGCCTTGAGGCGCTCGCCCGGTCTGAAACCGACCTGGCCCTGCTCCCGGGGGCCTACGCCTGTTCGACCCCGGAAATCGACTACCTGACCGACCTCGCGACCTCGGTTCCCGGCGTCATTGGAGCCCAACTCTCCGGCGCCGGCCTCGGCGGCTGCGTCATGATCCTCACCCGCCGCGAAGCGGTCCCCGCCCTCGAAGCCACCCTCACCCAAGGCTACTACACCCCCCGCAATCTCCCCCCCCGCATCACCCCCTGCCTCCCCGTCCAAGGTGCGGCAGTGTTCTTTTTATAGGCAGTAGGTATTTAGGCTATAGGCTGTAGTTCTTTTGGGGTTTCGCTGTTTTGGAGTTTTGGCATATCGTAGATCGGTCGGACAGTCGGACGGTTAT
>CAZCJJ010000141.1:0-3139 GCA_964499045.1 uncultured Opitutales bacterium | reverse complement strand
CTCACACCCCAATCGTTCTGGCCCATTCGTGATTGTCGCGGTACCACTGAACGGTGCGCTCGAGGCCGCTTTCGACGCTGACGCGGGGGGTCCATTGAAGTAACTTCGCTGCCTTCCGGATATCGGCTCCGGTTTCAACCATGTCGGCTTTGTTAAAGGGCTGATAGTCTATTTTGGCCCTCTTGTTTAGAAGCCTCTCCAAAATACCGATGATTTCATTGATCGTTACCGGATGCTGACCCCCGCCCAGATTAATGATTTCATAACCGAGCGGCCTTTCTCCCAGGATAGTCCCTGTCGCAATGTCATCCACATAAGTGAAATCGCGACTCTGCGAACCATCACCGTACAAGGTAATCGGAGTCCCTTCATCAATCCATTTGATGAAACGGAAGATGGCCATGTCAGGACGGCTGCACGGACCATATACGGTAAAGTAACGAAGAATAGTGACGTCAATCTGGTACAAATGATGGTAGGTATAGGCCATCACCTCCGCTGCTTTCTTCGAAGCGGCATAGGGGGAAATCGGTTTGTTGACCGGCAGGTCCTCAGAAAAGGGAATGGCCTGCCCGGCATAAAGTGAGGATGTCGAAGCCAGGAGGATCTTTCCGACCGCATAGTGCCGCATGCACTCCAGCAAATTCAGCAAGCCGTTAGCATTGGTATTTAAATACACAAAAGGGTTTTCCATGCTGTAACGAACCCCTGCCCGCGCCGCCAGATTGTACACCGCCTTGAATTCATGGGCCTGAAAGAGCGCATCCAGGGCGCTGAAATCCTCAATGTCAATCGCCTCAAATTCAAATGAGGCGAGGCTTTGGAGTTGTTTCAGCCGGTACTCCTTCAACCGCACATCGTAGTAGTCATTCAGGTTATCGATGCCGACCACCGAATGCCCGGCCTCAATCAGCTTCTCCGCAACTTTACTTCCGATGAATCCAGCCGCCCCCGTAACCAAGTAGTGTGCCATGTGAAAAAGCAATAGGTCCTCCTCTTCCGCTGGCAAGGCAGAAGGCGGCGTTCGGATAGAGCGAATGGCGGATGAATGATGAATAATGGCGAATTGCGGAAAACGGAGGGGCAACGCAGGAGTCTCACGCAAAGACGCCAAGACGCAAAGGGGGAGTAGATTGTGGGTTTTTTCGGAGATCGGATGAATAATCCTATAATCTGCAATTCAACCACTGATGGACCATCACTGATGGACACTGATATCTATACTCATTGCTTCTGCTCTGGCACAAAAGGGTCTTTCAAGGTACCCTAAATATCCTGGGACTTAGCCAATCTGACCGGATTCTCTGCATCAGTGTTCATCGGTGTTCATCAGTGGTTAATATTATTTTGCGCCAACAGTGTCTATCGGTGTTGATCGGTGGTTCAACTGCGGAGAATAGGATATCTGCTTGGCGTCTTTGCGTCTTGGCGTGAGATTCCCACGTTGCCTCTCCGTCCTCCCCCAATTCATAATTCGTAATTCCCAATTCCTCCATTTTCCCTCCGACATGGATCCCATTAAAAAAATGCATGCTGACCTTGCGCGTCGGCACCGGCGTCCGCCCGTGAGCTTGCAGGAGAAGCTGGTGGCTGTGACCGCTGCGCTCGCCATGGCGGCTCCCCCGTGGCTGCTCGGCAGCATGACCTGGTGGGCCCAAAGCATCCTTCTCGCCCTCTGCGCAATCTGCTTCCTCGTCGCCCTCTGGCCCGTTTCAAATTACGAATTCCAAATTACGAATTCCAAATCCACCGCCAACGATCCACGTTCTCACGAACGCAGCTACGCTTCCTCGCCCCACCATCCAACAGTCCGACCGTCCGACAGTTCCACAGTCCCACCGAACTCCGATCTCCGCCCTCCTGCGCTTCCCTCTCTTCTCGATCGGGCTGATCTTTCTCGTTTATATTAGCATACAAGCACTCAACACCAGTTGGGAGTATGCGACCAGTGCGGACGGGCGCAGTTGGTGGCTGCAGAAAAAACCGGAAGGCAGTTACATTGCCTGGTTGCCCACGGGGATGGATACCCCCTTCACCCAAATGAATGCCTGGCGGGCGCTGATGTACTGGGCCGCCCCATGGCTCCTCCTCTGTGCCCTTTGGGTCGGCATCACCCGCCGCCGCTCGGCCGGGTTCCTCCTCTGGGTACTGGCCCTGAACGCCTTTGCTGTCGGGCTGCTCGTCATCGCCCAGAAGCTCACCGGAGCGGAAGCGATCTACTGGACCTATCCCAGCCCCAACCCGCAGTTTGCCGGACCCTTCACCTACCGCAACCACGCCGGAGCCTTTCTGTACCTCTCGCTCGCCGCCCCCGCTATCCTGCTTTACCTCACCCTCCGCCGTCGCGAACAAGGCTGGCTGGGCAAAATGGTCTTTCTCAGCTTCCTGCTGCTCTTCATCTACATCGCCGCTGTTTTCACCGGTTCCCGCGGTGCCTTCCTCTTTGGTACCCTCTACCTGGTTGCGCTGCTGGCGATCATCCTGTTCACCCAACTCTTCCAAGGCTGGAGAGGCCTCGCTGTGGCCTTTGTCCTCCCTCTGGTATTAGCGGCCATCGCCTACGCCTTCTGGCCGCAGGTCAGCGGAGTGGTGCAAGTGTTGGAAGATAATCTCAGCCGGACAGAGCGCGATATGGAAGGCCTTGAAGCAGGAACAGATGTTCGCATCCGCATCCCGCAGTTGGTCTGGGAAATGGTGGAAGACAAGCCCTGGACCGGATGGGGTGGGGGAAGTTTCCGCTATTACTTTCCGGTTTACCAGTACCAGTACCCGGAGCTGACTTATAGTAATTACGCAAGGGTGCAGGAGCGGATCATGCAAGGGAGGAGACGGATTCCCCCCTTACAACCAAGGACCTACCACTACGCCCACACCGACACCCTGCAGATGGCGGCGGAGTACGGCCTGCCCATAGTAGGGCTACTTTTGCTGGGCGGAACCCTCCTCCTCCTCTGGAAAGTCGGCGGCGCCACCGGCTTTGTCTGCCTTGTCCTGACCGGCTCCGGCATCCTCTTATACTACAGCCATAGCTGGATCGAATTCCTCCTCTTCAGCCCCCCCGGCCTCCTCGTCGCCATCAGCCTCCTCGCTATCAGGCCGAAACTTTGACGATCGGAGATCGGATGAATGATGAATGATG
>CAZCJJ010000140.1:6208-8309 GCA_964499045.1 uncultured Opitutales bacterium | reverse complement strand
AAACCCCGGCCAGGTCAGCCCACTCCGTCTGCGGCAATTTGAAGGTAAACAGGGAGGGCACCGGAGAGACAAGGGTGTGACCCAACTGCTCCAACGTTTCTGACAATGGTGAATTCGACAGTGAACCGGCGGAAAGCAGACAGGCCCGGGCCTGAAACCTCCGCCCCTGATCCGACAGCAACTCCAGTGATCCATCAGGTAAACGTCGGATAGCCTCTACCCCCTCCCCATAAGTGATCTCCACTCCCAGGCCTTGCATGGCGGAAAGCAAACAATCGACGATGGTCGCCGAAGAATCCGTCACCGGAAACATCCGCCCGTCCTGCTCTGTTTTCAAAACGACCCCCCGGGCCCTGAACCATTCGACAGTATCCCTGGGTTGGAAGCGATGAAATGCGCCCCGCAATTCCCTGCGACCCCGGGGGTAGTTCAAGATCAGTGCAGCCGGATCGAAACAGGCATGGGTAACATTGCAGCGGCCACCTCCGGAGATACGGACCTTACGCAAAGGAATCCGGCCCTTTTCCAGCACCCGGACCTTCAGTCCGGCCTCGGCCATACGGATCGCACCAAAACACCCGGCAGCCCCGGCTCCGATCACCACCACCTCTTCTGTTTGCAATGTTTTCATGAATGTCCTGGTACTCAAGCAGAGAAGTCTCTTTATGCCGAGCTTGTAGAAGTGATTAGGATTAAGATTAAGATTAAGATTAAGATTAAGATTATGGTTAGTAACTCAATCGTTAAAAGGGTGCAGGTTTGCGATGATTTTTGGGTCATGCAGCTGCAAGGGATGGGGCACCCGGACTCATTCTTCTCGTTGTCGTAATCGTTGTCGTTGTCGTGATCTCATTGTCCCGTAAGGTACACTCTCCCCGATCACGATTACGACAACGACAACCGTTCAGCTTTCCCTTCACTGACAACGATCCGCAGACGGAGCAGTTGTCCAGCCTTCGCTAAGGGTGAATCCGGGACATCCACAGAATGGCCCCTGCTGCCTAACCCGGAGAGGTGAATCCGGGACACCCACAGAATGGCCCCTGCTGCCTAACCCGGAGGGCGATGCAGGGTCGCCCAAATAGCAAATTTCCTTCACTTATACAGTGGAATGGACATGATGCTTACTGTCGGCCAAGGCGCAGGCACTGATCATTCCGATGGACTCTCCCTCATCAACTGAAGCGGCCAACACCACACCCACCCAAGCATTGTCCTGGCGTTGGGTCCATACCGGTGACGATGCCTTCGATTCCATGGTCAGCAGCATTGAACAGGCGCGGGTATCTGTCGATTTCGAGACCTACATCTTTACGGACACCATTCCCGGACGCCGACTGCTTGAGGCACTGACTCAAGCCGCGGGCCGTGGCGTGCACGTACGTGTGCTGATCGATGCCTTCGGCTCGCTCATGCTGCCGGATACATTCTGGGAACCCCTGCGTCAGGCCGGTGGCAGCGTCCGCCGATTCAACCCTTTCAACCTTCGTCATTTCAATATTCGCAACCACCGCAAACTACTGGTCTGCGACGCCAAGGTCGCCTTCATCGGCGGCTTCAACGTCAGCGACCAATGGCTGGGGGATGGCTTGAAACAGGGTTGGCGTGACCTTGGGCTGATCATCCACGGCAGCATCGCCAACACGCTGATCGATTCCTTTGACAAAATGTTTGAGCTGGCCGACTTCCGGCATAGCTATCCACAACGCCTTCGCCCGCGCCGGGGTGTCATCATGGAAAGCGCCAGCGAAGCGCGGGTGCTGTCCACGGGTCCCGGGCGCGGACGGCACCCCATCCGGGAGGCGCTCCTGCGGGATCTGCGCCATGCCCGCGAAGTCCGGATCATTGCCTCCTACTTTTTACCCCCCGGACGCCTGCTCCGTACTCTCAAACGGGTTGCCCGGCGCGGGGGCCTTGTCCATCTCATCCTGCCTGCGCAGTCCGATGTGTTTCTGATGCAAAGTGCCACCCGCGGTCTTTACGGAGGTTTGCTCCGGTCCAAAATACGCATCCACGAATACAAACCCCGGATCCTGCACACCAAGTTTATCCAAATCGATCAGGCCGTTTATCTAGGCTCGGCAAACCTCGACCGGCGCAG
>CAZCJJ010000140.1:0-6108 GCA_964499045.1 uncultured Opitutales bacterium | reverse complement strand
TTATCCAAATCGATCAGGCCGTTTATCTAGGCTCGGCAAACCTCGACCGGCGCAGTTTCGGGATCAACTACGAATTGCTGGTACGGTTTGATAACCCTGAACTCGCTGCGGAAGGACAGGCCGTCTTCGAGCGGTATCTACAACATTCAGCCCCGGTCGATAAGCTTGCCTGGCAACGCTCGCGCACCTGGTGGGAACGCATACGCGAATGGCTGGCCTGTGCCATCTTCGCCCGAATCGACCCCTTCGTCACCCGAACCCAACTTCGAGACCCGAGGTGAATCGCGGGGAAGGTCAGTTTCAGCTGATTCGTTTAAACCACTGGTGCGGGCGGAGGGAGTCGAACCCTCGTCTCAAGCTTGGGAAGCTCACATAATAGCCGTTATACGACGCCCGCGGAATGGAAATCCCCGATAAACATTTCAGGAATGCGGATCACGATAGGATGCTGCCGATTGTGCGCAACGAAAAAGTGCAAGCAGAAATAAGCCAACCCCTACAGCCTAAAAGGAGCCTCGCTGAAGCTTCAGCCTACTTTTCTCCGCGTCTCTGCGTGAGATTCCCGCGTTGCCCCTCCGGTTTCCCCACAATCCGCCATCATTCATCCGCCATCCGATATCCGAACACCCCTACAGCCTAAAAGGAGCCTTCTTCCGCGTCCGGGTCGCAGTCGGAGCAGAGACCGTAAAGCTCAAGCACATGGCTAATCTGGGAGTAGCCCAGATTGGTGGCAAGTTGCAGCAGTTTTTCCGCCTCACAGAAATCGAGTTTCTCGGCCCGGTGGCATTTCCGGCAAATGATGTGGTGATGATGGTGGTTTTCCTCAACCAGCTCGAAAAGCCCCTTGCCGTTTTCCAACAGGATGCGCTGGACGATTCCGGCTTTTTCAAAAGCCTCCAGACTACGGTAAACCGTGACCAGATCAGCATTGCCCGGGCCGATTTGCTGGTGGATTTCCTCTGCGGAAAGGGGGCGCCGCTCCGACACCAGCAGCTTGAGCATAGCCCGGCGGGGGTTGGTCACCCGGAGGTGTCCCTTCCGCAGCACATCGAGAGCCGCATCATAACGGAGATCTTGCTTGCCGCTTGTCATAATGGAAGAGATGACCGTTTTAGGGGAAAGGTCAAATGTTGGCTTGGGAAAAAGCAGACCGGAAATCGTCCCGCTGTTCGCGAGCCGAAGCCCCTTTTTTAAACTTAACCGCTTGCGGGCTTGCGCCTTAAGCAGGCTTCGTTATGGTTTCACCCTTTCACATTTCTAATAACCACCAAACAATTCATTACTATGGCACTGGCAAAAGGTTCAAAAGCACCTGATTTCAAACTGAAAACCAAGCACGCAGAAGGCCTCAGCGAGGTTTCCCTCAGCGAAGCGACCGCAAAAGGAAAAGTTGTTTTGTTGTTTTTCCCACTCGCATTCACTTCCGTCTGCCAGGAAGAGTTGTGCTCGGTTTCGGCGGGAATGGATGATTATGCCTCCCTGGGAGGTCAGGTTTTTGGTATCAGCGTGGATAGTCCATTTGCCCAGGAGGGCTGGGCCAAGCAGAACAAGATCACCGTCACCCTGCTCTCCGACTTCAACAAGGAAGTGGCCGCTGCCTATGATGTCCTTTACGAAGACCTTCTCGGGTTCAAGGGCGTGGCCAAGCGTTCGGCCTTTGTCATTGGCGAGGACAGCACCATTCTTTACAGTTGGTCCTCCGAAGACCCCCACAACCTGCCACCGTTCGAGGAAGTCAAACAAGCCCTCCAAGGCTGATCGAGCCGGGGAGTGTCCATTTAAATAACCAGCCATTTCCATGAAGTCCTTATCGAATCCGTTCAACACACTGACCCCCTTTCAGAGCAGTACCGGCAAACAGGGGCATTATTATTCACTGCCCGCACTGGAGAAAGCTGGTGTGGGGCCGGTCTCACGCCTCCCGGTTTCCATCCGGATCGTCCTGGAGAGTGTGCTCCGCAACGTGGGCACTGCCGGAATCCATGAGGACGACGTTGGCCGGCTGGCGAACTGGAACGCCAAGCACCCTTCGAGTGAGGAAATCCCGTTCACGGTTTCACGGATCGTATTACAGGACTTCACGGGTGTCCCCCTGCTGGTGGACCTCGCAGCCATGCGTGATGCGGTCAAGGAACTGGGCAAGGATGCGGGAGTCATTGAGCCTCTGGTCCCGGTGGATCTCGTGGTGGATCACTCCGTGCAGGTGGACCGTTCAGGAACCGCCCAATCCTTTCTCCAGAACCTGAAGATCGAATTCGAACGCAACCGGGAACGTTATGAGTTTCTGAAATGGGGTCAGCAGGCCTTTGAAACCTTCAGCGTCGTCCCTCCCGCTATCGGAATTGTTCACCAGGTGAACCTGGAACACCTCGCACGCGTGGTATTTGAACGCAAGGTGGACGACACCACCCTGTTCTATCCGGACTCCCTGGTCGGAACCGACTCCCACACCACCATGATCAACGGTCTTGGTGTCGTGGGTTGGGGTGTCGGCGGGATCGAAGCCGAAGCCGGCATGCTCGGCCAGCCGATCGCCTTCCAGACACCGGAAGTCATCGGCGTGTGCCTGACCGGCAAACTGCGCGAGGGTGTGACCGCAACCGACCTCACCCTGCGTATCACCGAAATGCTCCGGCAGGAGAAAGTGGTGGGCAAATTTGTTGAGTTTTACGGCGAAGGAGCGGAAGCCCTCACGGTCGCCGACAGGGCCACCATTGCCAACATGGCCCCGGAATACGGTGCCACCATGGGCTTCTTCCCGGTGGATGAAAAGTCCCTCGATTATCTTCGGGCCACCGGACGGGATGAGGACCAGATCCTTCTGGTCAAGGAATACCTGGAGGCCCAGGGGCTCTTCGGCATCCCGCACAAGGGCGACGTGGAATACACGAAATCACTCGAACTGGAGCTTGATACCATCGTCCCCGCAGTAGCCGGGCCAAAGCGTCCGCAGGACCGTATCGACCTGCCGAAACTCAAGGACCGTTTCATTGAACTATTGGAAATGCCTGCCACCGAAGGGGGCTATGGCAAAAACCGGTCTGAATTGGAAAACAAGGTGGCAATTCGTCCTTTGGACGGCGAAGGAACCGAATCCCACAGCGGAGGTAAAACGGATCTCAATGGGGCTGGGAACTGGAGCGAAAAAGAGATGGTCCTGAACCGTCCCAACACCGAATCACCGGAAGAGCCGCACGACAAGCATCGGCTGTTTGAAGGTGCCGGCATTGGTCATGGTTCAGTACTGATTGCCGCCATCACCAGTTGCACCAACACCTCCAACCCGTCGGTCATGATGGCCGCCGGCCTGGTGGCGAAGAAGGCGGTGGAAAAAGGACTGCAGGTCCCCGGCTACGTCAAAACCAGCCTTGCACCGGGATCCCGTGTGGTCACCGACTACCTTGAGGAAACCGGCCTGCAGTCATACCTTGATCAGATCGGCTTCAATCTGGTCGGCTACGGCTGCACCACCTGTATCGGGAACAGTGGTCCGCTGGAACCGGAAGTGGAAGCCGCGATCAAGGAAGGCGATGTAGTCGCAGCCAGCGTACTTTCCGGCAACCGTAATTTCGAGGCCCGTGTACACAGTTCCATCAAGGCCAACTTCCTTATGTCCCCCCCTCTGGTTGTGGCCTTTGCCCTCGCCGGACGGGTCGATATTGATCTCGACCACGAGCCAATCGGAACTGGCAGCGACGGCCAGCCGGTTTACCTCAAGGACATCTGGCCCAGCCATGAAGAGGTCCAACAGGCCATCCTCAAGGGCTTGAAGCCCGAAATGTTCCGCGAAAAATACGCGACCATCAACGAGGCCAATCCGGAATGGAATGAAATCCCCGCCGCCAAGGGCGAAACCTATGCCTGGGCCAAGGATTCCACCTATATTCAAAAACCGCCCTTCTTCGAAAACTTCGGGCCGCAGCCCGGATCAATCGAAGCCTTCTCCGGGATGCGCCCCCTGGCCATCCTCGGCGATTCCGTCACCACGGACCACATTTCACCCGCCGGCTCGTTCAAACCGGAAACCCCGGCCGGACGTTATCTGCTGGAAAACGGTGTGGAACCCAGGGATTTCAACTCCTACGGTTCCCGCCGGGGCAATGACCGCGTGATGACCCGCGGCACCTTCGCCAATGTCCGGATCAAAAACAAGATGGCACAAGGCAAGGAGGGCGGATTCACCACTCTGCAGCCGGAAGGGAAATTACTCCCGATTTTCGATGCCTGCCAGACTTACCGTGAAAAGGGGACCCCGCTGATCGTTTTTGGCGGAACCGACTACGGAATGGGAAGCTCCCGCGACTGGGCTGCCAAGGGCACGGCACTGCTGGGAGTCAAAGCCGTTGTTACCAAATCCTTCGAACGCATCCACCGCAGCAACCTGATCGGTATGGGCGTGATGCCCCTCTGCTTCAAGGATGACTGCGATGCGGAAAGCCTCGGGCTTGACGGGACGGAAACCTTTGCCATCACCGGCTTCGGCGAAGACCTCCGGCCAGGCCAGGATGTAACGCTGGAAATCCACCGCAGTTCCGGTCAGGCGGACAAAGTTCCGCTGACCGTGCGCATCGATACTTCAATTGAGGTGGAATATTACCGCCACGGTGGTATCCTTCCCTATGTCCTGCGAAACATCCTGAAAAGCTGATCGATGCGGGAATAGAGTCCCGGCTCCCTTTCTCCCACCTTAAGAAAGGGAGCCGATTACCGATCAAACACTAAGCGATATGTCCGATAGCCCAAAGCCGGTATTCCTTGTGGATGCCTATTCAGATCCGGTCATCCTCAAGATCAACGGACGGGCCAGCTATCTGAATTGTGGACCGGTGGGGCGCTTCTTCTCACAGGTTGTGGGTGAGGGCCGCCGCAACATGGTGGTTGATTTCTCCCAGTGCACCGGCATGGACAGCACCTTTCTCGGTATCCTGGCCGGAGCCGCATTGGAATTTCGTAAAATGGAACCACCCGGAACCCTCACCCTGACTCGCCTGGGCGAACGCAACCTTGAGTTGGTGAAGAATCTGGGCCTGCACCGCATCCTTCATCTCGACACTGGCGATGTGACTGACCTACGTGAATCCGCAACAAGCTCCGGGGCTGGCGAATTACTGGGGGAAGACAAAACCAGTGCCAATATGATTCTAAGGGCGCACGAAAATCTGGTGAAGGCGGATCAGGGCAACCTGCAGAAATTTCAGGATGTACTGTCCTACCTCAAGGCCGAAGCGGAAAAACAGGAGGACGGAACTTGATCCCCATGGGCTGCGATTTTGAAAGGGGCATCTCATTTGATTTTTCGGTTGGAGTACCGCCTTCAGGCGGTCTGAGAAAAGGGCCGCATAAATGCGGGACTCCAACCATTTTCCAGATGTTTTTGTGATCATGGGCAACAACCAAACAGGGACGGTCTGTTTCGGTTGGAGTTCCGCATTTATGCGGTCCACCATTCACCTGAAGACCGCCTGAAGGCGGGACTTGTAGCTCCAACTGTGGTCGCCGAAGTACGGGACCCCAACAGAATGTGTGCCCCATCTGTTCCCGGATGAAATAATGCTGAGGTTTTTGATCTTTTCACGCTTTTCCAGTTGGCACTACGCCTAATATCTCTGATCATCCACTGCATTGCATGTTCTGGTTTCTGCTAGGTCTCTTTGTTGGGGTAATCTCCCTCTGGCTTCTTTATCTGTCTGCGCGTAAAAGCATCGTCAGGCTGGATGAAGAGAAGCAACTGCTTCAGCAGGAGAAACAGATCGTGCTGGAGTTTATGCACAATATGGTGGAAGCCATCGGTTCCGGCGTGGACCGCCAGGAACTCTTCCAGCGCATTGTCCATGCCGCCATCCTCAGTACCGGAGCACTCAGTGCCTGCGTCTTTGAACGCACTGGCGGAGACAAACTGCGCGGCACCGCCGTAGAGGGCCTCTTTCCGCCCCAAAAGCCACTGCCCCGCAAATCGACGGAAAAACTCAGCACACGGGCCAAATTCATCGAAGGCATACTGCGGTCAGAGGTATTCGCCATGGGTGAGACGATTATCGGCGCCGTGGCCCGCTCCGGTGAAGCGGTCCTGATCGAAGACGCCAGCAAGGACCCGCGCGTAGTCCAACA
>CAZCJJ010000139.1:0-8361 GCA_964499045.1 uncultured Opitutales bacterium | reverse complement strand
ATGTCTATGTGAAAAGAGGGGTAAAGGTTAGATTGCTACCGCATGTGTATGGGGTTACGAAAATGCAGGACACCCACATTCTCCAGAACCTTTCTTTGGGTGTCTAGAAATGTTTACTCATCTTGGCCCAATCAGCCGGAATAACAGAGTACAATCCGGCAGACATAGAGAGAGCAATTTGTCCAAACCTTTTTTTAAATAAAAAGGAATCCAGGAGGAGCTTCCTTGATGGGCACTGATCGGCATGGGCATGATGGAAATCCGAGGAGGGTAAAACGCAGGACACTCGCATTTCCCGGAACCGAATGACATCCTTCTTCGATTTGGATTTCGATTTCCGCTACGCTGATTTGGATTTCGATAACCTTTTCACAACAGTCCCCTCATCCTCTTCATCCCATTTTTGCGTGTCCCGAATCTTTACTCTGCCAGCACTTGGATGCCGTCCCATTCCAACCAGTCGTTGCCGAACTGATGGAGGACCTTGATGCCCACATAGACCCACTTGGCGTTGGGGGGAATTTCGCCTTGAAGCGTCAGGGGGATCCAATCCGGATAATGACCGGTCGGCAAGCGCTCCCGCCAGGTCTCGGGTAATATCCGGCCGTCCGCATCCATGAAGGATATCTGAAGAAAGGCCTGGCAGCCGCTGGTCACTTGCCCCCTGACGGGTGTCCGAACCCACAGCTTTGCATTTCCGTTTACAGGCAACCACTGATAAAAGGAAAAGAAGTTGATTCCCTCCAAGCGCAGGTAGCCCTGCTGTTCCGGCTTGGCAGGCACACCGGCGACTTTGAGTTTCTCAGTATGAAAGACCCGCAGCCTCCAGGCTCCCAAAGAATTCAAACCCCAAGGTTCATCCGGAATTATCAGGGCCCCAAAGTCTTCATCCAGAAGGACCTCACCTCCAACAGGGATATCCGCCCCCCGGGCCGATGGATCATCCCAAATCAGGTGTTCCAATACATTAAGGCGCGGACGGTGCTCCTGACCGGGCCAGGTGGCCTTCACCGCCGGAATCTGCTCCCGGTAACGGGTAATTTGAGCAGGAGTCGGAGCCGCTTCGCGGGCAGCCTCCCACCACAGGTGATAGTACTCTGAGGCCGCCTGGGTGAAGGCGAAGGCATCGCGGGTCAATGCCACCCGCTGACGATAAAGGTCCAGGGCACCGTCCTCCCGGTCCTCCGAATCTTTCACCCGCTCCAGCGCCTCATCCAACCAGACCATCAGTTCCGCACAGACTTCCGGCGGAAACAACTCCACTTGGGCAGAATCCTGAAAGTATTTCAGCCAGTACCCCGGAGGTGCTTGCTGCATCCAGATCTCCTCGCAACGGTCAAAAAAGCGCCGCATCGGCCCTGCGGCCGGACCATAAAAACGCGTGAAATACTCGTCCAGCAGGACCCTGGGGTTTTGGTTGCTATTCCACAACAATTGAGTCGCCAGCCAGATCCGCGGGCCATCAAAGCCCCAGACCGGAGTCCCCTCCGCATAGAAGTTGCGGACCCCATGCTGACTGAGAAAACGCAGGCTCCGGGCAGTCAGCTCCGGATAGTAACGGGGGATGAAATAGGGGCTTCCCTCGTAGTAGTCCCAGGTTCCCAGGAAATCCGGCCCGGCCTCCTGCCAGTGCCGGACGGTTGCCTTGTCATCCGCTTCCTGCTCCGGGTCGAACCACTGGGCGCGGTCAAAGGTCAGGTAGGGAATAAGGTTTGGCTGGACCGGGAAGTCCGGCACATTTTCAGTAAAGTAGTAGGACAACTGGGTTAGATAGCGATCGGGATGCTCCTCCGCCACTTGCCGGGCGATTTCATTGGAAAAATGAAAAACGAGATTGGAGTAGTCTGGTTTCCCCCGGAAAAACCGGTAGGGACGCAGCCAGCGTTGGGTCTGCTCTGTTTCGTCAAAGAGAGTGCTGTCATTGGTGGCAATCGAAATGGAGATCAGGTCCGGGTTCTCATCGAACTGCTCAATGATACGGTCGGCGATGAACGCCTGCGTGGCAGGATACGCGATGTTTGGCTGGGGGGCACGCCCCCCGGAGACGGCAGCCCGCTCCCCTTCGATAATCGGAAACAATTCCGGATTTTCCTCGAAGAGGGAAACTGGGACAAAGGAATGCAAATTGTGGTTATAGCGGAAGCGTTGGATCAGATTATTGTTTCGCCCCCACTGCCGTCCCTCCCCCCGCCGCATAGGGCTGAGCACGCGGTCCTGAAAAGATGGACGAAAGACACGGTTCAGGATCGGAATGCGCAGGCGCGACTGATGTTCGTACACCTCTCCCAACTCACCGGGAATGAACCAGCGCATGCCGACCTGGTTTTGGAGGAAATCCGACACGGCCCAACGGTGTGCATCCGGTGAATTGCCGAGCAGAAACAAGGACCCACCCCGCACCGCCTGCACGATATATTCGTCAAACCCCGGCTCCGGCCAGAGCCGATGGACGGAAGCCTGCCGCGTCTTTCCGACAAAAATACCCGGCCCGGCGAGACGCCCTTTTTCCCGCCGCACCTCCCAGTCCAGCCCCGACACTTTGTGCAAGGACTCGGCCAGCCATTCCGCCGCCTCACGCTCCTGTGCTGTGGCATTGGCACCGATATAAACCGGACCCAACGGCTCCGTCCCCCATAGCAACAGCCCCTTCGGACCATCCAACCGCCCCTGGGCGGAAAGCATTGAGCCCATGGCCAGACATACCCCCATGACGAGCCCCAACCGCATCCATACATTTAACAACATAGCCCCATAATTCCCATGCCCCTACCCCCTGCAACCCTTTATCAATCCATGGCAACGGACAGCGATCCGGCAAGAAGGTGGCGCAACTGAAGGATATATTTATGGGTGTCCCAAATTTCGTCCTATCGTTGTCGTGAACGGACAGTGAGATAAGCGTATCAAGGACACTCCACGCGGACTCTTTTCAGGCGGCTGCTTGCGCCGGTCATGATCGAAACCTCGGCCTTGCGGCAATGGAAATAATCCGCCACCAAACCAATGAGTTCGGTATTGGCTTTGCCGTCAACTGGCGGCGACTTCAGCTTGGCCGCCCAACTGCCATCCTCCTTCCGCACAAGGACGGACTCCCGACTCCGGGGCGAAACCTTGATCTGTAGAATTTCAGCCATGGCACAAAACATACCGCAAACCACAGATCCTTGGCAATGCCAGTGGTTTCCGGGGATGGCATAATCCGGGACACCCATAAATCGATGGCGGATCACGGATGAATGATGGAGGATGGGACCGAATGGCTGGGGCACGGAAAATTCGGAAAAAGGAAAATTCGGGACACCCATCAAATGCGAAAAAGATCGCATGCTCCCTCTTTTCCGGGTGATTTAGGTGCCATCATGAAATCCAAGACTGCGTTCTCACACCGTAAAACCGGATTCTATCTTCAACGTCTGATTATGGTTCTGTTTGTTTTGGCAGGCTCTCTGCTCAAAGCCGATTTAAAACCCGGACCTCTGTTTCAGGATCACATGGTACTCCAGCAAGGCAAACCCATTGCCGTCTGGGGTTGGGATGCCCCCAATCAACCCATCACGGTTAGCCTCGCTGATCACACTGCGGAAACAACCGCCGACGGGCAGGGCTACTGGAAAACCTACCTCGATCCAATGGAGGCGACTTCCACACCACTGCAAATGACTATCTCCGGCACCGAAACGGTTACCCTGAACGATGTTTTGATCGGTGAGGTCTGGCTGGCTTCCGGGCAGTCGAATATGCAGTGGCCCGTCCGCTCCTCCAAAGATATGGATATCGAAAAGCTGGCGGCACGATGGCCGCTCATCCGGGAAATCGA
This sequence comes from uncultured Opitutales bacterium, assembly GCA_964499045.1. Classification (GTDB taxonomy): domain Bacteria; phylum Verrucomicrobiota; class Verrucomicrobiia; order Opitutales; family CAZCJJ01; genus CAZCJJ01. The sequence continues at coordinate 4,544 of CAZCJJ010000139.1, read as the reverse complement.
CATGGGACGGAAGGTTTCCAACTCCCCTGAGCAACAGGCCAGTACCTCAGGGTGGCGCGAAGCGACCACGGAGAATATCGATATATTCAGCGCGGTCGCCTACTATTTTGCCCGTGATTTGCATGCCATTCTGGATGTGCCGGTGGGCATCATCAACAGTACATGGGGGGGCACCCGGATTGAGGCCTGGATGGACCCCGAAACCGCCCGGGCAGAAAACGGTGAACCCTTTGCTGCGATATACGAGGCGTGGGATGATGTGCTTGCCGCCTATCCGGAGGCCAAAAGTCGCTACGATGAACGCCTGAACGCCTGGGGGCAAAGGCGTAGCGCACATAACGAGCGCGGAGAGAAATTTACAGAACGACGGCCCTCTCCGCCTCAGGGGCCCGGACATCCGGCAACCCCTTCCGGACTCTATAATGGCATGATTCATCCCGCTACCCCCTACAGCCTTGCCGGAGTCATTTGGTACCAGGGAGAAAGCAACAGACGCAATTCTGATGACTACAGTGTCTTTTTCCCCGCTATGATCCAAGGTTGGCGCAAAGTTTTTGAACAGGAATCCCTTCCTTTTTATTGGGTTCAATTGGCCTCTTTCCAAATACCGGAAGCCACAGAATGGGCCTTTCTGCGGGAAGCCCAGGCGAATGCCCTGGAGCTACCCCATACCGGACAGGCCATTGCCATAGATATTGGTGACGTCACTGATATCCACCCCCGGAACAAACAGGATGTTGGACGCCGCCTGGCACGCTTGGCATTGAATAGAACCTATGGAGTGGAGGTCGTCGACCGCGGCCCTGTGGTGGAAAAAATCGAGCCTGATGGCAATGGCTTCCGCATTCATTTCACCGAAACCCACCGGGGTCTAAAGACTCCTTCCGGCATATGTAGTGGCTTTGAAGTGGCTGGTGAGGACAAGATCTTCTATCCCGCCGAGGCAACCGTACAAGAAAACACGGTTTTCGTCAGTTCCCCCGAAGTCCCCAACCCGGTCGCTGTCCGCTACGCTTGGCGCAATGCCCCTAACCCCGGCCTCTTCAACGGTTACGACCTTCCCGCCGAACCTTTCCGCACCGACAACTGGGACATGGAGTAACTGGCCAGTTTGTTCATCCGCCATCCTTTCATGGGTGTCCAGAATTCATCCCCTACAGCGCGGATTCAGGGCGCGCCTTGCGCTTCATCGCTTCTGAGCTTCGTGAATATTCCAGGTTAGCTGTTTTTGGGGGTTGTACGTGAAGGGGGAAATTTGGGACACCCATAATCTCAAAGAGAGCTCGGACACATCCATGACTTTCCCGAATTTCATTTAATCCTTGGGCAACAGATGGCGCTTGAAGTCCATGGCGGCGTGTAGCACACGGACAACGGTCAGGGCTTCCGACCCTGCCTGGAAAAGGATCACATGGCGGCCCTCCGAAGCCAGTCGGCAGCCGGGAAAGAGATCCTCGCGAAGGCGGTAGTGCCCTGGCGCGGTACGGATCGCCTCGAAACGAGCCCATATTTGGTGCAGATAAGTTTCCTCCTGATCCGATCCCCAAGTTTCCAAAGTGTAAAGGCGGATAGACCGCAAGTCGGCAATAGCAGCCTCAGTGAGAACCAGTTTCATGGCTCACCGCGAATCAGGCGGGCAAAGTGCTCTTTGGATTGAATTTCCACCGTTCGCCCAGCCTCCAGTTGAGCAAAACCAATGGCCGCCTCCCGCAGAATCCATTGGTTTTCACGTTCACGCAAGAGCGATTGGCGCAAAGCTTCGCGCACAACCTCGCTGGCGTTGTTGTAAAGTCCAGAGTCCACCTTTTCTTTCACCGCATTAGCCAGCTCTGGAGTTAGCGAAATATTCATATCCATAAAGTGCAAGCTTTAGCAATCTTTGTCAATTTACCAATGCAAGATCATTTCGGGACACCCATGGTTCCTAACCCTTGCAATCAGAAGCCGATACTTTGGGTGTCCCGGATCTTCTCGATAGAGATATTTTTTTCCTCCTCCTGATGCTCAATGTACGTTGCCTCTCAGCTTGGCGCCTTGGGGTCTTGGCTTGAAAAATTGATTTTCTCATGGGTGTTCAGAATGAGAATGGTGCTATCCCTCCTCCAAATGGCGGGTTGGAAAACCCGCCCTCCGTTGATCTTCCGGAACAGGTCGGAATACCCAAAAAGCAAAAGCCCGTCTCCAAGTGATTGAAGACGGGCTTTTTACGTTATTTTAAAGTGGCGGGATGGACGGGACTCGAACCCGCGACCTCCTGCGTGACAGGCAGGCATTCTAACCAACTGAACTACCACCCCTAAAGTGTTTCCAAGGGAAAGAACGGAGAAACTAGAAACTTGGGAACAACTGTCAAGCGGCTTTATCCGCCTTTTTCTTCTTTTTCAGCCCAAGCCATGATTTGGGCTGGATAATAGTATTATTTTATACTTAAACAGCACCTATGTTTTCCCTGACGAGCAGCATCCGAAATACTTCATCCCGCAGAAGCAAGGTACGTCCTTTGGCAGGCGCCCTGGGCTTTCAGGCCCTTTTGCTGGCACTCACCGTCATTGTGGTGGTTGTGGTACCCAGTGAGGACCGGGATCCGGAGTTCACCGCCAGCAAAACGATCTACCTGCCGCAACGCGAACTGGAGCATCAGGCGGCAGTATCGGAATTTCAGCAGGCCGCCAGTGCCCCCACCTTGAGCGAACGATTGACGACCGAATCGCTGTTGGCGGATGCTCTGCCGGAAATCCAGGCCCTGCCTTCCGAGCAATTTGCCCCCTTTGAGGTTCACAACCCGATGGCCAACGCCAGTGACCTGCTCGGAGCATCCGGGCTGATGGGAGCCCTGCAGGGGCTGGATGCCGGGAGTTCGCAGTTTTCCTTCCTCGGTGTTCAGGACAACGCCACCCGGATCGTCATCGCCTTTGATGTTTCCCGCTCGGTCATCAACAACATGAACAAGTCCGGTATGAACCTCGGGCGGATCCGGGAGGAGACCACTGAACTGATCAATAACCTGAATGCCAATACGCTCTTCAGCATCGTCCAGTTTGTCCGGGCCTACGACTTGTTTGAAAACTACCTCGTTCCGGCCACGGTGACAAACCGGGAAAGGGCCACCGGGTGGTTGCAAAAATACTTTCACACCGGAGGATCCAGCGGACGCGGCTGGATCCGGCGGCATCCTGATGGCATCCAGACTGTGATGGAGGCTATATTCCGGCTGGAACCGGATGTGATCATCCTGATCTCCGATGCCTCCTTCCACCGCACTCCCGGTGGACCGGGGACAAACGAGAAAGTCCCTTCCTCCGAGCTGGAACGGGACATCCAGCGGTACCAGAAGCAGCTGCCCCGCGAGGCACGGATTCATTTTGTCGGTTTTGGGGTCAAACCGGAGGAAAAGCGGGACATCCAGCGCCTTGTCCGCCGGAACGGCGGCCATTACCGGGAATACTGAGTGGCCTATCCCGAACATCTGGGAGTCGGTGGGGCGCATTCCCTGTTGGAGTCCCGCCTTTAGGCGGTTTTCGGGCGGATAGGGGACCGCCTGAAGGCGGGACTTGCTCCAGCCAAAACAGATGAAATGCCCACCTTAACCGAGCAATTCAGTTTTTAAAGTGTTGCCATCCGGAGGGGAGGCCAAGTTGAATAGATTCCCGGGTGCGGCAAAGTGCCCGTTTTTCATTTTTCGCCATGCCTTCTTCCGCCAAAACCATGAAATATATATTTGTCACCGGGGGCGTTGTCTCCTCTCTCGGCAAAGGATTAACCGCCGCCGCACTGGGAGCGCTGCTTGAACAGCGCGGGGTTTCCTGCCGTCTGCAGAAGTTCGACCCTTATCTGAATGTTGATCCGGGTACAATGAGTCCTTTCCAGCATGGGGAGGTCTATGTATTGGATGACGGGGCCGAAACCGACCTCGACCTTGGTCATTACGAACGTTTCACCAGCGGCAAGCTCAGCAAGCGCAACAACCTGACCTCCGGCCAGGTGTACGAATCCATCATCCAGAAAGAACGCCGCGGCGACTATCTCGGAAAGACCGTGCAGGTGATTCCCCATGTCACCGATGAAGTCAAGAAACGCATCTACTCCGGCGGGGGTGATGTCGATGTCCTGATCACAGAAATCGGCGGAACGGTAGGGGATATCGAAGGCCTGCCCTTCCTCGAAGCCATGCGGCAATTTGCCCTGGAAGTGGGCCGCGAGAACGTCCTTTTTATCCATGTCACCCTGATCCCCTATCTCAGTGCTGCCGGGGAATTGAAAACCAAGCCCTCGCAAATGTCAGTCGCCCGCCTGCGGGAGATCGGGATTCAGCCGGACATCATCATTTGCCGGACGGAAAGGCCGATCAATCTGGAAATCCGCCAGAAGCTCAGCCTTTACTGCAACGTTCAGGTGAAGGCGGTGATTGAGGAGATGGATGTGGAAACCTCCATTTACGAACTGCCCCTTCTGCTGGCGCAGGAAAGTCTGGACGATCTGGTGGTGGAACACCTGAAGCTGGACGCGCCGGACTCGGATATGGCGGTATGGAAGGACGTAGTCCG
>CAZCJJ010000138.1:0-8421 GCA_964499045.1 uncultured Opitutales bacterium | reverse complement strand
AAGGGCGGTATCTTCTTTTTTGTTCACAACCTGTTATCTAACAGGAAATTAGGAGGTGTCGCCCTTTTTTTGATGAATTTTTCAGGCTACGCTTCCCGGCCCTCTTTGCGTCTTTGGGTCTTTGCGTGAGACTCCGGCGTTGCCTCTCAGCTCCCTCGTCCGTCACAAATCTTCAATATTCAGCACGGAATTTCCAACTTTCAATGAGGGAAAGGTAGACCCCATCATTTTATCCGACCCCATTCACCCGCCATACTCTACAGCCTACAGCCTAAACCCCTAAACCGCTAAATCCCGAAACAGCTATCCTCCTGACTCCATCGTCTCACTGGATTTCCTTTTGGAATGTCCTATTCGGAAAATATGGCTTTGAATGTTATGTTTAGATCGCTTTAGGGTATTCTTCCTATCGGCAAAGTAGAGCAGGACCCAACTTATTCATTGAACGATATGCAGACCCCACCCAAGATTTTTGAAATCTTCCCGGAGGCCGTATTTGTCGACATAGAAGTCGCCTCGGATGGTGAAATCTGGAAAGCAGGGGCACTTGGCCGCGATTGGAGTCTTGAGCGGAGCGGATCTGCAGTCCCGGCACTGATCCGTGATCTGGATAATCGTTTGTCGCGAGGTGGAATCTTATGTGGGCACAATGTTCTGGATCACGATATCCCGATATTACAAGAGAGGTTTTCAGGTCTGAGGAGTATTGGGGTTGTTCCTGTGCTTGATTCCCTTTTTCTGTCACCGTTGGCATTTCCTAAGAAACCCTACCATGCATTGGTTAAAGACAAAGAGTTGGTCTGTCAGCGAAATCAGCCATTAACCGACTGCGGTGCTTCGGCAAGGGTTCTTTCAGACATGCTCGAAGTTTTCTCCGGTTTTGTGAGGAACAATGCTGATGGCCTGGGTTTCATGCTCTCCGGGTTGGCCGGGGACGCATTGCCGGAATCGGGGGTTGGCGGAATACAAACCTTGCAAGCCAGATTGGGCCTTTCACCTTTCGAATACAAATCGGGAGAATGTTTGAAAATCATTCAGCGTCTGGCCGGAGAGAGAGCTTGTGGCAATTGGCTCCAACTTATCTGGGAACGATCCTGCAAGGAGCCTGCTTATCGTATCGCATTGGCCTACGTGATGGCATGGTTGCCTGTCGCTGGCAGCGATTCGGTTATCCCGTGCTGGGTGTCGAATCGCTTTCCTGAAGTTGATGAGATTGTAAAAAGCCTCCGCCGGAGGACATGCGGGGATTCCAACTGCAATTATTGTGGAGAGACACATAGCCCAACTAAACAGCTGAAGCGCTGGTTTGGATTTGATGCTTTTCGCCCCGTTCCATCCATACCGGATACTCCAGGGAAGAGCCTGCAGGAAGCGATCGTTACAGCGGGCATGAATGATGAATCCATGCTGGCAATCCTTCCGACCGGAGGTGGCAAGTCCCTGTGCTTTCAACTGCCTGCTCTCTACCGCTACAGCAGCACGGGAGCACTCACGATTGTCATTAGCCCCTTGCAGGCGCTGATGAAGGATCAGGTGGAAAATCTCAAGAAACGTTCAGGAATTTACTCAACGGAAGCCCTTTATGGATTACTTACCATGGCTGAGCGGCGTGTGATCCTGGAAGAGATTGCTCTGGGATCGGTGGGTTTGCTTTATGTTTCACCAGAACAATTGCGCAGCACCAGTTTTCGCCGGGCCATTCTTCGGAGGAAGGTGGAGTGCTGGGTGTACGATGAGGCGCACTGTTTATCCAAGTGGGGCCACGACTTCAGGCCGGATTATCTCTATGCCGCCCGGTTTATTCGCGAACTGGCTAAAGAACAGGGGGCTCCGGTACCGGCCATTTGCTGTGTTACGGCAACGGCCAAATACGATGTGCAGCAGGAGATCTGCCAACACATTGAGGAACACACCAAACTGAAACTCGGACTTTTTGATGGCGGGGCGGAACGTTCAAATCTGAGCTACCGGGTGGAAGAGGCCAAAAAGGGTTCCAAATTGGAACGTATCAATCAAATCCTGGAGGAAAGCATCGGTCGTAATGGGGACAAGGGCTCCGCTGTCATCTTCTGCTCGAAGCGGGTGGATACAGAGAGAATACGTGATGAGCTTAGACGCTATGGATGGCCCGCGCTGTCATTTCACGCAGGCCTCGACAATGATCTGAAGAAAGATGTCTTTGATCGCTTCATGGGCGGTGAGGTTAATGTCATTGCCGCAACCAATGCCTTTGGAATGGGGGTGGACAAACCGGATGTCCGGGTGGTCATTCATGCCGGTGCACCGGGTTCATTGGAAAATTATCTTCAGGAGGCCGGGAGAGCAGGGCGGGATGGAAAACCAGCGGAATGTATCCTCTTGTATGATGAGGCGGACCTTGAGGATCAGTTTGGACTCTGTGGCTATTCACAACTCCGTTTGGACGAAGTTCAGGCTATCTGGCGGGCTATCTGCAAACTTGACCGGAAAAAAACCGGCGAGGTTGTTCTTACCGCAAATGAAATACTCGGTCAGGCCCATAGAATCGAAGACCGTGACGGGTTTAGTCAGACGAAGATGAATACGGCAGTCGCTGTTCTAGAGAAACAGGGTTTTCTGCAACGCAACGAAAACAGGCCCATCGTGTTCCAGGGAAGAGCACTGGTCCGCACCCTTGATGAAGGATTGGAAAAAATCAGACGCCTCAACCTCGGGGCAGTGAATCGGGCCTTATGGGAAGCCTACCTGAGAGTGTTTATTCAGATGGAGGAGGCGGACTATAACCTTGATCAGTTTGTTGAGATGCCCCAGACGGATGAGGCCATGAAAGCCCTGAATGGGGCCGGGCACAGGTATATAAGCCCATACAAATTCGTTATTCGCGTGCTAAATGACATGTCGGCACCGACCGCAGGGCTGTTACGGAAAGGAATACGCTTTAGCGCTTGGATCCGTGTCGGCAGGCAAATCAATTCGCAGAAAAAACTCCAGGCACTCATCGAGGCTGAAACAGCCTTTCTCAACCGGCTACGGGAGGAAGCTCCTGATGTTGAGGGGTGGGCAAGGCTCAATATCCCGGCGATCAATCATTGGTTGGCTGCTTCTGATATCACCTGTGCAGAGGATACGCTGATTGGATTTTTACGGCAATGGGAACAGGATCCCCGCCAATTACATGGAGCCTCACCCAATCTGGAAATCAAACCCACCGGACGTAACCTGTTTATGCTGCGCCTGCTGACGGATTGGCAGCGTGTGAAACAGGATATGGACTGCCGCCATCAGCACCTGGCTGTCTTGCTGCAATTACTTATGGAGAAGGCTGGAAAACGGGAGGGGGATGCGGAGTCCGAGGTCTATGTCGAGTTTACTGAACACGAAGTTTTGAAAGTATTCGGAGAAGACATTGCATTGAGCGGTGATCCTTTGCGTAAGCCGGCGGATGCACTGTTGGCCCTGCTTACCTTTGTGCATAGGATGGAGGTTTTTAAGCTTCAGGACGGCAAGGCGCTTATAACGACGGCAATGACATTGAAGCTCAACCCTGATAAGGTGCAGCGAAAGCGGGTACTGAGTTTTACCAAAGGCGACTTTGCCACGATGGCTGCTTTTTATGGGGAGCGTATACTCCAAATTCATATTGTGGCTGAGTATGCCCGGATAGCCACCCGCAAAATTGCTGCACATATTCGGCTGCTCGGCGACTATTTCCGCCTCGGCAAGGCTGAATTTGTGGGCCGCTATCTGAAGGAAAAACCGGAATTGTATAAGTTGGCCACCGGGATCGCTTCTTACCAGAAAATCGTTGAAACACTTGATAATCCCGACCAGCAGGCAATCGTGGCCGCTGCCGATACCGGGAACCGAATTATACTGGCCGGACCGGGCTCCGGTAAAACCAGGGTCATCGTTCATCGTTGTGCTTACCTCTTACGGGTAAAGCGGGTGAACCCGCACTCAATCCTCGTTTTGTGCTTCAACCGGAACGCTTGTCTGGAATTGCGCAGGCGTATCTACAAGTTGGTTGGCGACGATGCCCACGGTGTGATTATTTCAACCTACTACGGGTTGGCCTTAAGGTTGCTCGGTCGCAGCCTGGCGGATTTTGCGAGAAAAAAGGAGGCAACGCTTCCCGACTTCAAGGCGATTCTCCGGGAGGCAACGGCGTGGTTGCGAGACGAACGGCAGGTAGTGGGCGTGGAAGCAGGTGAACTTCGCGGGCGCTTAATGGGCGAGATTCGCCACATCCTGATTGATGAGTATCAGGATATTGACGAGGACGAGTATGCTTTTATCCGAGCCCTGTCAGGAGCAGACCTGGATGCGGAGCAACACCGTCAACCAGCCCTTCTGTGCGTGGGTGACGACGATCAGGCAATATACGCATTCAAGGGTGCCAATGTACGCTTCATCCGCCAGTTTTGTCAGGATTACTCTGCACAGAGGCGTGAGTTGCTGGAGAATTATCGATCCACCGCAAATATTGTCGCAGCAACCAATCGGCTCATACAGCGGAACCGTGATCGCATGAAAGATAAAGCGATTCGTGTCAACCGGACCAGACGCGATGCTCCGGAGGGAGGGCGTTGGGAGAAGCTGGACCCGGTGCTCCGGGGCAAAGTCCACCGTCTAGCCGTGGCTGATTCAGCAGAGCAGGCAATCGCAACGGTTCGCGAAATAAAGCGCCTGCATCATCTGGACCCGGAAGTGTCATGGAATAAATATGCCATACTATCACGGAGTAACAAGGACCTCCTTCCTTTGCGGGCTTTGCTGGAGGATTCGGAAATCCCGGTCAGTTTTGATCCCGCCGCCGAGCAAAGCCCATCACCCTTCCGGGTCAGGGAAGTCGATGGTTGGCTCCGGCTTTTGGAGGGGCGTTCAGACGAAGAATGGACATCCAACGAAATGCGCATAGCCTTGGAGGAGTATCTCAAGGAACCTTTAAATTCATGGGAGAAGCAGTTGGATGAGATAGCCCGTGAATGGCACGGTGCACATGGCAGCCGGAGTGCCTCTGTCCCTGAGATGCGTGCATTCTTTATTGATGCGCTTCTGGACAGGAAACGGCAACGTTCGTTTGTTGAGGGCGTTTTATTATCCACAGTCCATCGGGCCAAGGGTTTGGAGTTTGACCATGTTTTCATCCTCGACGGCCCTTGGCCGGATCGTAGAGGAAGTGCCTATGGTGCAGCCTTGGAAGAAGAACGGCGTATCTACTATGTTGGGGCGACGCGGGCCGCCCAAACTTTGACGGTACTTGAACGCGCGGATATAAACAGCCTATTCCCGGATGAGATTGAAGGAGAGGGTGTTGTTCAGCGCAAGATGCAGTCACAGCCTCTGGAAGGAGATCCGGAATGGATGCGACGACACTACTCCATTTTAAATCAGGAACATATCTTCCTCAGCTACCCTGCGAGGCTTCCGGCAACTGACATACTGCATCATCACCTGGCCGACCTGAGAGAAGGGGACTTTCTCGAACTCAAGGAAAGAGGGAACTATAGGCTGCTGTGTAACCAAAGCGGACACCCCGTTGCCAGCTTGTCCAAGGCTGGATGTGAGTTTGTACGGGGCCTGGGACGGATTCAGTCCATTCGCATATTGGCCATGCTCGTTCGTGAAAAAGATGATGAAGAAGGTGACTATGCGGGACAAGTACGGTGCGACCGCTGGGAGATTCCCTTTTGTGAAGTGGTTCATGAGCCGGTTGCCCAACCCGTTTCGCCTGCTCCTGCATTCAGCCGTCTATAGTATTATGCACTCCATTCGCCAAGAGGTGCTCGCGGCCACCCTGTCGACCCGTATTGAGAAGAATGCTCGGTTTGATCGATCCTGCCATTGCCCAGATTCACGAGCGGATCATCGGGGGCCGTCCGCAGTGCCAGATCAAGCCCTGTGAACTGATATCATTCCTAACGAATCCGCATACTTATCAAAATACCGGCTCTTGGGGACAGCCTCTACATACCCTGTTTCTGCAGTTCTGTGCGGAGCGCAATCTGGAAATCGGCGATATCTTCCTGACTTGGTTTATAACCCTCCCTGGCCGGGATGAGTCCGAGTTGCCCGAACTGATCAATTTGCCAGGATGCGGAATTGCCATCGCTGAAGACGACATTGCCACTGATGACGGCACCGGGGCGCTGAATGGTATCCACGCTGATTGTTACCGAACCTTCCTTTGCGTCCGGAGCATCTGCACCGGGGAAGGGAACCGGTTCGTCATCATCCAGTAATTCCGGGGAGGCCGCTCCGGGAGCGGTTTTGTCGGGTTGCGGTTGCGGGGCGGGTTCTTCCTTGTCTTTGAGTTGCAGGTCAAGGTCATCAATCAGGAAACGAAGCTCCATGAAGGTAACATTCACCTCCAGCTCTTCTCTCAGTTTCTTCTGAATGTTGGACAATCCGATGCCTTCGGACAGCCAGGAGGCCAGCACATTTTTTTGGTTTTCGTTTAATTCCATGATGATAAGGTGGTTAAAATTTACCCTAAGCTACTGGTGTTGGCTGTCAATGGCTCATCCTGACAAGGACCGACAGTCCTTTGGGAATCAAAAGAAGTGCCCGTAAGCCTTGGAAATCACGGGACGTCCGTACTCCTTTTTTTGGGGGGAGGTCCTGATCGTGTCCGGTTCAGCGCTGACTGACCAGTTGGGTTTGCAGGTAATCAACCGTCCGTTTGACGGAGGCATCCTGATCCATCATATTTTCGACGGTTTTGCAGGCATGGATGACAGTGCCATGGTCGCGTCCCCCGAAAGCCTGCCCGATTTCCTGGAGTGAGTGGCTGGTCAGCATGCGTGAAAGGTACATGGCGATCTGACGGGGGAAGGCGATATTGCTGGGCCTGCGGCGGCTGGACATATCCTCTAGGCGGATTTTGTGGTAGTCGGCAACCTTCTGCTGGATTTTGGTGATGGTGATCTGGTTCCGGGCCTCTTCCTGAAGGATATCCTGAAGCAATTTTTCCACAACGGGGATATCGACCGGGCGGTTCATCAGGGACATGTAACCCGCGACCCGGGTGAGGGCTCCCTCCATCCGGCGGACGTTGCGGGAAACCCTTTCCGCCAGAAACTGAATAACGCTGTCCGGGATGTTAAGTTTCATGGAGCGGGCCTTGTTGGTCAGGATGGCGACCCGTGTTTCAAAATCCGGGGCCTGAATATCGACCACCAGTCCCCATTGGAAGCGGGATACCAGACGGCTTTCCAGTCGCGCAATTTCACTGGCCGGGCGGTCACTGGAAAGAACGAGCTGCTTCTGGGATTCAAACAACTCGTTAAAAGTATGAAAGAACTGGTCCTGGCAGGACTCTTTTCCGGAGAGAAACTGGATATCATCAATCAGCAGAATATCCACTTGCCGGTAGCGTTGGCGGAATCTTGGTACCGTTTGCGCTTTGATCGCTTCGATGAATTCGTTGGTAAAGGTCTCGGCCGACATGTAGGCAATCCGGGCATCCGGGTTGCTTTTACTGACCTGATGGGCGATGGCATGCATCAGGTGGGTTTTACCAAGACCGGTGTCTCCGTAGAGGAAGAGGGGGTTGTAGGCCAGTGCCGGAGCATTGGCCACGGCTATACTGGCGGCGTGGGCAAGCTGGTTTCCAGCACCTACGACAAAATTATCAAAGGTGTTGCGTGGGTTGATGTTCAGTTTTTGTGCGGGGGGGTGTGCCCTGGAGCGGGATACCCGCTCGATTCGCGAACTGTCCGGCCGCGCTTCCCGCAGCCGCTCGTCGGCTGCGGAACTGTCTGAGTCGGTTTCGCTGACCTCAATCCTTACCCGCATGGGGCGACCGGCGGTCTCGCTCAGGTGGCGTTCGAGAAGATCCTGATAATTGTCCTGCACCCAGATGGCCGCAAAGGGGTTGGGTGCGCTCAGTGTTACATATTCATCGTCCTCCGCCGTACACTCAAGTGAAGCAAACCAGGTATTGTAAACATCATGAGGGAAAAGGCTTTGCAGTGTGCCCTTAACAGTAGCCCAAAAGGCGTCTTGGATTAGCGTTTGTGTCATTCCGCGTAACAGAAAAATTTAAAAATTTATTAACAAAAGGGGAAAAGCAGTCGTGCCGGATTATCGGGTTCCGGAAATCGCTGAATGATAGCACAATAGCCAACTTGCCAAGGGGGGGACCATTGTGATTAAGCGATTGGAGATTGGGAGATTCATTTCGTAAGTTGTTGTAGTTAGCGTAGTTGGGAGATTGTTTGCCTGGATGGAGTTGAGCGCTTGGAAAAAACATCTGTCCGAAGCATGGATTCCTCAGGCGGGGTAAGGCAAGTATGTGATTACTAAATTTTCCGGGGATCAAATTGGCAAGACCTACTTGTGGACAAGTTATTCACACCCTATGGGGATAACTTTTGTCACTAAAATGTTGCATGATTTCCGGAAGCGAATCTCACCCTGCAAGAGGCTCTTATAAAGGGG
>CAZCJJ010000137.1:0-8703 GCA_964499045.1 uncultured Opitutales bacterium | reverse complement strand
TCCGCAGGTGCCAACAGGCCCTCCACCCCGGAGGCGGTTGATCAGTTCCTTGAAAAGAAAATCCTCTACGGCCCGGGTAAGGCGGCCAATGCGGGTGGAGTCGCCACCTCCGGGCTCGAAATGGCCCAGAATTCCATGCGCCTGAACTGGAGCCGTGAGGAGGTTGATGGAAGACTTCAGGAGATCATGAAAAATATCCACCGCAACTGCCTGGAAACTTCGGAGCGTTTTGGCATGGCTGGCAACTATGTGGCCGGGGCCAACATTGCAGGCTTCACCAAAGTCGCCGATGCCATGCTTGATCAAGGCGTGGTCTGAGCATGAGTGCATCCTCCGCAGTAACGACAGGTATTCCCGGACTGGATCAAGTCCTCCGGGGCCTGCGTCCGGGGGATAACGTGGTCTGGGGCGTGGACCGGATAGGAGACTACCGCAGGTTGGTGGTCCCCTATCACCTCGCAGCCAAACGCAATGGGCACCGGGTCGTTTATTTCCGTTTCGGTTTGCATGATCCGATGATCGACATGGATTCCGGCATTGAAACCTACGTGCTGGATCCCCACATCGGTTTCGAGAAATTTGTCAGCCGGGTCCACAGGATCATAGAAGCCTGCGGCCTCGGCACTGTCTATATCTTCGACTCTATCAGCAGCTTGGGTGATGTCTGGTTCTCTGACCAGGAACTGGGAAATTTCTTTGTTCTGACCTGTCCCCGTCTCCGCGACCTGCAGACCGTCACCTACTTTGCCATAGAAAGGGATCGTCATTCGATTCACGCAATCGAACCGATCCGTGAAACCACCCAGTTCTTTCTCGATGTCTTCACTCAGGACGGATATTTCTACATCCGGCCGGTGAAGGTTCAGTACCGGTCACAGGAAGTGATGAACACCCTGCATGTGGAGCAGGACGGGGTTTTCACACCGGTGGAAGAAAGCGCGGTGTTGTCCCGGATCCTTTCCACGACCCGCTGGCCCCGCTTATGGCGCAACCGGCGGTCCGGTTATTGGAACCGGATGTACCGCCAGATGGACAGGCTTCTGGAGGAAAAATCCAGGGGTGTATCTTCACCCGAGGAAGAGGAAGCACTACTCATGCAGGTACGGGGAGCCTTTCGCGTACAGCGTTCCGGTATCGCCTCTTTGGCTGAGCGCTGGCTTACCCTCGAAGACTTCCAGGCTATTCGCCAACGAATCATCGGTATCGGATCGATCGGGGGAAAAGCGCTGGGGATGTTGGTAGCCCGGGCCATTCTGCGCTCTCAAGCCCCGGACTTGGCCTCAAGGCTTGAGGTCCACGATTCCTTTTTTGTCGGTGCTGAAGTTTTTGTCACTTTTCTTGTCCGCAACGGAATCTGGTGGATACGTGAATCGCAGAAAGGTGAAAGCGGATTCCTCAAGGACCTGGAGGAGGGCCGGCGCCGGGTGCTGAAGGGCACTTTTCATCAGGACATTCTAGTTCAATTCGAAGGCATGCTGGACTACTTCGGGGAGCAGCCTTGTATTGTACGCTCCAGCTCCATCCTCGAGGATGCCCGCGGAAATGCTTTTTCCGGGAAGTATGAAAGTATCTTTCTCGCCAATTGCGGATCGCGTGAGGAGCGTTTGGCTGCCCTTCTCGATGCCATCCGCAGGGTCTATGCCAGCGTCCTGGATCCGGAGGCCCTCCTTTACCGGCGGTCGAGGGGCATATTGGAGAGCGAAGAAAGAATGGCGCTGCTGATCATGCGTGTTTCCGGACGCCGCCGGGGACGTTACTTCTTCCCCCAATCCGCCGGAGTCGGCCTGTCCTATAATCCCTGGTCATGGCATCCGGACATCGATCCGGAAGCTGGCCTAACCCGTCTCGTCTTCGGCTTGGGCACACGGGCCGTTGATCGGGCCGACGATGACTATACCCGGCTGGTTTCCCTTTCCGCGCCACTCCGCCGCCCGGAGGCTTCGCTCGACGAACAGCACGACCATTCCCAACGGAGAATGGATGTTATCGACCTGAAAAACGACAAGCTCCTCTCACGGTCGGTGGAAAAGATGGTCCCCTTGTGTGACGATTTCCCCGTCAATCTCTTTATCGACTTTGAGAAGAATGGTATGCCTTGGGTGACTTTCAATCGACTCCTGAAAAACACCGGTGTCGTGAAAGACCTGAGGCAAATGCTTTCCGTTTTGTCAAAAGCCTACAAGGCTCCGGTTGATATCGAATTTGCCCTCAACTTCCTTGATGAGGAAACCTACACTATCCACCTCCTGCAGTGTCGGACATTCCAGATTCAGAAGCACAAAACCAGCTCCCCGGCTGAACTGTCTCCCGCACAGGGCCGGGTTCTGCTGGAAGCCAAGGGTGCCGTTATCGGTCTGGGAAGGGAAATCCCCGTCGATGCCATTCTTTACGTGCCCACTTCCGCCTATGCCGCACTGTCCGAGCGTGAACGCTACCTCGTCGCCCGCCTCATTGAGGACCTGACCCAAAAACATGACCCGGCCAAAAACCTTCTGCTTCTTGGGCCCGGCCGCTGGGGAACAGGCAGCCCATCACTGGGAATACCCGTCCGGGCCGGACGCATTGCCCGCGCCTGTGCCGTCTGCGAAGTGGTTGCCATGCACAGTGGATTGATTCCGGATGTTTCCCTCGGGACCCACTTTTTCAATGACCTGGTCGAACATGACCTGCTTTATCTGGCTTGCTTCCCCGGTAAAGCGGACAACCGGATCGATGAAACCTGGCTGGAGGCCGCCGAAAGCCAAACCCGGAAAATTGTTTCAACTTCCGGCACACTGGCTGATTGCGTCCGATGGATCGACCTCGGTCCCCACAAAGCCGACCTTTATGCCGACCCCATCCGCCAAATCGCCCGCCTCCAAGTGGCAGAATAACTTTGGCAAGAATGGCCGGTGATAATTCGGCTCACAGCATTTCGAGTTGATACATTCAAAACTCTCAGCCCCCGGACCATGCCTACACACACAATATGGCCCAGGCACACCACATCCTAACCCGCCTGATAAAACTGTCATTTACCATGCTCATCCAGTAACTTACTTTCTAACAGCTGCTTGTGGAAATTATTAACTGCGTGGCTTGCGTGGGCCTTCATCACATCCAACGGGAAGAAGTTGTCCCAGTCGAAAACACAGAGCGGCTTGAGCTTGTGAGCGGCCAATATATTCTCCATGTGCATATTCATCAATGCAATCGTACCTTTGGGGCGCTCTGGCGTTTGGCTTTCCTCTAGCAGGCTCTGTAAGAAGCGTTTGGCTACGATGGTCAAAATCTTCAGGTGCTTAACATCCTGGCGGACCTCTTGGTCCAACGAACGAACATTGGTTGCCTTTGCCTTGAACAGTAACACGGGATTGAGAATAAGTATATCACGGCCAGCATAGTTCACAGGTAGAATGCCCATTTCCACTTCCTTAGTCGTCAGTCCATTGATAGTGCGGATGATTTCGGCCTCCTGTTGCACAGGTCCCACCAGTGCCTGGGACACCAAGCGCATGCGGCCCTTATTGGGCTGCTGCACTTCTTTCCAGCCCTGTGGAATACGAAAACGCTTTCCTCGGCGGTAGAAATCCGCATCACGGCTAGTAAACGGCAGATATCGCTGCAAATCTGGCTCGTAGGGCAGGAATAACTCTGCCCAGAAATTAACGGCTTGCCCTCCGATCAGGACAAGGTCTTCTCCAAACAGGTCGGCATAGTCTTCAGCCGTGTGAGGACGTTCCATGCGCAAGCTTTTTCCAGTCTATCTTCACATGCTTCCTGAAATCCTCAGGGAAGATGGAATTGGCACGCTGGAGTTCACCAGGTGTTCGTTTGCCCGAGGCCAATGCGGCGGCGTCCTCTCGACGGGACTGCTCCCTGCTCGTTCGAAAGTGCTCATCCAACGTATGGGCTGCACGGTTAGGTTTCATTGTTAACGAACTTATAGTTTACGGGCCTTGCGGTCAAGCTGCTACGTAATTACATTCGTTGCCGATTACCAGGGTGTTCAGCTCTGCGACCAACTGCGCCACGTGCGTAACCAGCTCTGGCAGGCCAGCGTCATCATACAGGCCATTCAAAACTCTCAGCCACCGGACCATGCCTACACCCACAACATGGCCCAGACACACCACATCCTAAAACGCCAGCGCCGTCGTAAAAGCATCACCGAAAACAACCGCCAACTCACACGCCTGTAACCTCAAAAAAAGCCCATCGCCAACAGGCGTTGGGCTTTTTCATCCCCCCCCCGTAAAACCAGCTCTCCGGACGGCACCATCATAACCCCACAAAACCTTACGACCGCACCGGCTTCTTTTGTTCTCAATAAACCGGGATTTTCCAAAAAATCTTATGATCGCAAATCGGCAAAAATGGTCGGCGTTATTTTGGCTCGCAACAGGCAGCACCTCGTAACGACTGGCGATGACATTGATCGGTTCTTGTTCCTTTAACGCTTCCAAGGCTACACGAGCCTTGAACTCCGCACTGAAGGTTCGACGTTTCTTTGACATAACTGGACTCCTTTTCTTGATCGTGGTTATAGCTTAGCCACCTGTCCAGTTTTCGGGGTCCACTTCAAAGCCTTCTATCAGCAACTCATTCAAAAAGGAAAACCGGCCAAAGTAGCGCTCACTGCTGTTATGCGAAAACTCATCATCCTGCTCAATCGGCTCATAAAAAACCCCAATTTTACACTTGCATGAAAGACCGTTGCTGACCCTTTCTCGGGTCCCTCCAAGTGGCAGAATAATTTTGGCAAGAATGGCCGGTGATAATTCGGCTCACAGCACGTAACAACAATGCTCGAACGAATACAAAGATATCTTACGAAGGCACCAAGGCACAAAGGGGCTCTTTGTGAGCTCTGCGCCTTTGTGAGAGGAAAATTATAGACTGAGATTGCCTCGACCCTACAGCCTAAAATCCTACAGCTTAACTCACCTACTCCGCTGGTCCCCAGCGGCTGGAAAAGGGATAAAAGATAAAAATCGCTTTGCCGACGACTTCCTTTTCCGGGACGAAATTGACAACGTCGACATCGCTAAAGAAATCGGAACGACGACTTAACTGCGGCATACCCCAACCCCGGCTGTCATAGCTGTCTGGTGAATTATCCCCCATGGCATAATAGTGACCATCAGGGATCGTTTCGGTCAGCCCCTCAGCCAGACGCCAGCGGGCTTCATAGCCGGGATACTCCCCTTCCCTTCGCGCATTCCGGTCAAAGGCATCCGCGCCTTCAATCGGCATGCCGTTACGGATCAGGGCATGGTCGATAATTTCCAGTTCATCCCCGGCCATGCCCACCAGACGTTTAATATAATACTTGTCATCCGGAGAGCCATCCATACCGCGTAAGCCCGGAATTTCCCGTGTGCGAAAGACAAAAGGGTCGCCGATTTTAGGTTGCACAAAATGGTAGCTGATACGGTCAACGAAAAGCATGTCGCCCGTCAGAATATCAAAATCGAGCACCGATTCACCCGGCTGTACCCTTACACCTGTTGCGATGGCCGGCCCCAGGCGGGTTGAGCGCAAACGTCCCTGAGCCTGGGCTTTCTGGACGACTTGTTGCAGGTTCTCCTCTTCACCGAAATAGGTTTTGAGCACCACGCTGTCCAAATTGAAATCAAAAGGAAGGTCCACCACGGCTGGCTGATCCCCCACCAGAACGGCATAGCGACGTTGAACGCTGGGGAGAAGTCCGAACCATTTTCTTCCCTGATGGGGCTCATAGAAAACAATACCAGACCTGTCGTTGCTGCTGTTCAGCGGGATCAGGACCTCGCCGGAAACCGGTGCTTTGATGTCGTGGTTCACAGCACCCTGTGTGATGAAACGGAAAGCCCTCGCCGGCAGAGAGGGGCGTTCTTCACCGACAGCATAGACATGCGGAATCATTCCCGCATAGGTGGGGTACATGGAATTGGTGGGAATCTTGAAAGGCTGAAAGAAGAAACTGCGGATGCCGATGGCCAGGATGGCAGCAACCAACAACATTTCGATATTTTCGGACCAGAAGGTAACCGGATAGATCTTGCCGCCATGCGGGCTGATTTTGGCATCCACCCGGCGGATGCCCTGTTCAATACTGCGGTCGGCGGTTGCCTTGTCTTTAATCAGCGCATGCAAGGAATCGGCGGCCCGCCTGATGTCCTCCACCACTTCCCCGGACAGCAGATCTTTCCTGTAATCAATCACCTTGTTCGCCATGTGGATGGCACCACGCGCGTTGTCGATGAGTTTTTGCCGGTTGGATTTCCAGAAGAGCATCAGGTGATTATCCGTTGGTTTTGAGAATTTGAATGAAGGCATCCTGCGGAATTGAGACCTTGCCGATCTGCTTCATCCGCTTCTTCCCTTCCTTCTGTTTTTCGAGCAATTTACGTTTCCGGGTGATATCCCCGCCATAGCATTTCGCCGTCACGTCTTTCCTCAATGCTCCCAGGGTTTCGCGGGCAACAATGCGACTTCCGACGGTTGCCTGAATCGCAATTTTAAACAGCTGCCGGGGAAGGATGTCTTTCAGACGTTCACAGAGCGCACGTCCACGGCCCTCGCACTTGTTGTTGTGCACAATGGAGGAAAATGCATCGACCGATTCACCATTCACCATGATGTCGAGCCGCACAAGATCCGACTCCTGGTACTCACCCACCTCATAGTCCATGGATCCATAACCTTTGGTGATGCTTTTCAGGCGGTCATTGAAATCGACCAGAATCTCATTCAGTGGCAACTGACAGACCAGCATGACGCGATGGCCATCAACCGTTTCCGTATGGTCGCAGAATCCCCGCTTTTCCGAAATCAAGGCCAGAAGGTCTCCGATATATTCGTTCGGGGTATGAATGGTCGCCCGTATCGTCGGCTCCTCAATGGAATCAATCGTGGAAGGATCCGGCATCGTAACCGGATTATCGATTTCAACCATTCTGCCATCGGTCAGATGGACTTTGTAAACGACGCTCGGATACGTCGAGATGATATCCAGATCGTACTCACGGCGCAACCGCTCCTGTACGATCTCCATGTGCAGCAACCCGAGGAAGCCGCAGCGCAAACCAAACCCTAATGCTGCCGAGCTCTCCAAGGTGTAAACCAGTGCCGCATCATTGAGCTGCAACTTCGACATTCCGACTTTCAGTTTCTCATAATCGGAAGTATCCAGCGGATAGATCCCACTGAAAACCATGGGCCGGACTTCCTTATAGCCGGGAAGCATTTCCTTAGCCGGATTCGAAGCCAGTGTGATCGTATCCCCGATCTTGATCTCCGACACATCCTTGATATTCGTCACGATGTAGCCGGTCCGCCCGTCACCCAGGCTCGGCTCGGTGATCATCTCAGGAGAAAAACGGCCGACCTCTTTGACGACTGTTTTCTTGCCGGTACCCATCATCAGGATTTCATCGCCTGGTTTGATCGTTCCTGAGAAGACACGAACGTAACAAATGACCCCCTTGTAGGAGTCGAACACATTGTCAAAAACCAGTAGACGGGCCTGCGGGTAATCCGCCCAACGGGGGGGAGGCAAGCGTTCCACCACGGCACTGAGGATATCGTCGATTCCGATACCGGCCTTTCCACTGGCCCGGATCGCGTCTTCGCGCGGCAGTGCTAAAACATCCTCAATCTGTTGCTCGATCACATCCGGTTCCGCCCCCGGCAAATCCACTTTGTTGATGACCGGAATGACTTCCAGATTCTGCGCCATGGCGAGATTCGCATTGGCCACGGTCTGGGCTTCCACGCCCTGAGCAGCATCGACCAAAAGCAAAGCTCCCTCGCAGGCAGCCAGACTACGGGATACCTCATAGGAAAAATCCACATGCCCGGGAGTATCAATCAGATTCAACAAATACTCGGTTCCCTTGTGCTCGTAGATCATGGAAACCGGATGGCTCTTGATCGTAATGCCCCGCTCCCGCTCCAGATCCATTGAATCGAGCAACTGCTCCTTCATCGCCCGTTGCTGCACCGTGCGCGTCTTTTCCAACAAGCGGTCAGACAAGGTCGTCTTCCCGTGGTCAACGTGGGCTATAATACAAAAATTGCGGATGTGCTCTATTGCTCTCAAAGTGGTAATTCCTGGTATTCGCTAAGGGGGGTCACCCGGGCGGAACGGTCAATCCGTTTGGCCAATCCGGCCAGTACACCTCCGGGACCGCATTCATAAAAAGTGTCAATCGAAAGCCCGATCGCTCCACGCATACAGTCTTCCCACTTCACCGGGGAAGTCACCTGTTTGACAAGTGCCTCCTTGATCGCCTGGGGGTCGCGGATTTGCTGACCGGTCACGTTGGTGAAAACCGTCAGCTTAGGCTCTGCAAACTCAATATCTTGCAGGAAAACCGCAAACTGATCTGCGGCTGACTGCATGAGGCGGCTGTGGTAAGCACCGGCAACCTTCAAGGGAACTGCCATTTTGAAGCCTGCATCCTTCGCATCTGCAACCACTGCTTCAATCCGGTCCTTGTCTCCCGACAAAACAATCTGTCCGGGGCAGTTCAAATTACCCATATCGACGTCATGTTTGGCTGCCAATTCCTCCGCCTTCGAGGCTTCCCCGCCAATCAGGCTGGCCATGCCGCCCCGTGTGCTTTCACAGGCCTCCTGCATCAGACGCCCGCGTTCCGCCACCACCTTAAGCCCGGTGGCGAAATCATAGACCTCCGCCGCAGCCAGAGCGGTCAATTCACCAAGGCTCAGCCCGAG
>CAZCJJ010000136.1:3595-8727 GCA_964499045.1 uncultured Opitutales bacterium | reverse complement strand
GCATTGTTTCTCAATAGAATATAACCTTCGCCAACAAGCCGGTGAGATATGCGGGATAGCTGCAAACCTCATGCGGCTCAAAATACCCTCGCCCAGAGAACTTTAAGGTAACGGCTTTCGGGGCAGTTGGACATTTCCGGATGGTCGGGGCCCGCCCCTGTGCGTTCAAGGATCTGCAGGCGTTTTCCTTGCTTGTGAGCCGCCTTGATAACCAGAGCCTCAAAATCCACAGCCGACAAAAGGCCCGAACAGGAGCATGTGACCAAAACCCCGCCCGGCTCAATCAGGGTCATACCGAGCGCATTCAGGTCTTCGTACTTCTTACGACCGAAGGCCTCATCGCGCCGACTCTCGACAAATTTAGGCGGGTCGAGGACCACCACCTCCCATAATTCACCGTTGTGCTGCATTTGGCGGATCCAGGTAAAGGCATCCCCGTGCACCCATTTGATACGCACCTGATTGAGATTCCCATTGTGCTTCGCCTGCTCAATCGCCCTCTCGTCAAGGTCCACCGCAGTGACATCGCCAGCACCACCATTCACTTTGGCAGAGATTGAGAAACCGCCAGTATAGCAGCAAAGATCCAGTACCCGCTTATCTTTGACATAACGCGTCAGACGCTCACGGTTGTCACGCTGATCGCAAAAGAAACCGGTTTTATGGCCCTCCTCGAAGTTCACTTCGTAGCGTATTCCGTTCTCCCGGATTTTAGTTGATGTGAGTTTCGGCGGATTGCTCCAGGTGTTATCAATGCCCTCAATAGCTGCTACCTCCGGGTCCACCCGGACGATCTCCCGGCTGGTTCCCAATTCCTCATGCAGGACTGCCACCCAGTCAGCGATGCGCTGGAATACACCCAAACTGTGAACCTCGACCAAAAGAAGATCCCCATAACGGTCCACCACCAGACCGCTCAGGTTGTCGCCATCCGAATTCACCACACGATAAGCTTCAGTCACTTCATGCAGTTTGAAAATTTCCGTGCGCAGGCGGGCTGCCCGCCTCAGTGCTTCTATGAAAAAAGCTTCATCAATCTTTTCAGGACCATGACTGAAAACACGCAGCGGAACACGGGCCTTGGGATTGTAGAGACCACTGCCAAAGCGCTCTCCTTTGCGATCATACACCGTCACGATCGCCCCGCCTTCCGCATCCGGCGAGGCGGCCCCAACCATGCTGGCGAAAACACACGGGTTGTAGGAGAAGTATTTCATCTGCACCCATGGCTTCTCCCAGGATTCGCTTCCGGCGGGACTGCGTCCGGAAGTGGCTTTACTTGTTACTGTGCGGCGGCCTGCAGGTCGTTTGCCGGAAAAATATGTACTCATCCTGCATCCGCCTAGAGATAGGGCCCGCTTCTGGCAAGAGTGCAATCATTCCGCTCCGTTTTCTGGCGTTGCCGCTTACCGGATTTTACTTTTATAGAAATGGAGATGAGACACTTGGGACTGCTTCTATCGCTCACCCTGCTCCTCCCTCAAGCCCAGGGACAGGGCCTCCCTTCCCCGGAAGAACTGGAACTTCAATTGCGGGAACCTGTTCCGGCTTCCTCCGATCCCACTGCTCTGAAAATTGTTTCGACTTTCCGACAGTTGCTCACTGGCACCGGGACTGAGGACGCCGGCCGGGCACTGTACCGGAAAGGTACCCGGCGGGAAGGGATCAAGGAGAGTTCACTTTCCGAATATTGGATTCGCCCCGACCAATGGCGTATTGAGCACGTGGACAATGACGACCGCAAAAGACGCGCTCTGATTCGCGGATGGGGGCCAGGCGGTGGCTGGCAATATGACCTGCGGGCGGGACGACCTTTCCCGACAGAACTGCCAGCAGAGGACCTCCCTGGCATTCTGAGAGAACATAACCCGCTCGAATGGCTTCTGGCCAAAGAATGGAACCGCTATGTTTTCGAGTATGAGGGTGAGGTGAGGTCCCGGAGAAAGCCCCATCATCTCGTCCGTGCCTATTTGCCTTCCGGGAGAACGCTGCATTACTATTTTGATCTGGAAACCCTCATGCTCACCCGTATCAATGAGCAGAAAGTCATCGGGCTGTCTGTCGTTGATATCGACACCTTCATCACACGTTACGACAAGATAGGCCAGCAATGGGTGGAGAAGGAGTGGGAGTTGCACATGGGGGGACAGCCCTTCGGAAAAACCGTCTGGGAAACGATCACCGTAAATCCCGGTGCCGATGATTCCCTTTTTCTGATACCTGAAGTGGACGAGTTCTGGTTGAGGCAACAATAAAGCGTCAAACGCATTGAGCTACTGAATGAAGAAAATAACACCCTTCACTATTCTGCTTCGTGGAATCAAGCTGGCCTGCCCCAACTGTGGCCGCTCTTGTATTCTCCGGAGCTGGTTTCACCTTCACCGACGCTGTCCGAACTGCGGTATGCTTCTGCAACGTGGCGAAGGGGCCTTTCTCGGCGCCTGGGTATGGAATTACGGGCTCACCGTCTTTGGCGTACTCCCCCTTGTTCTCTTGATCTGGATCGGCGGCATGATCACCACTCCCACCATGATCGGCAGCTGCCTTGTACTGGGCGTCCTCTGTCCAGCACTTTTCTACCCGCTGGCATGGTCCTTGTGGCTAATGACCTATTACTGCTTTCTCCCGCACGAACTTCCCGCCAATCAGACCGAACTCATACCGGTTGACGAAGATGAGTAGAACGCGGACGCTGGATGCAATGTAGCCGAGCCAGCCTACCCTGAACCCGTCGAAGGGTAAGGGCGTGGACTTACCATTCGCCAATACCGGAGAGGCAACGCTCCACATTCTCACAAATGCGGCTACTGATAGCAGTTCTGACGTAAAGCGAAACTTCACTTTACCGACGGGCCTTTTCCTCCCGGATCATTTCCTCCAAACCCTCTCCCGTTTTCACCAACGGTTCATAGCCGAGATCGCGCCGTGCCGCAGAGATATCATACCAATGGCTCTTGGCTAACTCAACCGCCACAAAACGGGTCATGGGCGGTTCTCCCGACAGATGCAGCCAATGCCAGATTTTTTCCAAGGCTGCGCCTAGGCCATAGGCCCGTTTGAGACTGATTTTTCGCGTTAATTCAGGAATACCCACTCCCCGCAGCAAAGTGTTGATCCAGTCCCAGAGGAGTACCGGTTCACCTTGAGAAATAAAATAAGCCTTGCCCCCGGCGCGGCCAGCCTTGAGCGCATCGAGAGCCAAAAGATGAGCCTGCGCCGCATTGCGGACATGTGTGATATCGACGCGGTTGTTGCCATCCCCAACAATCCGCAGCCGCCCGGCCCGCGCACGTTGCAGTATGCGGGGCACAATGTGCGGATCCCCGGAGCCCCAGATCAGGTGAGGACGCAAGGCACAAGTTGACAACACTCCGGGAGTGTGGGCGGCCAGCACCTCCTTCTCCGCCATCGCCTTGGTTTCCGGATAGGGGCAGAGCCAGTTTCTGCCGTATGGCAAGGATTCATCCGCACCCTCAAAGGCCTCTCCCGTAAACACCACACTGGGGGTGCTGGTATACACCAAATAAGGCGTGGCAGTCCGGCGACAGGCCTCCAGCACATACCGTGTCCCCAGAACATTGGGTCGGTAATAGGAATCCCAGTCGCCCCATACCCCCGCGCGGGCAGCAACATGGAAAACCGCCTGGCAGCCCTCAACGGCCTTGGTGACAAGTTCCGCATCGGTCAGGTCCCCCCTGAAGACGACCACGCCCCTACCCTCCAGATCCGGCTGCGGTGAGCGACCCAGAATACGTACAGTAAAACCTCGTTCCAGCAGGCCATTCACGACATGACGCCCGAGAAACCCCCCGCCACCGGTTACCAATGCACATTCTTTTGACACTACTCTGCAAAAACTGCTCAGTCTTCGATTTTAATATCCTTGTTGCGCGTTTGCGGACATCCGGCCCGCAGCCAGGCGTGTATAAACCCTTCCAGTTCGCCGTCCTGCACGGATTGGATATTCCCGGTTTCATAACCAGTACGAAGATCCTTTACCATCTGATAAGGCTGGAAAACATAGGAACGGATCTGGTTGCCCCAGCCAATCTCCCCTTTTTCTCCATAAAAACGTTCCATCTCCGAACGCTTGTCATCCTGCATCTTTTCAAACAGACGGGATTTCAAAGCCTTCATGGCGGTGGCCTTGTTCTTGTGTTGGGAACGCTCCGTCTGGCAGGCAACTACAATATTGGTCGGCAAGTGAGTGATCCGGACCGCCGAGTCCGTCTTGTTCACATGCTGCCCACCCTTCCCGCTTGAACGGTAGGTGTCGATCCGCAGGTCCTCTTCGTTGATCTCAACCTCGATGTCCTCATCCACTTCGGCGATGACATCCACCGAACAGAAGGAAGTATGCCGGCGCTTGTTGGAATCAAAGGGGCTGATGCGAACCAAGCGGTGAACACCCCGTTCCGCTTTGGCATGACCATAGGCATAATCGCCTTTGATCAACATGGACACACTGTTGATGCCCGCTTCCTCCCCATCCTGCATATCCAGAATTTCCACCTTGAATCCATTGCGTTCCGCCCAACGGGTGTACTGACGGAAAAGCATACCAGCCCAGTCACAGGATTCCGTTCCTCCGGCACCAGCATGGATCGACAAAATCGCATTTTTGCTGTCCATGGGGCCGCTGAGGAAGGACTTGATTTCCAGATCATCCAGCTCGGATTGAAGACGATCAGCCGTCTCCTGAAGTTCCTTCAGGTACTCGGCGCCCTCGTTGTCACTGGCTTCCTCCACCAATTCCATGAGGGTTTCAAGATCCTTTTGTTTCTCCTGAAAGGCAGTTATGCCCTCAACGGCATGCTTCAAGCCATTGGCTTCATTGATCAGTTGGCGGGCAGCATTGGGGCTATCCCAAAAACCCGGCTCCGACATGCGGGCATCCAGCTCCGCGATACGTTTCTGCTTGGTCGGGACGTCAAAGATACCTCCAAAGGTACCCGGCGCGCTTCACAATCTCTTCAATCTGGGAACGAATATCATTATCAAGAATCATGCCGGACAAAACAGGCCCGGAATCAGGATTTGGCAAGTCTTTATATGTGGAAACGAAAACCGGAATGCTGAAGTTCCCTCAGTGACATAATTCAGGACACCCATTATATTCAGTCGAAATAGGT
>CAZCJJ010000136.1:0-3495 GCA_964499045.1 uncultured Opitutales bacterium | reverse complement strand
GTGACATAATTCAGGACACCCATTATATTCAGTCGAAATAGGTTACACCTGCCAAGGAAGCCTCACTATAAGACTACAGCCAAAACCCCTACCGACAACAGGTACTTATTCAGCCGAAACCGCGGCTGCTGGCAGCTGCGAATTCGAGGACCAGACGGATGGCCGGGGCATCGGCCTGCGGGTGGACTTGCAGGCGTTCTAATGCCTGACTGCGGTTCAATCCTTCCCGGTAAAGCGTCTTGTAAATGAAGCGTACCAACTCAATCCCTTCCGGGGAAAAACCTCTCCGTTCCAAGCCTACTTTATTGATGGTCCGAACACTGGCCGGATTGCCATCGGCAATCATAAAAGGAGGAATGTCCTGGACGACCTTTGAACAGGCTCCGGCCATGGCATGATCGCCAATGCGGCAAAATTGGTGAACCCCGACACCCCAGCCGATGTTGACATGGTTGCCGAGCACCACGTGCCCACCAAGGGCCGCATGGCTGCTCATAACAAGGTGGTTGCCGACCACACAGTCATGGGCGACGTGACTGTAGGCCAGAATCACATTGTCGTCCCCGACGCTTGTGTATTCGTCCGCCCGGGTGGCAAGATGCACGGTGGAATACTCCCGGAACACATTGCGATGACCAATACGAAGTCCGGGCTGACCTCCTTTGTGTTTAAGGTCGTGGGTTTTACCTCCGATCAGGGCATACGGGAATACCTCATTGTTCTCTCCCATTTCGGTCAGCCCCTCAACGGTGGCGTGATGCTGAATCACGGTACCGTCCCCGATTTTTACCTGAGGCCCGATGTAGGCGTAAGCGCCGATCTGGACGGATTCCGCCAGTTCAGCTCCTTCTTCGATGATCGCAGTTGGGTGGATCCGTGACATGCAGGTCAGTCCCCAAATAGGGTTACATGTCCCCGCCGGGACTGGAAATCGTAAACATCAGCTCTGCCGAGGAGACCACCTTGCCGTTGACCCGGCACTCACCAGCAGCCACGCCGATACGGTTGCCGCGGCTTTTGGTCAGTTTCACGACAATTTCCAACTGATCACCCGGGATGACCGCCCGCCGGAATTTCACTTTGTCGCAGCTCATGAAAAAGGCGATTTTGTTTTCCGAACTGATACGGCGCAGCATAAGGATCCCGGCGGCCTGGGCCATCGCCTCGATCTGGAGAACCCCCGGCATAACCGGCTGCCCGGGGAAGTGGCCCTGAAAATAAGGCTCGTTAATCGTCACATTCTTGATCGCCCTCAGCTCATCCTCGCTGGAGATATCAGTCACCCGGTCAATCATGACAAAGGGGTAACGGTGCGGAAGGGTGTCGAGAATACGGCGGATATCGAGTGCGGTTTCATCCGGCATGACCTGTTTCGGGCCGGAATCGGTAGCCGGCCTGTCCTTCTTTTCCAAACTCCGGCGAATAGCCTTGCAGAGTTCGGCATTGAGGGCGTGGCCGGTACGAACAGCAACAATATGGGCCTTGAGACGTTTGCCGAGGAGCATGAGGTCGCCGACAACATCGAGGATTTTATGCCGGGCAAACTCGTCTTTGAAGCGCAGGGGTTCTTTGGAAAGGATTTTGTCGCCTTTGATCACGATGGCGGAATCCAAACTCCCCCCCTGAATCTTTCCGAGTTTGAGCAATTCCTCAATATCTTCGTAGATGGTAAAAGTCCGGGCTGGGGCGATTTGTGCCACATAGGTCTCCGGATCAATTTCCATGGAGACATGCTGGGTGTGGATACCGCGATCATCCGCTGAGGTGCAGGTGATTTTAAAACCGTCGTAAGGCAGGGCAATCAGTGAACTGCTGCCACGGGTCACTGAAACGGGCTGCTGAAGGACCAGGTACTCGCGATCCGCGTCCTGTTCGACCGGTTCCGCTTCCAGAATCAGGTTAACAAACTGTTTAGCCGAACCGTCGAGAATGGGGGGTTCGGATGCATCCATTTCCACGACCACATTATCGACCCCGCAACCGCTGAGGGCAGACAAAACGTGTTCAATGGTATGGATTTTTGTATGTCCGGAAGAAATCGTGGTGCTGCGAATGACCTCGCTAACCAAGGTGACATCGGGCTTGATTTCCGGTTTGCCGATGATATCGACCCGACGGAAAACCACCCCGTGGTTAACCGGGGCAGGCTTGAGGGTCAGAGTCACTTCATCTCCGGTGTGTAGGGCTTTCCCCTTAATAGTGGTTTCGCGAACTATGGTTCTTTGCTTCATGCTGGACAGAAAAGGCGTAAAACTAGGGCCTGCCCGCTCATTGTAAAGCGTGTTATCTCCAAAGATTTACCAACACCCGTAGGTATTTCATCTGGGAGTCGGTGGACATATTTCCTGTTGGAGCCCCGGCTTCAGCGGGCCTTCATCCGGATAGGGGGACCGCCTGAAGGCGGAACGCCAACTAACCCGCTCCAATAGTATACCCCGATTCTTTGCCACTCTGCGACCAAAAGCACTTGCTTAGGCGAACGACTTTGGCAGGCTGAACACATATTTGTCATGAAACCAAGCCATCCCCAATACGGAATCGTGCGGGTCACGTTCATCTTAGTAGCCAGTTTAAGCACCTTGGTCGTAACCGCTGTCATCGGCTGGTTTGTGCTCAAACAAAGCGGTTTTTTTGATAAACCGACGGCACCATCCGAGGCGGTGGAACAGCACTCAACCCAACCGGAACCTGCCGACGAGAAAGGTCTGGCTGAAACGAGTCCGCCGCCCCGCGTCCGCTTTGAAAAACCCGGCAGTGAGGAGTCCGCAACGCCCGATGCTCCACGCCGTAGCCCCTTTACCTACCGTTATTTCGTAGATAACCCGCTGTTGGCTCCGGCAGAGGTGACCCTGTATCCCGCGATTACGCTGCCCTTGCGCCGGGGAACGGAAACCATTGGCGAGGTCTCACTGCCCGCCGAAAGTGTAGTGCGGGTCCAAAGTATCCGCCCCGACCATCGGCTACTCGTCCAAGGCGGAGGCCGGACCTTTCTCGTCAACGTGGGGGAGACCGATTTCGTGGAGCGGGCCCAGGCTCACGACGCTCCGGATGCCCCCTGGCCGGAGGGCGAATCCTTTTCTTCCGTTCTGGAGCGGTTTCAATTTCAGGAAAGCCAGCTGACCGCCGATGAACAGCAGTTTATCCAGGATTACGAAAAGTGGGCGCTGCAGAACAACTGGATCATAAACATCCAGATTCAGGATCAGGTTATCCGCGCCACAGCGGACACGCGGGCCTTCGATCCCGACAACCCGGAAGCCCTCCGCCGTATGGCCGCACTTCTGGCCAAAGCCTACGTTATTCAAAGCAAGGAAGCCGGAACACCCCACCATTACGCGGAATGCATCCTCATTCATCCCGTCTCCGGACAGATACTGGATCGTATGTCCTTTCACGAACCCTGAGCGGAATAGGTGATTAGGCTATAGGCTGTAGGCTGTAGGCTGTAATCCCTAAACACCTAACCCCTAAACCGCTAAATCCCTAAACTCCTAA
>CAZCJJ010000135.1:0-8751 GCA_964499045.1 uncultured Opitutales bacterium | reverse complement strand
GTTTCCGATCATTTCCTTTCATATGATGAGTTCATGCCCATGCCGGGCACACGAGGGCGGGTTTTCCAACCCGCCATTTGCGGGGAGATAAAGGTTGGGAGCCCTCCGGGTTACTTGTGGTTTTTGTGCGATAAGCGGCTTGGCAAAGAATGGGGCAAGCTCTGATGGAGCCCCACAGACACGGTTAAAGTAGATCCACCCCATGAAAAATTCACGGGTGTCAGGGTTTAAATAAAATTGGCACCGCCTCTACTTTCCTTACTCCTTTGTTCTTTTGACTATTTCATCCCCTTTTTCCCGAAACCACTATGGCAAATACCAATCTGGCTAATGAAATCTGGAGTGTCGCCGACACCCTGCGAGGCGAGTTCAAGCCCTCCGAATACGGGCGCGTCATCTTGCCCTTCGCACTGCTCCGCCGACTGGAGTGCGTCCTGGAGTCGACCCGTGAGGCTGTGCTCAAGCGCTACGAAAAGGTCAAGGGCTCCAAGATGGACTTGGATTTGATTCTCCCCAAGGTTTCGGGCGTCACTTTCTACAATACCTCGAAGTATTCGCTCTCTACGCTGGGCGGCACCAGCACCCGCGCCAACCTTGAAGACTACCTGAGCCAGTTTTCGGCCAATGCCCGCATCGTCTTCGAGCAGTTCGATTTCTCAAAGTGGATCGACAAACTGGATGAGGAGAACCTGCTTTACCTCGTGGTGCAGAAGTTCGCCGAATTCGACCTGCACCCCGACTCGGTCTCAAACTACGAGATGGGTCTGGCCTTTGAGCACCTTATCTACAAATTTGCCGAAACCGCTAACGAAGATGCAGGCGACCACTACACCCCGCGCGATGTCGTGCGCCTGACCACCACCCTCGTCTTCGATCCGGATCACGAGGTGATGACCGGTAAGGGTGTGGTCCGCACCGTATATGATCCAACCTGCGGCACGGGCGGCTTCCTCTCTTCCGCCATCGAGTTGATCGGAGAGTGGAGCGGCGATACCCGTATCATTCCCTACGGCCAGGAACTGAACCCCGAGTCCTACGCCATCTGCGTGGCCGACATGCTCATCAAGGGATACGATACGAACAACATCAAGCGCGGCAACACCCTCTCGGACGACCAGTTGCCCGCCGAACGCTTCAATTACTGTCTGGCCAATCCGCCCTTCGGTGTGGAGTGGAAGAAGGTGCAAAAGAAGGTCGCCGACGAGCACAAGTTCAAGGGCTCAGACGGGCGCTTCGGCCCAGGTCTGCCCCGTGTGTCGGACGGGGCGCTGCTTTTCCTCATGCACTTGCTTTCAAAGCGCATGCCTGAGAAGGATGGCGGCACCCGTATTGGTATCATCCTAAATGGATCTCCGCTCTTTACGGGTGGCGCAGGTTCGGGTGAATCCGAGATCCGCCGCTGGATTCTGGAGAACGACTGGCTGGAGACGATTGTCGCCCTGCCGACCGACATGTTCTACAACACGGGCATCCAGACCTACATCTGGGTATTAAGCAACAAGAAGCCCAAGGAGCGTAAGGGTAAGGTCCAGCTCGTGCAGGCCAGTGACCTGTCCGAATCCATGCGCAAGAGCCTCGGCAGCAAGCGCAAGTTTATCAACGAGGAGCAAATTGCCCGGATCGCCCGCGAGGTAGCCGACTTCAAGGAGTCCGAAACCTGCAAGATTTTCCCCACCACCGCCTTTGGCTACCGCCGTGTCACCATTGAACGTCCGCTCAAGGATGAGCATGGTAAGGTGGTCGTCGGCACACGTGGGAAGCAGAAGGGTCAACCTCAGCCTGACTCAAACCTGCGCGACTTTGAAAACGTCCCGCTCGGTCAGGACGTGGAGGAATACTTCGAGCGCGAGGTAAAGCCTCACCTGCCCGATGCCTGGATTGGTGACAAGCGCGACGAGAAGGACGGCGAGATCGGCGTGGTCGGCTACGAGATCAATTTCAACCGCTACTTCTACCGCTACGAGCCCCCGCGTCCGCTGGAGGTCATCGACGCTAAGCTGGAAACCGTGGAAGCCGAAATCAAAGCCCTGTTGGAGGAGGTCACGGAGTGAGCGCGGCCAAGCGGAAATACAAGCCCTACCCAAAGTATAAGGATTCGGGGGTAGAGTGGCTGGGGCAAGTGCCTGAGCATTGGGACGTTCGTAGAGCTAAACACTTTCTTGAAGAGGTAGTTGATTTATCAGATAGCGGTAATGAGGATCTACTTTCCGTCTCAGAGTATTATGGCGTCAAGCCGCGTAAATTGGTAATCGACCCAAGTGAACGCCTAAGTCGATCCGAATCCTTGGTTGGGTATAAAAGATGTCGAGTTGGTGATATCGCCATGAATATAATGTTGGCGTGGAAGTGCGGCTTAGGTGTATCTCAATTCGACGGGATCATTAGTCCCGCATACTCTGTATTTAGAGCGTTTGATGAGGTAAACTCTGTCTATTTGGATAGTTTAATTCGTTGTCCAGCCCTCACAAGTGCTTTCAAACGTTTTTCCACTGGTGTCATTGATTCTCGGTTACGGTTGTATCCTGAAGTCTTTTTAGGCTTACAACTACTTTATCCCCCTCCCACCGAGCAAACCGCCATCGCCGACTTCATTGAGCGCGAGTGTGGGAGGATGGACAAGCTGGTTGAAAAGAAGCAGGAGTTCATCGCGCTGCTGAAGGAAAAGCGGCAGGCCCTCATCACCCACGCCGTCACCAAGGGGCTCGACCCCAAGGCCGCCATGAAGGACTCAGGCGTCGAGTGGCTCGGCAAGGTGCCGAAGCATTGGGATATCGCCAAGCTTGGGTATCTTTGCCGAATTGAGACGGGCAGTAAGGATACTCAAGATGCGCTGGAAGAAGGGGATTACCCATTTTATGTCCGATCTCAAACCCCTGAACGCATCAACTCTTACAGTTACGATTGCGAGGCCATCTTGACGGCTGGCGACGGAGCAGGTGTTGGCAAAGTCTTCCACCTTGTGAACGGGAAATTCGAGGCACATCAGCGAGTATACGTGCTTCACTCATTTGAGCGATTGCTTATCAATTTCGCGTATTACTATTTCTGCGAGCAGTTCAAACAAGTTGCACTCACAGGTGATGCCAAATCCACAGTCGATTCGGTGCGCAGATTCATGCTTACAATGTTGCCAATTACGATACCGCCAGATCGCGAACAGCATCGGATTGTAGAGCATATAGAACTTCAAACAACCCGTATCGACCGCCTGATCGCCAAGACCCACAAAAGCATTGATCTGCTCAAAGAGCGTAAAACGGCGCTCATTACCGCCGCAGTAACAGGAAAGATCCAACCGCCTTCGGCCGAAGTGCTAAGGAAGACAAGTGAGCTCTCTGCTAAAAGTAAAAAGAGCAAATCTACCAAATAAAAAAACCTATTTAACCTTCCGTACACTGAAACTGCACGCCAGTATTCGGATCAAATAGAGCAGTCTCAGACGAATCGCCAATGATCCCCTGAAATCAAGAATCATTTACTACAACTCCAGCCTGACTCGAATATGAATTTTGATGTTTACTGCGACGAGAGCCGCCCGGATGTCATTCATTCCAAACAGCCGAATGGTTCGCGACTGGTGATCGGTAGCCTCTGGCTTCCAACCGCGAACCGGAACGAACTAAAACAGTCCCTGCACGCCCTGCGGGACACACACAAGATCGGGGGCGAATTCAAATGGGGAAAGCTTTCTCCCTCCAGGGAAATGTTTTATCTGGCTTTGATTGATCTGTTTTTCTCCCAAGGCAATGCGCTTCGCTTTCGTTGTATTTCAGTGGACCGGGAGCGAATCAACCTCGTCCAATTCCATCAGGGCGATCAGGAGTTAGGCTTCTACAAGTTCTACTACCAACTACTCCACCATTGGATTCAAGACCAGAACGACTACCAGATTTTCTGTGACCACAAGATGAACCGGGACCGAACGCGTTTGTCTGTTCTTCGCGACTGCTTGGCCAATGCCAACATATTATCAACGATTTCCGTTGTACAGGCAATCCGCTCTGAAGAGTCCGTCCTCTTACAACTGGTGGATGTCCTGACAAGCGCGGCCGCCGCACGCCTCAACAATGCCCTCAACGAGAACACCGCCAAGAGTCGATTTGTTACCGAATTGGAGCAACGCCTCGGCCACCCGATTCGACCAACCTGGCGCGCTGAAAGTAAATTTAATGTCTTTGAAATCCAACCCGGAGGAGGCTGGTGATGTCGATGCCCCCCTTGCTTAGTTTTGACAACGAAGCCGCTTACCGCACCCATTTCGAGGCTATCTACTGCAAAGGCCCCATCGTTACATTCGACGGTATAACTGTCCGATTTAAAAAAACAGATTTCGACCATTGCTGTTTTGAAAGTAATCGCAGGACACGACAGAAGCAGTATTTCTCTCTCAAACGGGCTGAGCGCCTT
Source organism: uncultured Opitutales bacterium (assembly GCA_964499045.1). Lineage (GTDB taxonomy): Bacteria > Verrucomicrobiota > Verrucomicrobiia > Opitutales > CAZCJJ01 > CAZCJJ01. Next base: position 4,344 of record CAZCJJ010000135.1, on the reverse strand, counting down.
GACTGGATTCAAGCAACGTTGAAGGATCCAGGAGCTGATCTGCGGGTGGGATGGGACAATACACGTGGCCGCTATGACAGGGACCGGCGTGTCGCTGTTGTTTCCGGCAACTACATCGTGATCATCGCACTGCAGGATTGCAGATCCAAGGCACGATTCATTACCGCATACGTCGCCGATACCGGTAGAACACTTCAACTCATAAAAACTTCTCCGAGATGGCCCCGGAAAATGGCATAAAAAAACCGCAGATTTGCCAGGCTGGTTCTGCGGAGACCTTTGATGGTTCAAACACCACTGGTGATGAACATAGGGAAACTATCTCCCATCCCCCCCCCGAAATCAAGAAATATTTTGACCGCACAGATTAACTACCCCAAAACGCTCTCTGCCATGCACGCATCGGACGCCCACCACGAAAAGCACCTTGAAAACCATATTGAAGCCCAACTGGTCAAGGCGGGGTGGCTGTCGGGCAGCTATCAGGATTACGACAGAGAACGGGCTCTATTTCCCGGAGATGTTATCGGGTGGATAATGGATAGCCAGCCGGAGACATGGGCCAAGCTGGAAAAACTGGGCAACGGTGAGACCCCAAAACGGGTTCTGGATCGGCTGGTCAAGGAATTGCAGACCAGGGGAACTGTCGAGGTACTGCGTTATGGAATCAAGATTGCGGGTGCGGGCGCCATCGCCATATCTCAGGCCAAGCCCGAGGACGCCCGCAATGCCACGGTATCAGCCCGCTACAAAGCCAACCGCCTGCGCGTTATCCGCCAACTGCGCTACAACCCGACCCGCGAGTGGTCGATTGATCTGGTGTTCTTCATCAACGGCATCCCCGTGGCCACCTGCGAGTTGAAGACCGACTTCACCCAATCCATCGAGCATGCCGTCAACCAATACCGCTTCGACCGTAACCCGAAAAACAAGGCCTCGGGCACTTGGGAACCCTTGCTGACCTGGAAGCGCGGCGCGGTGGTACACTTCGCCATCTCCGACTCCGAAATCCAGATGACCACCAAGCTGGAGGGGAAGGATACATTTTTCCTGCCCTTTAACCGGGGCAGCGAGGACGGAGGTGCGGGCAACCCCAGCGTCAAAGACGACTACCCCATTTCATATTTCTGGGAACGGGTGCTCCAGCCCGACAACTGGCTGCGCATCTTCCACCGCTTCGTTTACACCGCCAAGAAGGAGACCGAGGACGCTCAGGGCCGCATCAAGATCAAGGAAACCACCATCTTTCCCCGCTTCCATCAGTGGGAGGGCGTGACGGAGCTGATCGACACCGTGACCGAGGAAAAGGTCGGCCACCAATACCTTTTCGAGCACAGCGCGGGTTCGGGCAAGACTAACACCATCGCGTGGACCTCGCATGAGCTGATTCGCCTGCGTGAGGAAGGCGGCGACCCGTATTTCCACTCCGTCATCGTCGTAACTGACCGCACCGTGCTCGACGCACAGTTGCAAGAGGCCATCCAGCAGATCGAGCACCGCACGGGCGTGGTCAAAGCCATCGACCGCGAGTCCTCGAACAAGCCGAAGTCGCAGCAGCTCGCCGAAGCCCTGCTCGCAGGGGTGCCCATTATCGTGGTCACCATCCAGACCTTCCCGCACGCGATGGAGGCGATCTTGACCGAGCGCAGCCTGAAGGACCGCCGCTTTGCCGTCATTATCGACGAAGCCCACACTTCGCAGACAGGCTCGACCGCCACCAAGCTGCGGGCCCTGCTCACCCTGGATAAGGACGAGGACATGGCGGAAATGACGGTGGATGAGCTGCTCCAGAAAATACAGCAGGCACGCAAGATGCCGAAGAACGTCAGCCACTTTGCCTTTACCGCTACGCCGAAGCACGCAACCTATTCGCTCTTTGGGCGTCCACGCAATCCAAAGCAGCCCGTCAGCGACAAGAATCCGCCCGTTGCCTTTCACACCTATTCCATGCGGCAGGCCATCGAAGAGGGCTTCATCCTCGACGTGCTGCAGAACTACACCTCTTACAATGTTGCCTTCCGCCTGGGGGAGGCCGTCAAAGAGGACAAGCGGGTCGACTCCAAGACCGCCCGCCGTGCCTTGGCCCGTTGGCTCGCCCTGCACCCGACCAATGTCGGACAGAAGGTCGAGTTCATCATCGAGCACTTCCGTAGCAATATCGCCCACCTACTCGACGGGCAGGCCAAGGCAATGGTGGTGACCAGCTCCCGCGCTTCCGCCGTTAAATACAAACTGGCCTTCGACAAGTATGTAAAGGATCACGGCTACTACGGCATCCGCGCCCTGATCGCCTTTTCGGGTAAGGTTGATGGCAAGTCCGTCGACAAGACGCTGGACGGCGAAGAGTTCACCGAGAAGAACATGAACCCTGGAGCCAAGGGGCGCGACCTGCGCAAGGTTTTCGACGGCGGGGAATACCGCGTCATGCTGGTGGCTAACAAATTCCAAACAGGCTTCGACCAGCCCAAGCTGGTGGCCATGTATGTGGACAAGAAGATTTCAGGTGTCGAGGCCGTGCAGACCCTTTCACGCCTCAACCGCACCTATCCTGGCAAAGACCGCACCTACATCATCGACTTCGTCAACCAGCCCGAGGAAATCGTTGCCGCCTTCCGCCAGTATTACCGCCTCGCTCACGTCAACGAGGTGCAGAACCCTGATGTGGTTTACGACATCAAGCAAAAGCTGGATGAGGCCATGATTTACGAGCCCGAGGAAATTGAAGCCTTCGGGGTGGAGATCATCAAGCTCAAGCCTGCCCATAAGAAACTGCACAGCATCACCCAGCCAGCGACCGACCGCTTCAACAAGCGTTTCGAGGCCATCACCGAAGAGATTCAGCGCTGGGAGAAAGAAGTCCAGAAGGCCGAAGCGCTGGGCGATGAGAAGGGCGCGGAATCCGCCGAAATTCACCGCTCCGAAGCCGCCAAGAAGGCGGACGTGCTCAAGCAGTTCAAGGAACGCCTGGGCAAGTTTGTCCGCACCTACGAATACGTGGCCCAACTCATCGACTTTTCCGACCCAGATCTGGAGGCCTTCGCTGGCTTTGCCCGTCTGCTCAAGAACCGCCTCAAGGGCATGGCGCAGGAGGAGGTTGACCTGGGTGGACTGCGGATGACCCACTACGCCATCAAAGGCGGACAGGATGCCGAACCCATCGCCGTGGGTGAGGCCAAACCCGTCCAGCCCTACGGCGGCAACGCCGAAAAGAAGGTGCAGGACCGCCAGCGGGCCTTCCTCTCCGAACTCATTGAAAAGCTCAACGAGCTCTTCGGCGAGGGGATTACCGAAAAGGACAAACTCGTCTTTGCCGTCCACATCAGCGAAAAGCTGAAGGACAACACTGTGGTCATGGATCAGGTACGCAACAACAGCCGCGAGCAGGCCCTGCGGGCTGACCTGCCCAAGGCCGCATCCGACGCCATCGTCGAGGCTCTCGGCTCCCATGAAACCATCGCAGGTCGCCTGCTCTCAGACGAGCAGACCCGCAAAGTCTTCGAGGGCATCCTCTACGACATTCTCCGCAACGGCAAGACTGAGGAGTTGCTGGGGGCGGCAAAGGCTTAGGTGGGAACTGCGTGAGGAGCCTCTGGACCCTCCCATTTTCCTGACCTCAAGTATCTTTCATAGTATAACAACCATTCTGCTGTCCACGGGAATATCGTTTCATGCAGGTTAAGTTTGTCGGACCACTTGGAACCCTTAAGGTCTTTGGGATAGTAAAGGCATAAACTCCCATCGCTGAACATGTGGAGGTCTTTATTGTATTCAATATGGGGTTTGATCACCCGAACTTCAGGTGCTCGACCATAAACCATCTGAATCCTGTAGCTAGTTCCCTCCTCGTCGTCGGGGTCGGGATTGATGCTCCCGACACACTCCAGACGATCGGCGTATACCTTGCAGGAAAAGCAAGGATATGCTTTCTCAATCTTGAGCTTTTGAAGGCAGTATAACGGATACCGATTCTGCCTCGGATATCTCACTCTATTCGCCATAGAACCGATGGGGCGGATTGGCAACTCCCTCGCTTGCGCAGATAACACCCAGGGCACTTGTGCGGGCGCGCCCTGAGGACAGAAGTTCTACTTTAGCGGAAAGCCGTTTGTCCTTGTCGTATTCACGGAAATAGCCGTCACTCTTGAAAATCCATTCCCATGCTTTACGGGCAGCACGCTCGTTGTCGTTATCGGAATCATCCAGATCTCGAAGCTGCTCAAGTGCCTCCTCAACCTTGTCGGCCAGTTCCTCCACATTCGAGTCTGAATTAGACCGTGTGAGTTCAGGTTGATCGGGGTGTGCCAGATTACGGATGACCTTGTTGCGATCCAACCTATCTCCTAG
>CAZCJJ010000134.1:0-9128 GCA_964499045.1 uncultured Opitutales bacterium | reverse complement strand
TTTTCTATTGCCTTTGTTTTCACCAGAGCTTCTTCTCGCTGGTTTAACCAACACGAGTAAGTTATGCCAGAAGCCAGCTCTGATATCGGTCTCATCGGCCTCGCCGTCATGGGACAAAACCTAGCACTCAATATCGCGGACCACGGGTACGCGATCTCCGTCTACAACCGGACGACTTCCAAAATGGAGGAGTTTGTGGGGAAACACCCATCAACCCCCGGAAAATTGACCGGTTGGGCAGAGTTGAAAGACTTTGTCGCAAGCCTGAAACGCCCTCGCAAGATCATCATTCTGGTGCAAGCCGGGCGGGCCACGGATGCGGTGATCAACGAGTTGGTTCCGCTGCTGGAAAAGGATGACATCATCATCGACGGCGGCAACGCCTACTGGATGGATACGATTCGCCGGGAAAAGGAACTGGATGCCAAGGGCCTCCGCTTCATCGGTTCGGGTGTGTCCGGCGGTGAGGAAGGTGCCCGTTTCGGCCCGTCCATGATGCCCGGTGGCAAACTGGAAGCCTGGAACGAATTGAAACCGATCTGGGAAGCCGTGGCCGCCAAGGTGGACCAGAAAACCGGCAAACCACTGGAAGGTGCCGCCCCCGGCAAACCTGTGACCGGTGGCGTTCCCTGCACCGCCTACATCGGCGAAAACGGGGCCGGTCACTATGTTAAGATGGTCCACAACGGGATCGAGTACGGCGATATGCAGATGATCTGTGAGGCCTACGATCTCATGCGCAACCTGCTCGGCATGAGTGCCTCCGAAATGGCTGACATTTTCCGTGAGTGGGACAATGGCATGCTGGACTCCTTCCTGATCGAGATCACTGCCGAAGTACTTGCCCAAAAAGATCCGGCCACCGGAAAGGACTTTGTCGATATCGTGCTCGACACCGCCGGTCAAAAAGGCACCGGCAAATGGACCAGCATCAGCGCGCTGGACATGGGCGTACCTGCCCCGACCATCGCCGAAGCCGTCTTTGCCCGTTGCATCAGTGCGATCAAAGATGAGCGCGTGGCCGCCTCGAAGATCCTCAAAGGACCAGGCAAGACCTTCTCCGGGGACAAGAAGGCCTTTGTCACCGCCATCCACGATGCCCTCTATTGTGCCAAGATCTGTTCCTACGCCCAAGGCTTCCAGCTCATGCGTGAGGCGCAAAAGGAATTCAGCTGGAAACTCAACTTCGGCGAAATCGCCCAGATCTGGCGTGGGGGTTGTATCATCCGCGCAGGTTTCCTGCAAAAAATCACCGAAGCCTTCGAGCGAGACGCCAATCTGGCCAACCTTCTGCTGGACCCCTACTTCCAGAAGACGGTGACCGATTTTGAAACAAACTGGCGCAAGGTCATTTCCACCGCAGTGGAGTACGGAGTGCCGGTACCGACTTTCAGCTCGGCTCTGGCCTACTTCGACAGCTACCGCTCGGAGCGTCTGCCGCAAAACCTGCTGCAGGGCCAACGCGACTACTTCGGTGCCCATACCTATGAGCGCGTGGATCAGCCCCGGGGCAAATTCTACCATATTGACTGGCCTGACCCCAAACGCCCGCAAATCGAGAGCTGAGCGCCATGGAAACATTCAACACCATCCGTTCATTCCGGCTGCTGCCAGTGGCCATCATTGAATCAGTGGACGAAGGATTAAGAATGGCGGAAGCCCTCCTCAAAGGCGGGCTTCCCCTGATCGAAGTAACCCTGCGCACAGCCGCAGCGGAAGAGGCGATCCGGGCCATCATCCGTGAATTCCCCGAGATGCTGGTCGGAGCCGGAACCATTCTCGATCCCGAACGCGTCCCTGCCTTGGCGGAAGCCGGGGTCAGGTTCGGCGTCGCACCTGGCTTGAACCCTAGAGTGGTGGAAGCCTGCCAAAAGGCCGGCCTGCCGCTGACTCCCGGTATCGTCACTCCCACCGAGGTCGAACAGGCGCGGGCCCTGGGCTGCAAAGTATTGAAATTCTTTCCGGCGGAAGCCGCCGGAGGAGTCAAAATGCTTTCCGCTTTAGCTGGTCCTTACGGCCACACCGGCATCCAGTTCATTCCGACAGGAGGCATCGACGTCGAAAAGGCAAAGGCTTACTGGGCACTCCCCAGTGTCGCCGCCGTCGGAGGCAGTTGGTTCGTCGCCCCCAAGCTGGTCAAGGCCGGCCAATTCGACACAATCAGCAATCTGACGGCAGAAGCGCTCAGGACCATCAAGGATTCCTGCTGACCGACCACGGGGCATTTTGAGGCCATGGGAAGCATCCTTTACCGCGAACTCGCCTCCAAACTGCGCCGCCGGATATTGAGTGGGCAACTTCCACCGGGTTCCCGCCTTCCAACTGAAAGAGAGCTTTGTCTTCAACTGGGAGCTTCCCGTATCACTGTACGGGGAGCCTTGGACATTTTGGAGGCGGAGCGCCTGCTGCGAAGAGTTCAAGGCAGCGGCACCTACGTCAGCGAGCAACCAGCACGACGCATTCCACTGACCTTCGACTACACCCGTTCGGTCAATCAACATGCGCCGGGCTTGAAGCGAAAGCTGATTGACCATGCCTTCCTCGATTCCGATCCGGTGGATGCGGAGAGCCTAAACATCGTCACGGGCAAGCGCATCCTTGTTGCCCGGCGACTCGATTCAGTTCAAGGTACTCCGACCGCATGGGATAGGGCACGGATTCCCGAAGACTATGCCGGAAAATTGAACTCACGGCTGCTCAGCCGGGTCGATTTCATTGAGGCATGGAGTCAGGCGGAAAGGCTTGAAATCGAACACTGCGAGCAAACGGTGGAAGCCAAAACCGCAACAGACGAGGATATCGCCTTCCTCGGGCTCGACTTCGGACAACCTGTGCTCGTTGCCACAGAACGCTTTATCCTGAAAAACAGCCGGATAGCCGGAGCCTTCACCACCCACTACAAGCCGGATCTCGTTTACATCCGCTCACAGTTCAAGTGGTAGGAAAGTTTGCGGGGGGGGACGAAACACAGGCATAGGTCAGCCCACTCACCATCAATCCGGCTGTGCACTTCACATTTCATTCCAGCCTGACCGGCTTCCCAGATGAAATGCTCACGGACTTTTTCCAGCTCTTCCCGTAATATCCCGCTAAGGGCCAGGACTCCGCCCGGGGCTACCCCGTGAAGCAGGATCCGGCAATGCGCTTGCAGAACATCGGCCTGAATATTGGCCATCAGCAGGTCCGCCTGGCGACCGGCCAAGCCCTCCTCCAATCCGCACTCACGGAACTCCACCGCACTCGAATCCAAGCCGTTATACAACAGATTTTCCTGGCTGACTTCAACCGCCACAGGATCCAGGTCAAAGCCGGAGACCTGGCTGAATCCCAGACGGGCGGCACTCAGCGATAAAATACCGGAGCCGCAACCCGCATCAATAATCCGAAGCTTTTCCAACTCATCGGGTCCACGGGCATCACGGAAGTCCAGCAGCCTCCGCGCCATCAGCCGCGTGGTCTCATGGCAGCCCGTGCCGAATGCCATCCCCGCATCCAGATAAACAGCGACTTCACCGGAAGGAATCGGGTAGTCCTCACGGCGCCAGGCAGGCACCCAGTGTAAATCCCTTTCCTTCCAAGGATGAATGTGCTCCTTGTAGGCTTCCTGCCATTCCTTGTCGTCGAATTCACGATAGCCCGGTGCTTCCGGCAATTGGGGGAAGCTTTGCCGCAGAGCCTGATAGGCCTCGTCCCCCTCTTCTTTGGTCTGAAAATACCCCTGCAGAAAAAAAGGCGATCCCGGCCTCTCATTAAACAGGGTCCACGATGAGTGAGCCCATTCACAAAAAGCGGCCTCCAGGGGCTCAACCATTTCTTCGGTAATCGGACAGTGCAATTCGAACATGGTGCGATTCCCCGAAAGCCAGCCCCGATGTCAATGCTATAACCGATTATCCCTTCCGTCCAAATGCCCTCGCCTCGCGAAGATAGAACCGGGTCAGGTGATTCAATACATCCGGCAGCGGACGTTTGTCTGTCATGATGCAGGTGCCAGCCTGGAGATAAATCGGTTCCCGTTCAGCCAGCAGGGTTTTGATCTTTGCGATCGGATCGGGGACATTCAGGAGTGGACGGTGCCCGTGCCCCTGCGTCCGCTCAAGAATCGTTTCGGGAGTGGCAAAAAGACAAGCCACGAGTCCCCGTTTTTTCAATTCTTCAATCATGCCCGGCTGAACAACCAAGCCGCCCCCACAGGAGACGATACACCCTTTCTCCGGGTGCCCTTCCTGTATAAACTGTCGCTCCAGCTTCCTGAAGTGATCCTCTCCCTTTTCCTCAAATATGCGGGTAATCGGCATCCCTTCACCAGCCTCAATTTGTTGATCCGAATCCAGAAAACGCATCTTCAAGCGACGGGCCAATGAACGCCCGACCATGGACTTCCCGGTCCCCATAAAACCGACCAGGTATAGATTCGGATCACCTTGCTTGCTTTCTGCCATTGGTCATCCGAATTACCCCCCGAACAAAAAAACCGCAACAAAAGAAACTGTGAATCGTCTGGAGTGCAGCTACACTAACCCGCATATCTCGCCGGCTTGTTGGCGAAGGTGGTTCCTCAGACTACGCCAAGGCTTCGTCGGATAAGTGCCCACGAACTTGGAAAATCACGGGCGGGACGCCCCTTGCCCCTTTCCACTCTGAAAAATGACCGACTTCGGCTTCGGACTTCCAAGAACACTATCGCCATGAAGGTCCAAACCACTAGGAATAGATAACTTCCCATGAAACCAACAACACAGGAGCTTTCCGGACTTGATTCCATCCGCAAACTGATCGAAAGATCCCCTCAACTGAGGGCCTCGGTCGTTCACTTTGATAAGAATAGTATGATCCTGGAGGAAGGTCAGGGCAACGACTCCATCTACATCCTCATTGAAGGCGAAATCGCACTTTATAAAAATGATGAATCCGGCAAACCAATCAAGGTCGATCAGTTTGGACCCGGTGCCTTCCTCGGGCTAACCTCCTTCTGGAGTCACACCCGCAGCTTTGTCGCCTCCAAGGCCCTTAGCCCGGTCGAATGCCTGAAACTGGACCGCGAAACTTTCAACGCCTGCATGCAGCGCGACGATGACCTGAGCCGCTCCCTCTACACCTTGTTCATTGGAAACCTGAGCGAGCGTTACCGGCGAATGGTCAATCTGAACCTCAAGATCGCACTTCTCAGCCAAACACTGGAAGACGAGCGCAACCAGTTGCAGGCCACCATCGAAGATCTCAATTTCACCCGCAACCGCCTGATCCACCAGGAAAAACTCGCTACCCTCGGTCAACTTCTGGCCGGAATTGCCCATGAGATCAACAATCCCTGTGCCTCCCTGCTCAGGGGAACCGAACAACTCAGTACCACCATCCAATCCCTTTTTGAGGAAAAAGGTCCACTGCATGGGATGCACCGGGAAGCCGAACTGCTGCAAGCCGGACTGAACGGCGACTATCTCAGCAACGAGGAAAAACGTACCCGTATGGCCCGGATAGAGTCGGCTTGGCCGGATATTCCACGTTCTCTCGCCCGCAGACTGGCCGCCCTCCCTGAGGCATTCCTGCAATCCATGCTGGCCAATCGCAGGCAAGCTGCTGGAGAGCCTTGGCCCGATAAACTGGAATATCCTCTGCGCTTCCACGAAACCGGAGCACTCATCCGCACCATTCAGCTTTCCGGGGAACGAATCGGAGAACTGGTCGTCAGCCTAAAGAACTACGGACGTCAGGATTCGAGCCAACGGGAACGAATCGATCTGCGCGAGGGTTTACAGGATACGCTGCGTGTCCTGAATAACCGCCTGCGCAATCATACTCTCCATATCGATTGGCAGGAGCTTCCTCCAGTCCTCATCAATGGGGGTGAGCTTAATCAGGTATGGACCAACATTCTGGTCAACGCCTGTGACGCTTTGGGTGAAGGGGGCGACATCTGGATTTCCGTGCGTAATGATGTTTCCACGATTGTGGTGGAAATCTCCGACAATGGCCCCGGTATCCCCCCCCAGCATCTCCAACGCATATTCGAAACCAATTTCACAACTAAAAATACAAGTAAGGCTTTCGGACTGGGGCTGGGACTCGCCATCTCCCATCAAATCGTCGCCAAGCATGGCGGCACAATCCAAGCCGAAAACCGCCCCGAAGGCGGAGCCCGTTTCACCGTCAAACTGCCAGTGGAAGAATAGGACGAACCGGAGTAGCCGCATTCGTAAGCAAGCAAGAATGTGGGCCGCCAACCAAGCCACGCTCTTACCCTTCGACTCTTCGGCTTCGCTCAGGGCAGGCGAGCGCAGCTACAGGAGCCGTATTATTCCGGGTCCTTGAAGCGGAAGATAAGTTCGTTATCCCGGGAGTAGCCGAGTCGTTCACGAACAACCTTATCAAAGAAAACCGGATCGTTCAGCAAACGGTTCAGATAGGCCTCCCGCTCCATTTGAATACGCCGGGCCTCTGCCAGTTGCTGGCGATAATGCTGTTCCCTCGTCCGGAAGGCATCATAATCCCGCCAGGTCTGGTAAAGGGCCGTCCCCAAAAAACCTGTTACGGCCAAAAGTACCAAACCCAAGGCAACCAGCAGCATTTTATAGAAACCGAGCGACGTCATAAAAAGCTCACGCTAGTCCGTCAGATAAAAGAAGTCCAGACGTTTGAAACCTGAACACAGCAAGTCGCCAGTCTTTCATTTCATACCCCGCCCACGGCAGCATCGGGTTTCGACATGAGCTTCTCGACATACTTGGCCAAAAGGTCAAATTCCAGATTAACCGGATCCCCGGCTTGACGCTCCTGTAAATTGGTTACCTCCAGCGTATGGGGGATCAGCCAGACCGACAAGCTTTCTTCATCCACTTCCGCCACCGTCAGCGATATCCCATCGATCGTGATGCTTCCCTTGTAAACCACATAGCGGAGAAACTCAGGTGCAACTGCGATCTGCAGGTAAACATTTTTACCCCTTGACTCAATCAAACGCACCTTCCCAACGGCATCCACATGACCACTGACAAAATGCCCCCCCAAACGCCCATCTGCAGGCAGGCTGCGTTCCAGATTAACCAGTGAGTTTTCCTTCAGCGCATGGAAACCGGTCAGCCGCAGGGTCTCTTCGAGTAATTCGAATTTTAAACGCCCGGGCTCGATTCCGACCACCGTCAGACAACAGCCATTGCAGGCCACACTGTCACCGGGCTTCAACCCCTCCAGAATGATGCTTGCCTCCAACCAGAGTACCCATGCCTCGGCTTCTTCCTTTAAAGAAAGAACCTTTCCCGTTTCTTCGACCAGTCCTGTAAACATAACCTTTATTTGTTTCTTATTTACCCTAACCCGGCAAGGCCGGAAGTTAAAGGAGCGCGGGCACTCAAGTTAAACCCAGCCTCACTCGATCTGCTTCAGATAAAAAGTGATTCTCCACGTATGGTAAACAATCTGATCAATCCAACGAATCGTGTCGAGCAACCTGAGGGAATGATCCGGAGCAATCCCACCCGCCGCCGAGGCCTCCAGGATTTTCAAACGTTCCTCCTTCCTCCACTGAGCCAGCCCCTTGCTGGTTTCCTCCAACTCTTTGGGCAGGTCCTCTGATACTTCCTGCTTTTCACTCAGATAAGCAGCGGATGCCTGCAGCACAGTCCGGCATTGCTCTGCCGCGCCAGCGAGCGGCTCCGCATCCACCGGTAAATGCCGCTGAGAAATCGACGGTAGCAATTGACTCAGGTGATCAATGGCATGGAAAGAATCCGAGCGCCGGTTGCTACTGTTACGACTGTGTTCCGGTGAGGGTATTTTCCCTATGAACTCGGAGATCTCCGCCAAGGCTCTCTCCATTTCCCCGATAAGCTCCCCTTCCGCCCGGCCTGATAAGGGGCTTTGCAGACGTCTCTGCAGCGTGTTGAACATCAGCCCCGCCGTCTCCCGCAATGCCCCGCGAGCGGTTTCCATCGCCACCGAGGGGATCGTAAGTAAACTGGTGTCCAAATGCCGGGTCAAACGGGGGCCCCGTTCGGGCAACATGCGCTCAATCAGACGACTGAAAGGCTTGATGAAAGGCAGACCGATCAAAACACCCAGTGCAATGAATGCGGTGTGAAAGGCCGCCAGACTCACCGCCCCACGATCCAGCCCGACATGTTCTTGCGCCCAGGTGAGCGCCCAAAGAAAAAGTGGCAGCAGTATGACTGCCACCAAACCGGTAAAGAGATTAAACAAAACATGGGCCAGAGCCGTCCGCTTCGCCGCAGTACTGGCCCCAATCGCCGCAATCGCCGCAGTCACGGTTGTCCCGATCGCGGCCCCGATCACCAGAGAAGCCGCCTGCTCAAAAGAGATCGCATCGGCATGCAGCGCCGTCAGCGTAGTCGCCACTGCCGCACTGGACGACTGCATGATCACGGTTAAAATGATCCCCACCAGCATCATCAGCAGATGCCCAAACAGGCCAGTACTGGGTATCGCCTCCAGATCGACATGCTCCGTCAAGCCTGCCATCCCCATTTGCAAATAATCAATCCCCACAAAAATCAGTCCGAAGCCCGCCAGGGCAAGACCCAGCGAGGAAAGACGGCCTTTGGCCAGCATCCGCATGAATGCCCCGATCCCGATAACCGGCAACGCCAGAACCGAAATACTGAACTTCAGTCCGAATACCGCAACCAGCCAACCCGTGCTCGTCGTCCCAAGGCTCGCCCCCATCACCACTCCGATGGACTGCGCAAAACTCAATAGCCCCGCACTGACAAAACCAATAGTCGTCAAAGTCGTGGCACTGGACGATTGCACCATCGCCGTCACCAATGCGCCCGAGACAAAGGCCGTAACCGGCCTTCCCGTAAAGCGCAGCAAAGCCCTCCGCAAAGAATCCCCGGCAAAGGATTTCAAGCCCTCCGTCAGGAGCGTCATCCCCAGAAGGAAGAGCCCAATCCCACCGATTAAGGAAACCAACATGGGAGCAGTCTCCAGATTTCCGAAACCTTTTCAAGTATTTGAGAGCAAAGGCCGGAGAGAATGCCACCCGGTTAAGTCGGCCAGCCGTAATCGTAAAGACTTATTATCGACACTTTGGCTTCGTGCTCCTGCCCTCTGTGGTTAACCCGCTTATCTCACAAGATTCACAAGTGACTCTGGCAAGGCGCGGACCGGGT
>CAZCJJ010000133.1:0-9220 GCA_964499045.1 uncultured Opitutales bacterium | reverse complement strand
CTGACGACAGCCCGCTAAAGGCAAATTCAGTTTTACCGTTCAGATCGAAGCTTTCAAACAATTGACCATCCACAAACAGATCGAGCAACTGGTTTTCTTGCGTAGGCAGGATGCGCCCGGCAATGCGGGTGGTGGAGCTTTTAAAGGCCAGGCGGATCCCTGCCTGCGTTGCGGCTGTCTCCATCATTTCAGGAGCAAAGAGTCCGCGTTCGGCGAAGGTTATTCTCCATGGGCGGAGGTAACTTTCTGTGCGTTCATAAGAGATGGCTCCGGGCCAGCTCAGCCGTGGGTCAGTAGGTTGGATTTGCATGGTGGTAGTTGGAAGGATGATGCGTTTCTAATATGGGATGAATGGCGAAGCTCGCTCAAGTTTTGAAATGGGCAATTTCCGTTTGCAAAGATTGGGCGGTTCGCCGGAGGTTGTCGAGAAGGCGTTTGGTTTCCTTGACGGCACTGGCGGTTTGCTGGGCAGAGTCCGTCAGGTTACTCATGGCTTCGTGGATTTGTCCGGCACCCTCAGCCTGCGATTGCATGCCTTCCTGTATCTGGTCGAAGCGTGGAGGTAGGCCCTGCACCTGCTGGATCACACCGGTGATTTCCTGACTGATACTGATGATTTCGTCCACGCTTTCCCTCATCCGGTTTGAGTAGCGGCTCATGCCCTTGACCCCATTGCTGACTGCCATGAGCATTTCCCGGATCTGGCTTTCGATTTCAAGGGTGGCGGCGGCGGTCTGATCGGCGAGACGACGGATCTCGGTGGCAACGACGGCAAAGCCCCGTCCCTGGTCTCCGGCCTTGCGGGCTTCAATGGCAGCATTGAGGGAGAGCAGGTTGGTTTGATCGGCCACCTTGGTCATGGTGATGGTGATGCCACCGATCGATTGGGCCTTGGTTTGGACGAGGTCGAGGAGTGCTTCCACCTCCTTGTTGGCACCAGTCAGCTCCCGCATGGTTTCCTCGATAGTTTGCAGGACATCCAGGCCTTTTTCGGCGCGAATGGCGGTGTTTTGGGTAACCTCGTTGACATCGCGCATAGTGCGGGCCAGCTCGGTGGCGGTGCTGGCGATTTGCCGGGCGGTGGTATTGACCTCAAGGCTGGAAGTTCGGGTGGTTTCGGCGGCGCTGACCTGTTGTTCGGCGGATTGCGATATGTGGACGGATGTATCGGCAATCTCGTTGGCGGAATTTTTAACTTTGGCTACCAAAGATTTGAAATTGGCCGCCATGGTTCTGGCGGCGGCGGAGAGCTGTCCTATCTCGTTGTCTGAACGTACCGGGATTTCGGCTGTCAAGTCTCCCCTGGCCAGCCGCTCTGCGGTTTCGGTCAGGACAGTGATCGGGCGGGTGATGCTTCGGGCCACGATTATGGCTACAATAATGACCAGTGCCAGTGTGATGAGGCCACCCGCGATGCTTAGCTGTGCCAGTTGATGAACGGGGGCGAAGATTTCGCTTTTATCGATTTGGACGACCAGGCCGATCCGGAGATTGGGCAGGTAGTCCCATCCGGCGGCAACCTCCTTGCCCTCTGAGTCGCGAAGCAATCCGCCTCCGCGTGTGCCAGTAAGGGCTTGCTGGACGGGGGTGAGGCTTTCGCCAGCGGGCGGGTGGAGGGGGCCGCTTATTTGGAATGCGGTACCCGGCTGGTTGCGCAGGTCGTTGAGGAGGAGGATCCGGTCACCGTCCACGGCAACAAGTTTGATTTCACCGGTTTGGCCAAGGCCGGTGTAATCGTTGATAGCGGCATAGAGTTGGTCGTTATCCGGGACAAGGGTGAGGGTGCCGAGGAGGTGATCCTGTTCCAGGACCGGGGCGGAAATGAAAAGCTTGGGTTCGCCGGTGGGCGGGTATATCCGGTAATCGCTGACAGCTGTGCCAAGAGTACTTGCGGCCAGTCGGCTGACTTTGGCCAGTTCGTAATCATGGAAGGGGAGACTGTTCAGGTTGCGTTCGTCGGCGGGGATTTCCGGGATGCTGAAAATAACCCGACCCTCCGGATTTATCAGATAGAGTTGCTGGTAGCCCAAGTTATTGAGCATTTCATGAAGCTCATTGGAAAACTGTGAAACGGCTTGCGGGTAGCTGGCGGATTCGGTTTCGTCCTGTGCGGATTGAAGGATTTGGCGGATACCGTTAGTATTGCTGACCAGACCGGCAATATGCTCTATGTCGGAGATGTAGCTTCGTATTTCCTGCATTTGCCTGAGGACGATCGCCTCAAGGTGCTCCGCTTCCGATTTAATAATCGCTTGGCGGGCGTGGTGAAAATTGAGAATACTGACCAGGGTAAGGGGGACGAGGGAGAGTATAAGGAAGTATAGCATCAATTGGCGGGCAAGGCGCCGCCGTGCATGTCTGGCTGAAGGGGGCTGCGGCATGGGCTGGCCCTGAGCGTGAGAAGGTTGAGGCTGTCGACCGACAACGCCGGGAAAGGGGTTTCTGGGTGGGCTTTTCATGGATTGGTTCCGGGATATTGTTTTTTGTGCAATTCATAGGTTTTGGCAACAGCCATGAATTCATAAAAGCCGTGCAAGCGGGCGAAATAATAACCCTCGCGTCCATCCAAAAAACCCCGTTGCCAGAAATAAACATAGCAGAAACGGAGAAAGGGGCGGAAGGGTAATTTGGAGGCAAACTTCTTCAACCATCGTCTTTGATGGACGGCAGAGTGCTGTAGTTTGGACTCGGAAGGTTTCTCCAATGCAACCCGGGCTTCCCAGTTGGAATAGCGGTTGTGCTTTTCGACAAAGCTATCGACAGAAGGGAAAGCGTAGTGATCCATGAGTGATTGCAGGCGTCCTGTTTCCCCCTGGACGAGAATGTGTTCATGGACCTCATTGTCTCCGCTGTTGGTGGCCGCGGCAGTCAATTGCTCGTAACGTCCGTGGCGGTGCTTGAAGAGGCGCAGGTTCCAGTTGGGGAAATAGGCGTGTTTGAGCCATTTGCCCATGAACATGAAGCGCCGGTTAATCCAGTAGCCGTTCAAGGGATGATCTGCCTGGCTGGTGATCGCCCGGATTTCGGCTTCAGCCTCGGGGGGCATGACCTCATCCGCATCAAGGATGAGTACCCATTCATGAGAAAAAGGCAGATTCTCCAGAGCCCAGTTTTTCTTTTTCGGCCAGGTTCCGTTGAAATGAAATTGCACGACCTGTGCGCCCGCTTCTTCGGCAATGGCAACGGTTGCGTCCTCGCTTTGTGAATCAACCACGAAGATCTCGTCCGCCCAGGCCACTGAATCCAGACAGCGGGGTAGGTTGGCGGCTTCATTCTTGACCGGTATGAGCACCGAGACGGAGACCGGCTCCGGAGCGTTCCTATTCATACCAGCAGGTTGTTGTCGGATCCATAAAACAAGCGTTCAGATGATGCATTCATTCAGGATCAATTTTCGCGGGCAGGCAAGATTTCTCCCGTACGGAGTCAATCAACTCCCTGCTCCCGGAAAAATTGGGATTGCCTGCCTCAGGGGCCGGGGGCAGGGTGCTTGGACACATGGACGTTGAGATACTCTCGCGCATACAGTTCGCCTTTACGGTGAGTTTTCATTATATCTTCCCCACACTGAGTATCGGACTGGGGGTCTTTCTGGTCATCGTACAAGTGTTCTGGCTGAAGACGCGGGATCCGGTTTATCATAACATGGCCCGTTACTGGACCCGTGTTTTCGGGTTGATTTTTGCGATTGGGGTGGCGACAGGGATCGTGCTTGAATTTGAGTTTGGGACAAACTGGGCGACGTATTCACGCTTTGTGGGGGATGTTTTTGGCAGTCCGCTCGCGATTGAAGGGCTGTATGCCTTTTTTCTGGAATCCGGATTTCTGGCGGTCCTGCTTTTCGGTTGGGACAAGGTGGGGCCCTACACCCATTTTTTTGCCACGCTCATGGTGTGTCTCGGATCGCACTTCAGTGCCGTCTGGATTGTGGTGGCCAATTCCTGGATGCAGACTCCGGCGGGTTTCAATCTGGCCCGGCGGGTCAAGACGACGGTGGACGGGACGCATCACAGCATGGCGGCAGAATTACCGGAAGGGTCCTTCATCATTGAGGAAATTCCGCTTCCAATTGATTATATTTTGCAGCCCGAGGACTTATATACTGTTCGGGCGGTGATTTCCGATTTTGGGGAAATGGTGTTCAATCCCTCATCGGTGGACCGCTTGATCCATGTTATTATTGGCTGCTGGCTGGCGGGGGCCTTTCTGGTCATCAGCATCAGTGCCTATTATATTTTGAAGCGCCGTCATCTTGAATTTGCCCGCCGTTCCATGAAGATCGCGATGGCCTTTGCGGCGGTGGCAGCTTGTCTGCAGCTTGTGAGTGCGGATTCTACGGCTCGCGGGGTGGCGAAAAACCAGCCGGTCAAGTTGGCTGCGATCGAAGGACTTTGGGAGACGGAGGCTTGGGCGCCGCTGGGGCTTGCGGGCTTTGTCACCTACGAACGGGACGATGAGGGACGTATTATAGGAGGGCAGACCAAGGATATTCGTATTCCCGGTCTGCTGAGTCTGCTGGTTTCCGGAGACTACATCAACCCGGTGCGGGGCATGGAAACGACGGTCCCCGGACTTCTGGACTTGCCCTCGGACGAGTTTTTGCAGCAACGCTACCCGGATGCGACTCCCGAGGAGTTAAAGACTATCCGGCCTAACTATTGGCCGATTGTTCCTGCGGTTTACCAGTTTTACCATATCATGATTGCGATTGGGATGGCGTTGATTGCTATTTCCCTTATCGGGCTATTTCTCTGGTGGAAAGGATGGCTGTTTGAGCCCGACAAGAAATGGATTCGTTATTTTTTGGGGATACTTGTTATTTCCGTGCTTTTACCACAGATTGCAAATCAGGCAGGATGGTACACGGCTGAAATGGGCCGTCAGCCCTGGGTGGTGTACGAAATTCTGAAGACATCGGAAGGGCTTTCACAGGCGGTTCAGGCTCACCAGGTGTTGCGTTCAATCATCATGTTCTTCCTGATCTACAGTCTGTTATTCTTTGTCTTCATCTATACGCTGCACCGGAAGATCATGCACGGCCCCCGTGATGATGAATCGATCGAGGTTTTGCCTGAGCGCTGGAGAAGACTGGTGAAGATTGGCAAGCACCGGGCTGTTTCAGCGGCTGCAGGCAAGGAGGACAAACCATGATCGATCTGCCGGCATTCTGGTTCATATTGGTGGGGATTCTCTTTGCCGGCTATGCGATGCTGGATGGCTTTGATTTAGGGGTGGGCAGTCTGCATCTGTTTACGAAAGAGGATGAGGAACGGCGGATATTATTGAATGCCATCGGCCCTGTTTGGGATGGCAATGAAGTCTGGCTCGTTACTGGCGGCGGTGCCTTGTTTGCGGCCTTTCCTGAAGTCTATGCAACCGTATTTTCCGGCTTTTATGACGCCTTCATGCTACTGTTGCTGGCCCTGATTTTCCGTGCGGTGGCGATTGAGGTGAGAAGCAAGGAGGCGGCCCGTTGGTGGCGCCGGGCCTGGGATTGCGGCTTTGCGATAGGAAGTATGTTAGCCTCCTTTCTGATCGGAGTGGCGATGGGCAACATTGTCTGGGGTGTGCCACTTGATGCCAACCGCGAATTCACGGGCACCTTTCTGACGCTGGTCCACCCGTACGCTGTTCTTTTGGGACTGACCACGATGGCTCTGTTTGCCATGCACGGTAATATCTATCTGATCATGAAAACGGAGGGAGCTTTGCAGGCCAAACTGAGTCGCTGGATTAAGATTACCATACCCCTCTTTGTTTTGCTTTTCATCCTGCTTAACATCGCCTCGTTGACATTCGCCGAACATATTGTATCGAGAGTGAAGGAGCGCCCGCTACTGCTGGGAATCTTTTTCATCCTTACACTGCTTTCGGTGTTTAATGTTCCCCGGCTTATTCATGCGGGCAAGAGCTTCCGGGCCTTTCTCTTTTCCTGTTTCTCCATGGGCTTTATGATGATCCTTTTCGGGCTCACGATGTTTCCCGTCATGGTCTTTTCCTCGCCGGAAATAGCCAACAGTCTGACGATTTATAACAGCGCCTCCAGCGATAAGACCCTTGGTTTCATGATGTGGATCGCCATTGTGGGCGTCCCCATCGTTCTCGTTTACATGGCCTGTGTTTACTATATTTTCCGGGGGAAAGTAACCCTGACCGAGGAGAGTTATTGATCGCCTTTGGGCTCACCCCTGAAAGCCGTAGGTATCCAGCATTTCCACCAACAGGTCCTTGAGGGGAAGTCGTTCGGGGCCGGACCCGGCGGCTTGCACGCAGCAGTGAAGAAATCCGAGCAGACTCTGAAAATTGGCGTGACGCTGATTTTGCCCCAACCAGTCGTAGAAATATTCAATGGATTCCACCCATTCGCCCAGGCTATAGGGGGATTCATCGACAGACTCGGCCAGGAGATCAAAGCCGGTAGGTTCGTCCGGATGTTCTTTTCTCCATTCGGCCAAGGCTTCCATGAGCAGACGGAATTGTTCGGGGCGTCTGCAGTCTTCCATCAATCGCTCGGATTGGCATTCGGATAAGCCAGCGGTTTTGCATAATCCAAGCCCTTCTGAAAGCGCATCGAGCCAGGCCATGTATGCGCCTTGGTCCTGTCCGGCCCTCGCGGTGGCGATTTGTTCTATTGAATTCATGAGTGCTTCAATTGCTAAAAGTGTACAGGTTTGCGACGATTTTTTCAAAATTTACCTTGTCAAAGTGCCTTCCCTCTGAGACAAATCCTGTTCTCTTAAATGGGGGTATAGCTCAGCTGGCTAGAGCGCTTCCTTGACATGGAAGAGGCCACAGGTTCAAGTCCTGTTACTCCCACCATTTTTGAAAGGCCCGTATAATCAATGATTTGCGGGCTTTTTTATTTTGGGATTCCGGTGGGGGTAATCCTTTTATGCCGGGGCCATTCGAGAATGGCACGATAAAGGGGCCAGTACCGGTAGAGGTAAACTGCGAGAATCGCTCCTGCGGTGTCGGCAAACCAGTCCCCCCACTCGGGAGTGCGTCCGGGGTGGAGGCTTTGCCAGATTTCGTCGAGGCCCCCGAAAAATGAAGTCAGCAGTATTGCTAACCAGGTGGCGGCAGCAGTGGAATAGGTTGGACTGGCGGCGCGGTAGAAGCCTGTGGCGATCAATCCGTAAACCAAAAAATGGATGAGTTTGTCGAGGTGAGGGATAGGAGGGACACCCAAGTCCCCCGGCGGTTTCAGGCTGAGCAGGAGCAGCGTGGCCACGATTGCGAGTGGCTGAGCCCAGAGAACGCACAAACAGGGCTTGGAGACTCTGCGCGGAAGTTGTGGACAGGAATCGGATGCCCACACTTCGTTCTGGTTACGACTATTCCGTTTCACGCAACCGGTTCCTTCAGCAGTCGCTCCAAGCAGCGTTTCAAGCCGTCAAAAAGAAACGGTTTTTGCAGTATTTCGGCGCGTTCGAGAGATCCTATTTTGGTTTCGGCCTCATTGTCGGCAAAGGCGGTGACGAGGGCGAAGGGAATATCGGGGCGGATTTTACGGGCGGCGTCAGCCAGCTCGAGTCCATTCATTTCCGGCATTTTGGAATCGCTGACAATAATATCAAAGTAGTCCGGCTTTCGCTGGATCAGCTCCATGGCCTCACGACCATTACTGGCTACACTGACACGGAAGCCCAGGCTTTGCAGCATGTCCATTCCCAATCCTCGCATGAATGGTTCGTCGTCCACCAGCAGGGCGGCCTTTTTTTTGATAGTACCAAAAGGGTTCAAGGTTTCTGAACGTTGTTCTTCATCCAGCACTCCGACGCAAGGCAGGCTGATGGTAAAGGTGGTTCCGCTATCGGTACTGCTTTCGAGGGAGATATCACCGTGATGTTGCTGGACAATGTCGCGCACGACAGCGAGTCCGAGGCCGTTCCCCATGCCGATGGACTTGGTTGTAAAAAAAGGATCAAATATTTTCTCCTTCAGTTCCTCGCGGATACCCTTGCCGCTGTCGGCGATGATGATGTCCACACGCTCCCTGTTTTCTTGCCGCTTGTGGTGGCAAAGGGATACATGCAAGGTACCTCCTTCGGGTTGCATGGCCTGAAGGGCATTGGTGCAAAGATTCATCAACAACTGGTGCATCTGGCCTGGGTGGCCTTCGATGGCCCAGTTTTTATCAGGTTTATCCCAGACGACACGAATGTTGGAAGGCAGATTGACCTCCAGTAGTTTCAATGTTTCCTGGATGACACGGGGCAGTCCCAGTTTGCGAAAAGGTCTTTTTTGGTTGCGGGTGAAAGCGAGGATTTGTCCGGTCAGTTCCCGGGAGTTTCGGGTAGCCAGCAGGATGGTTTTGAGAGCCTTTTCAACGGCAGGCTCGGTTGTCTTCAACTCCCTGAGTCCGCTTTCCGCGTTGCCCTGGATAGCCATGATAAGGTTATTGAGATCGTGAGCGATACCACTGGCGAGGGACCCCAGTGTTTCCAGTCTCTCTCTGGTTGCCTGATCGTGAATACTCCCGCTACTTGCGGGCGAGGGGGGGACATCGGGTGGAGTCATTCTCATTTGTTCAGGACTGCGAATCCGGCTTATTGAAGTAGCGTGGGTAGTGTTTGTGGGCGCATTCGGGGCAGAGACCGTGGCTGAACCGGGTTCCTGCATGTTCATGAATGTAGGTTTCCAATTGTTCCCAATAGCCTTTGTCGTCCCTTATTTTTTTGCAATAAGAACATATGGGGATAATCTCTTGCAAGGTTTTGATTTCTGAGATTGCGGTTTTCAGTTCCTTAATGAGTGCTGCCTGTTCCTCTGCTTCCTGATTGCGCCGGGTCACATCCCGGCAAATGCAGAAAATCAATTTCAAACCACCGTAGGTCACTCCGTTGTTGCTGAGTTCGATGTCGATGATGGTAGCGTCTTTTCTTTTATGTTTCGTTGTAAAATGGGCACCTTTCTCATCCAGCCTTTTCAGTAATTCGAGTAATTCATCTTTCTCATAGATGGCATCCCAATCCCAGATGGAGAGCTTGTAAACCTCCTCCAGCGTGTAGCCCAGCATTTCTGCATACTGTCTGTTCGTCTCATAGATTGAGCCGTCCGGGCGGAGGATGACAATGCCATCGCGGGATTGCTCGATCATGATGTGCCAGCGTTTCAGTTCATCCTGGAGTTGGGCTTCGAGTTCTTTCCGTTCACGCTCCGCGCTCCTGAGCCTTTCCACCTCGGCTTCGAGTTCCCCATATGTGGGTTTATTGCTCAT
>CAZCJJ010000132.1:4767-9326 GCA_964499045.1 uncultured Opitutales bacterium | reverse complement strand
GGGCCCATTTCCACAATCCAGTCGGCGGACTTCAATAGATCCGTGTTGTGTTCGATCACGACCAGACTGTGCCCAAGGTCGATCAGACGCTGCAGTACTTGAATCAGCCGGGCAATGTCCTCACGGTGCAATCCGGTACTAGGTTCATCAAGCAGGAGCAGTGACCCGGCGCTATCCGGATTCAGTTGGGACAGGTACTTTACCAATTTCAAGCGTTGGGATTCCCCTCCGGATAGTGTGTTTAGAGGCTGTCCCAGACTGAGGTAGCCCAAACCCACCTCACTGAGAAACGACAGCTTGCGGCGGATGCGCGGCTGCTTCTCAAAAAATGCCATGGCGGTAGCGACATCCATATTAAGGATATCCGCCACGCTCTTGTCCATCAGGGTGACGGCCAGGATTTCCGGCTTGAATCGCTTGCCCTCGCAATGGGGACAACTGACGAAGACATCGGATAGAAACTGCATCTCCACCCGCTCGTAGCCAAGTCCCTGACAATGTTCGCAGCGGCCCAGTCCGCTGTTGAAGGAGAAGTGGGAAGCGGTGAATCCGGCGGAACGGGCCGTTTCGCAGGTGGCAAAGAGGTTGCGCACATCATCCCAGGCCTCGCAATAGAGAGCCGGGTTGGAGCGGGGTGTTTTGCTGACCGGAGACTGATCGACCAGTACCACCTGATTTAGCTCTGTATCGCAAAGCCATTGCCGGATCGTAGCGGGGCTTTCGGTGTGCAGGTTCTTCTGTCTCTGGAACCCTTGAAACAGAACATTGTCGAGCAAGGTGGATTTTCCTGAGCCGGATACTCCGCTGAGGCAGACGAAGCGTTGGAGGGGGAGATCGATGTCGAGGTTTCGGATGTTGTGACGACTGCTCCCCCGAATGCGCAGACAGGGTGTGCCCGCGATGTCCTTCCGCTTGCCGGAGCCTGCCTTTGCCGGAACCACCTTACGGCGGGATGGGGGCGGGGTGATCTGCTTCTTTCCGGAGAGGTATTGCCCGGTCAGGCAATTTTTACACCGCAGGGCCTCATGCACAGGGCCGGAAAAAGTGATATGGCCCCCACGTATACCAGGTTCGGGGCCGACTTCAATCAAGTGGTCTGCCGCCCGCATGATCGCCTCATCGTGCTCGACCACGACGACGGTGTTGCCCGAATCGGTCAGACGGCGTAGAATGCTGATCAGACGGTTGATGTCGCGCGAGTGAAGACCGATAGAGGGCTCATCGAGAACAAACAATGTATCGACCAGAGATGTGCCGAGACAGGAGGTCAGGCTGACGCGCATGGTTTCACCACCGGAGAGTGTCCGGCTGGTTCGGTCGAGGGTGAGGTATTCAAGACCAACCTGTTCGAGGTAGTGAAGACGGGTCAGGATGGAATCCAATGCGATGGCGGCCTGATGCCTTTCAGGTGTTTCGCTGGAGGCTGCCCGCTGCTTGCCTGTTTTCTTTTTCAATATTTCGAGCAACTCTCCGACCGGCATTTGGTAGAGGTCGGGTAAGGTATGGCCATTCCATTTCCAGTTGAGGGCCTCGGGGACGAGACGGCGACCTTTGCAAGCGGGGCATTTCGTGTAGGCACGGTATTTGGAAAGAAAGATACGGACATGCATCTTGTAGGTGTTGCCTTCCAGCCATTCAAAGAAACGGCGTATGCCATACCAGGCGTGGGGCCATTCTTTGCCGTTCTCGCCATAACCCGGTTCCCCCTCTAAAATGAAATGTCTGTGCTGATGTGACATTTCCTTCCACGGCATGTTGGTTGGTATCTTACAGCGCTTGGCCGCTTTCATCAGGTCCCGCAGGCTCTCACTGTAAACCTGCCCCTGGAAGGCCCGAATGGCACCGTCTTCGATGGACAGGGATTCGTTGGGAATGACCAGGCCGTAGTCGATTTCAATCACCCGTCCGAAGCCACGGCACTGGGGACAGGCCCCGAGCGGTGAATTGAAGGAAAACAGTCCTGGCGTGGCTGGGCGAAAGCGCTGACCCGTCGCGGGTGAACTGAGTCCTGTGGCATAGGTAACCGTTTCCCAAGGGGGCTGTGTGTCTGATTTTCGCGGGGACTTCTGTCTTTGCGGCAGTAGGACCTGCATGACCCCCTCCCCGAAATGCAGACATTGGTGGGCTGCATCGATGAAACGGTTTTGTTGTTCCGGGTTCACCCGTATCCGGTCGGCTATGACCAGCAGTGTCTCGAAGGCGGGCGGCCTGTCCTTAATCTCATCGATCCGGAGCAATTCCCCATTAACGGCAATCCGGCTGAATCCCTGGCCGGCCAATGAATCCAGAATCTCGCTTTCCTTGAGCTTGGGGGGCCTTTTCACGGCAAAAGTCAGCATCGCCTCCCGGTTGGGATAGTTCCGCAGCACCTTTTCCCAGATAGTGTGGGGATTGTCGTCTTCAATGATCTCACCTGTTCCCGGGTCATACAGGCGCGCCGCATGGCTGAACCAGACTTTAAAATAATCGCACAACTCGGTCATGGTCCCCACCGTGGAGCGGGAGGTCTTGACAGTATTCGACTGCTGGATGGCGATGGAAGGCCGGATGTTTTCGATCAGGTCAACCTGGGGCTTGTCCAATAGTTCGAGGAACTGGCGTGTGTAGGCGGAAAAGGTTTCGACATAACGCCGTTGACCTTCGGCGTGGAGGGTGTCGAAAACCAATGAGGATTTGCCAGCTCCGCTGAGTCCGGTGACAACCGTCCATTTCCCGAGCGGAATATCGAGATCAAAGCCCTTCAGGTTGTTTTGGCGCACGCCGCGCAGGCGGATCGAGGATCGAAGTTCGGGGTTCGGATAGGGGAGTTCGTCCATAAAAAACCTGAAAGGTGTACAAATGATCATGTTTTGCAAGTGAGCATGTTAAAAAAAATTCCCCGGAAAAGTAACCGTGTTCGTAAGCAAGAACGTGGCCCTGCTTGGTCCACGCTCTTGCTTACGGGCGCGGCTACGGGGAGCAGAATTATTTGCTTTGGGCTTGTCTGAATGGGGGATTCGGTTGAGGTTCGCACGCTTTTATGGAAAGCGGAAAGAACAGTCGTGAAGAGCCTTCCAGGCAAAGCTTGCGGGTATTGCTGGATGACCCATCTCCGGTGGTGCGGGCAGCCTTGCTGGAAGAATTCCGGCGTCAGGGGGCCGGAGCGGCTATTTTCTTGAGGGAATGGGCGGCAAAAGGATCCGGGTCCACTTCCGAGTCTGCCCGTTGGTTTCTCAAGGAGCTTGGGGTGGAGGACACGGTGGAAGACTTTATCAGCTACATCCGGGCCGGCCGTTATGATCTGGAAACCGGCAGCCTTTTGTTGGCCCGGGCCTATGATCCCGGGCTGGATCCGATGGGGTGTGTCCGTTTTCTTGATGAAGTTGCACTGCGTTGCAGCCAGCTTTTTCTGGATTCAACGACAGCCTTTGAGCGCTGCCGTGTCTTGAACCGCGTTTTGTTTCATGAGTATGGTTTTGTTGGAGCTACCGAGGGGTTTTACCATCCGGAAAACAGTTTTATTCATTCAGTGATTGAACGACGCCGGGGGATACCGATCACCCTGTCCATTATTTATCTCCTGGTGGCCTTGCGTTGTGGCATGGACCTGGAACCCATCGGACTTCCCGGGCGTTTCGTGGTGGGATGTTTTCTGGATGATGAGCCTTTCTTTATTGATCCTTATGCCCGCGGAGTTTTCCGGAGTGTGGAGGACTTGGAGAAGATCGTTGAGAGCTTTGAGGTTCCCTTTGAATTTCATCATTTGACGCCGACTCCGATCAGTGAAGTACTCTTGCGGTGTTGCCGGAATCTTCTTAACCAATATGGCATGCAAAAAGACGGCCCAGCCGCCCAACTTTCCGCCCGCTTTATAGATGAGCTTGAAACCCTTCACAAAACTGAGTCCTGACCCCAACGCGGTCCACCAACCGGAAGACTTGGAGATTCTGGCCTTTGAGGGAACCAAGCTGGCTGTGTTTGGCTACCCGATCGCCCATTCTGTCAGCCCGCAGATGCATAATGCGGCTTTAAACCTGATGGGGCAGACTCAACTGGATTTTCTGGCATGGCGTTATTTCAAATTTGAAGTACCACCGGAGCAGTTGGCCACTGTGTTGCCCCGTTTCTGGGAGCATGGTGTGTGTGGGATCAATTTGACGATTCCGCACAAAGTGCTGGCGGTGGAGCTGGTGAAGAAAATAGATCCGGTTGCGGCTCAGATGGGGGCGGTTAATACCCTGAAGCGCCTTCCTGAGGGGGGGTATGAAGGGTTTAATACCGATGGTTATGGCTTGCAGGAAGCATTGCTGAGGAACTTGAAAACGGAGATTCGCGGGCAGCGGTTGGTGATTCTCGGTGCCGGGGGTGCGGCCCGGGCGGCGGTCGTTCAGAGCCTCTTGTCGGATGCGTCGGAAGTGTATGTAGGCAACCGCAGTGCGGACCGGTTGGAGTCCCTGCTGGATGCCATTAAAGGCGTTCCCGGGGCAGACCGTGTCCGCGGGTTTGAGTTGGACCGGGTACCCGCCTTTTCGGGACCGGTGGTTTTGGTCAATGCGACCTCACTTGGGTTGAAAGCGGAG
>CAZCJJ010000132.1:0-4757 GCA_964499045.1 uncultured Opitutales bacterium | reverse complement strand
GTATGACATGACTTATGGGTGCGTGAACACTTTGCAGCAGCAAGCCAACAGCCTGGGCTTGCGCTACGCCGACGGATTGTCGATGTTAGTCTGGCAGGGAGTCAGGTCACTGGAAATCTGGACCGGTACGGACGTTCCCGCACAGGCGATGATGACCGCCGCCTGTCAGGCCAAAGCTATCCCCCTTCGTCATGTTTGAATCCTTTGCCCTTGTTTATGCCGAGTACCCCTGGTTCTTCCGGGTCTGTGCCTTTGTCTTTGGTGCGTGCTGCGGGAGTTTTTTCAACGTTGTGATTTACCGCTTCCCGGCGGGCAAATCGGTGGTGCATCCCCGGTCGCATTGTGCCTGCGGAGCTCTGATCCCCTGGTATGACAACCTGCCGGTATTGAGCTGGTTTTTATTGGGAGGCAAGGCCCGCTGTTGCGGGGGGCGTTTCAGTTTCCGCTACCCGATGGTGGAACTGGTAACCGGTTTCTTCTTCATGGCATGCTGGTGGCTCCATCCGCCATTGGTGGCGGTGGCGGGCTGGGTCTTTATGTCGCTCCTGATCATTGGCAGCTTTGTTGATTATGACACGATGGAACTGCCCAATTTCACCACGGTGGGGGGCATGCTGGCCGGGGTTTTACTGGCTTTCGCGATTCCGTCACTGCACGGCTATGGGGCGGATGATATTTTTCTGCTCGAAAGCATCCGCTCCGGCGTGACGGCGATGATTGGGGCCATTGTCGGATCGGGAACGATTTTATGGATAGCTATTTGTGCAGAAACAGTTCTGCGCAAGGAAGCGATGGGTTTCGGGGATGTCCTGCTGATGGGCTGTGTCGGGGCCTTTTGTGGCTGGGAAGGTGCTCTCTTTGCCATCTTTGGTGGCGCCCTGTTGGGTACCATCGTTGTGTTGCCTCTGATGTTGCTGCAAAAACTTTTTGGATTCAAAGGTCTGAGTCCCGGAAAAACCGAAAAAATCCTGACAGAGGAAGAGCGGGCCCGTCTGGCGGAGGAAAAAGCTAAATCCGAAAAGGAGGCTGACGTGGTTTCCGACGATGAGCAGCCTGCCCTCGGCATCGGTGTCGCCATCCCCTTTGGCCCTTGGCTGGCTGCAGCGGGAGTGCTTTACTTCCTTTTCTTTCAGCCGATGGTTGATGAATACCTTGCTTCGGTGAAGGCCCTGATTTTTCAGCCTTACTTGCTGGGCCTGTGAGCCTCAAGAGGGGAGTGTTTTGGCCTTAATGTCACCGAGTAGTTGGGGCAGGAAGGTATCGAAGTCGTGTGTGCCTTCCAATTGTTTGTTGATGCGGGAGCGGACACTGACCTGGCCGGCTTCGGCTTCCTTGTTGCCGAGGATGAGCATGTGCGGGACTTTGTCCAATTCCGCCCGACGTATCTTGGCTCCGAGCTTGTCGGGATGACTGTCTATCGTGAAGCGTATTTTGGCCTCGGAAAGGCGCTGGCCCACGGTTTCGGCGTAGGAGACCAACTCGTCATTCATCGGGAGCAGGCGTACCTGTTCCGGTGCGAGCCAGGTTGGAAAGTTGCCGGCAAAGTGTTCGATGAGCACACCGCAGAAACGTTCCATGGACCCGAAGGGGGCTCGGTGGATCATGACCGGACGATGCGGCTGGTTGTCCGACCCTGTGTAATGCAGGTCAAAGCGTTCCGGCAAATTGTAATCGACCTGAACAGTCCCGAGTTGCCATTCGCGTCCGATGACGTCCTTGACTACGAAATCGATTTTCGGTCCGTAGAATGCCGCCTCACCGGGTTCTTCGGTGAAGGGGACGCCGAGGGTGCCGGCGGCGGCTCTCAATGCGGTTTCGGCCTTGCTCCATTGTTCGGTCTGGCCGACATACTTGGAGGAGTCCGGGTCGCGTAATCCGATGCGGACACGATAATCACTCATCCCGAGGGTGTTGAAAACGATTTTCACCAGATCGAGACACCCCTTGATCTCCTGATCCAACTGTTCTTCGGTACAAAAGATATGGGCGTCATCTTGGGTGAAGCCGCGTACCCGGGTCATGCCATTGAGTTCGCCCGACTGCTCCCAACGATAAACGGTACCGAATTCGGCGAGACGAACAGGCAGGTCCCGGT
The DNA here is from genome assembly GCA_964499045.1 of uncultured Opitutales bacterium. GTDB lineage: Bacteria > Verrucomicrobiota > Verrucomicrobiia > Opitutales > CAZCJJ01 > CAZCJJ01. The sequence continues at coordinate 2,662 of CAZCJJ010000132.1, read as the reverse complement.
ATGAATGCGGCTCGCTGTCGAAAATTTTGATGTGCATCGGGCAGTTCATCGGCTTGAGGAGGAATCCATCGATCTCGCCTTCATTCAGCCGATTGGAAAGTTCGCCGCAACTGCAGCCCTCTTCGGCGAGGTGTTCGAGTGCCTCGCGTTCCACAATGGGGCTGAACTGGGATTCCTGATAGTAGGGGAAGTGCCCACTGGTACGGTAGAGCCCGAGTTTGCCGATGTGGGGGGTGAACACCTGCTGGTAGCCGCCCTTGCGGAGTTCTTCAGCGATGAAGGTTTGCAATTCCTGGCGGATGATGGCACCGGCAGGCTTCCAGAGGACCAGTCCCTGGCCAACGGCTTCATCAATGTGAAAAAGTTTCTGTTCACGGCCGAGTTTGCGGTGATCCCGTTTTTTGGCTTCCTCCAGTTGCTCCAAATAATGTCTCAGTTCCTCTTTGTTCGGAAAAGCGGTGCCGTAAATCCGCTGAAGCTGTTTGTTTTTTTCGTCACCACGGTGATAGGCCCCTGCGATGTTGAGCAACTTGACGGCTTTCAGTTTGCTGGTGTAGTTGACGTGTGTGCCGGCGCACAGGTCGAGAAATTCTCCGTTGCGGTAAAAGGAGATGACTTCCCCCTCGGGAATATCGTCGAGCCGCCCCAGTTTGTAGCGTTCCTGTCCGAACTCCTTGATCATGCGGACAGCTTCCTCGCGACTGCATTCGATGCGTTCGAAGCGCTGGTTTTCCTTGGCGATTTTACCCATTTCCTCCTCCAGTTTCTGGAGGTCTTCAAGGGTCAACCGGTGTTCAAGATCAATGTCGTAATAAAATCCAGTGTCAGTGGGAGGACCGATGTCGAGCTGCGCGTCCGGGAAAAGGCGCAATATGGCGGTTGCCAGCACGTGGGCGGCGGAATGGCGGAGTTCCTCAAGGGGAGTCATGGATTTCATGATGATTCGGTGGTAATAAGAAAGCGCTTAATTGTTAAATAACAAAATTAACGATTTTGCCCGGTACGTAGATTTCCTTCTTTATGTTTTGTCCATCCAGCTGGGCCTGTACTTTTTCGAGCTTACGGGCCTGGTTGAGGACCTCATCTTTCGGGCTGTCCGCGGGCAATGTCAGTTCGCCCCGCAGTTTGCCGTTTACCTGGACGATAATCTTGATGGAATCCTGGATCAGTTTGGAATCATCCCATCGGGGCCAGGGAGACTCACTGATGAAACCTTTATTGCCAATACGCTCCCAGAGTTCCTCGGCGATGTGCGGGGCCAGAGGGGCCAGCAGTTGCAGGAAGCTGCTCATGGTCGCCGTGTTCAGTACCGATTCCTTGCCAAAGTGGTTGAGGCAGATCATGAGCTGGGAAATTGCAGTGTTGAAGCGCAGGGCCTCATAGTCCTGAGTGACCTTCCGGATGGTTTCGTGGAGCAGACGGGTGGTTTCCCCGCTATCCTGATGATCGGCCTGCAGCTTAAGCTGGATGTTGCCTTCCTGATCAATGCATTCGCGCCAGAGTTTACGCAGGAAACGGGCAATCCCTTCGATCCCTTTCGTATTCCAGGGTTTCATAGCTTCGAGTGGCCCCAGGAACATCAGGTAAAGGCGCAGGGCATCGGCACCATAGGCTTCGATAATGGTTTCCGGATTGACCACATTGCCACGGCTCTTGGACATTTTTTCGCCGTCCTCGCCGAGAATGATGCCTTGATGGAACAGCTTGCGGAAGGGTTCTGGTGTTTTGAGAACCCCGATGTCGTGGAGAAAGAGGTGCCAGAAACGTGCATAGAGCAAGTGCAGCACCGCATGTTCGGCCCCGCCAACGTAGAGATCGGGGACACCCCAGTAAGCTTCCCGTTTTGGATCAATCAAAGCCTGATCATTATGGGGATCGATATAGCGCAGGTAGTACCAGCAGGATCCTGCCCATTGCGGCATCGTGTTGGTTTCGCGGGTCGCGGGTATCCAGTCTTCCCCGTCGGGGGCCTGATCCGCCGGTAGGGATTCTCCGGTACGGATATTCAAATAGATGTGAAGCCATTCCTTTGTTTCAGCCAGCGGGCTCTCCGCGCCGCCGGAGGGGGCGTAGGATTTTACTTCCGGCAGGGTGAGTGGTAACTGGGCGGAATTCAGCGGGATGGCATAAAAGGAGCCGTCTTCACGGTTGGCCGTGACCGGATTTTCCGGCAAAAATTCCAGGAGAGCGGAATCCGCAGTGGAGCGGATTTTCCGGTAAGCGGCCTCATCAACCCAGACGATGGGGAAGGGCTCGCCCCAGTAGCGTTGGCGTGAAAACAGCCAGTCGCGCAGTTTGTAGTTGATGCTCGCCTGACCAAGCCCTTGCTTCTCCAGATCCGCTATGATTTGTTTTTTGGCCTTGCCGGAGGGCATTCCGTCATAAAGACCGGAATGAATCATCGTGCCTTCGGCCAGAAAGGGGAGGTCCCGGACTTCGCCTTCGGGTTGGATGACGGGGATGACGGGGAGCTTGAAGGCCTTGGCAAAGTCGAAGTCGCGCTCGTCATGTGCCGGAACAGCCATGATGGCACCAGTCCCGTAGGACATGAGCACATAGTCAGCGACCCAGACTGGTATTTTTTCGTGATTGACCGGATTGATTGCGTAGGCTCCTGTAAAGACACCGGTTTTTTCCTTGGCCAATTCGGCCCGCTCCAGAT
>CAZCJJ010000131.1:0-9330 GCA_964499045.1 uncultured Opitutales bacterium | reverse complement strand
CCTTCGCGAATTAGCTCGCTTAAGCTATCTGACCGAAGGGCCGAAGCTGGCAAAGGAATTTCTCAACAAAAGCGGGATCCATCTCATCTTTGAACGCCACCTTCCCAAAACCCATCTCGATGGGGCCGCACTGAAATTGCCAGATGGTTCTCCTGTCGTTGCACTGACGCTACGTCACGACAGGCTGGACAATTTCTGGTTCACCCTGTTTCACGAGTTGGCCCACGTGGCATTGCACTTGGATAAGGACGGGGTGGAAGCCTTCTTCGACGACTTGGAGGAAGGCGGCAAGATAGACAAGTACGAGAAAGATGCGGATAGGCTCGCCTCCGAATCCCTGATTCCGGATTCCGAGTGGAGGAAGGTGAAACTCACTCCGAAATCCCTGCCAGCCGAGGTGCTTGCCTTTGCCCAGTCCCTGCGCATCAGCCCTGCCATCCCTGCTGGACGTGTACACTATGAATCAAAATGCTATACCGTTTTCAAGTCACTGATCTGCAGCGGCAAGCTACGGCCGATGTTTGATATCCAAGGAGACTAAGCCATGAAACCCGGCAGGGGTTTTGGTGTTTCGGTTTTTTGGTGTTTTGGGATTTTGCGTCTTGCCTACCCTGAGTTGGTCGAAGGGGCGTCTCTGCGTGAGATTCCCGCGTTGCCTCTCCGGTTTCCCCAAAACTGCTAAACACCAAAACACCTAACTCCCTACCGCCTAAACCCCTAATCCCTTTCCCTCAGGTATGGGCGCTTAAACTTTTTTTCAGGCGTTCGCCGGGGCTCAGGGTTTCATCCTTTTGCTTTTTGCTTTCGCCGATGGCGGCTTCGGATTCATTCAGGGTGATCCGGTCTGTTTTGTAGAAAACACCGAAATAACCAGGGAAGGATTCTTTGGTCAGGGCGTAGGCGGCTTCTTCGTCGCCGACATCATGGTTTTCCGGGACGAGGTTGAAGGCGCCCCCCTTGCGGGCGACGGCCCCGTCAAAGGAGCCTGGGAAAAACATGACACATTCCGACAGGCATTGAACCACGGAAAAGCCTTTGTGCCCGGCCGCCTGTCGCATCATTTCGAAAAGGTGTTTCGGTTCCGTGGCGATCGTGCGGGCAACAAAAGTGGCTCCGCTGGCAATCAGTTTCTTCATCGGATTGAGTGGAGGGATCTGTGAGCCCCAGGGGTCGGTTTTGGAACGGAATCCGACCGGGGAAGTCGGGGAGGTCTGTTTTTTGGTCAGCCCGTACACCTGATTATCCATAACCACCACGGTCATATTAACATTCTTCCGTGCACAATGGTCGAAATGGCTGCCGCCGATGGAATAGGCATCCCCATCGCCGATAAACACAAACAGGTTCAGGTCGGGGCGGGTCAGACTGAGTCCGGTGGCAAAGGGCAGTATGCGCCCGTGGATGTAATGGACGCTGTGAGTATTGACAAAGTAGGGGAAGCGGGAGGAGCAGCCGATGCCGGAGAGGGTGGCGATGGACTCATGGGGGAGGTTGAGGTTTTCCAGCAGTTTCTGGTACATTGCCAGAACCGCGAAGTCGCCGCAACCGGGGCACCAGGTGGGGTGGTCGCTGCGGAGTTGCTGGCGGGTCAGTTTGTTTTCGGGGGCTGTGGGTGTTTCGGTACTCATGACAGGAGGGGGAAGTTTATTGATTAATGGGTGGATTGCGCAGTGACGGAGTCGGGGAGACCGGCGAGGATTTCGCGCACACGGAAAGTGAGACCATCGGTTTTGGTCAGTCCGGTGATGTGTTTGAGACAGAACTTGCCGCGGAGGTAGCGCCCGACCTGGCCGCAGCCGGTGTCGGGGTCACCATCGTTCAGTTCCACGACGACGACCCGCTTGAATTGTAGAAAAATAGCTTCGAGACCATGCGGGAGCGGGTTGAGGTAGCGGAGGTGGAGAGCGCTCAATGTGCGCCCCTGGGTGGCGGCCCGGTCCACGGCCTCGCGGATGACCCCCTCGGTGGATCCCCAGCCGACGATTAATGTATCGCCTTTTTCGGGACCATAGACTTTGGGGCAGGGCAGTTCACCGGCGATGGCGGCCAATTTCCGGCGGCGCTTGGCTGTCATGGTGGCGTGCATCTTGGGATTGGCGGAAGGGTGACCCTTTTCGTCGTGTTCCAGACCGGTGATATTGGCGTAGTCGCCGTCCTCGACGCGGGTACCCGGGGGCACCAAAGGAGGCAATTCGCAGTCGAGGGCATACGGCTTGTAGCTGGCCACCGTATCGGGTCGAACTGGAGGATCCTGCATCACCTGATCGATATCGGGCATACTAAACGCTTCGATCCGGGTGGCGAGGGACTGGTCACTGAGAAAGATAACCGGAAGCCGGTATTTCCAGGCGAGGCGGACGGCATCGATGACCAGATAGAAACAATCTTTCACCCGCGAAGGGGCAACCACCAGTCGCGGGGAGTCGCCGTGCCCGGCGTGGCAAGCCAGCTCAAAGTCGGACTGTTCCACATTGGTCGGCAGACCGGTGGAGGGGCCGCCGCGCTGCACATCGACGATGAGGAGCGGCAACTCGGCCATGACGGCATAGCTGATCGCCTCGCTCTTGAGAGAAATTCCCGGGCCGCTGGAACCCGTCATGGAAATGAGCCCCGCGTAGCTGCCTCCGAGGGCGGCGGAAATAGCGGCGAGTTCGTCCTCGGTCTGGATAAAGGAGCCACCATAGGCGGGCAGCATTTCGCGCAACTGCTCCATCACATCGGTCCACGGGGTGATGGGGTAGCCGGCACCGAAGCGCACCCCGGCGGCGATACATCCGTAAGCCAGGGCCTGATTGCCGTTCATCGTGACTTGCAGTTTGCCGGTTTGCTGCGGCTCATCGAAGGAGTAGAGCGACATCAGGTCGCCGATCGAGTAGCTGTAACCGGCGTCCAGAGCCAGGGTGGCGTTGCGGAAAATGGATTCGTCCTTTTGCCCGAACTGCTCCTGCAAGAGCTTTTTGACCTTCTTGAGGTCCAGTTTAAAAATGCGGGACAGCAGTCCGAGGAGGAAAATGTTTTTGCCCTTCTGTTTTCCGGTTCCCCCCAGAACCTCAATCGTCAAGGCGGTGATGGGCACACCGACCGGGGTGATGCGGCGGGCGCTCAGGGCTTCGAGGTCCGGTTTCACGTCGGTGGAGTCGTAGAGCAGGACCCCGCCGTCGCTGACAGACTCAATGTGGGTATCGTAGGAGTGCTGATAGAAAGCGACGAGCAAGTCGGAGGCGTCGCCGGCGCTGAGGACCTCGCCAGTGCCCATGTGGACCTGAAAGATGGAAGGCCCGCCGGAAATGGTTGCGGGGATGGTCATGTAGGTCATGACCTCCATGTCGCTTCGTCCTGCGAGCCGGGCCAGCATGTGGCCAACGGACTGGATGCCATCCTGGGAATTCCCCGCGATCCGGATGACGGATTGGCGGATGGTTTCAGGAGGGGGTGTACTGCGGGTAGCGGATTGAGGGTCGGAGGTGTCCATGTCGGGGGAATTGTTCATAACAATGAATGTTTCAGGTTAGTGGATTGGAGGGAGTTTGCCGAGGATAATACTGAGAAGCTGGTTCGGAAAGATGCCCCAAAATACAATGGCGGCGGCGGTGAGGACGACGGCGATTCGGGTGGGGCGGTAGGTTGGGGATTCAGGTTTCTCTTCGGGTTGGGTTTCCGGCGGGGGGCTTAGATAGACCTGTTTGAGGATAAGCAGGTAGTAGTAGAGGGAGACGGCATTGAGGGCGACCCCGAGGGCCACGACCCAGAGGAGGCCAGCTCCCCGTGCCAGTTCCGTGTCTGAATTCAGGGCAGCGAGGAAGAGATTGAATTTACCGAAGAAGCCGGCCAAAGGAGGGATCCCGGCGAGGGAGATGAGAAAAATGAGCAGGCAGAAGGCCATACCCGGCATTTCCCGGGAGAGTCCGGCAAAATCTTCCGGACGGTCTCCACCCCGTTTCATTTGGACTACACTGACAATCCCGAAGGTGCCGATAGAGGTGAAGCCGTAGAGGATCACATAGAACAGTACGGCGACCACACCAGCCTCGGTGGCGGCACTCAGTCCGAGCAAAATGTAGCCCCCATGGGCGATGGCGGAGTAGCCCAGCAGGCGCCGGACGCTGCTGCGCTGGGCCAGTGCGGCGAGGTTGCCCAGCAACATGGAAAAAGCAGCCAGCACGATCAGCAAGGGGACCCATCCGGCGGCAAAGCCACCCCAGGCTCCCGATCCCTCCATACCGGCGAGGCCCACCATGAGGATCTTGGCCAGAATAAAAAATCCGGCGACTTTGGACCCGGCGGCAATGAGGGCAGCGCAGGAGAGTGGGGCAGACTGGTAGGTATCCGGAGCCCACAGGTGGAAAGGGACTGCCGCGACCTTGAACCCGAATCCGGCCAGAATCATGATGATCCCGGTGGCGAGCAGGGGTTCCATCGGCTGGCCAGCCAGACTGGCGGCAATGTCCGGCAGATAGGTGCTATGGGTGTAGCCGTAGAGCAGACTGAACCCGTAAAGCATGAAGGCGGCGGCGACGGAGCCGAACAGAAAGTACTTCAGCGCCGCTTCGGCGGCCTGAGGGTTTCCCCGGTCAAAGCCGGAAAGGATGTAAAGGGTGAGACTGGCCAGTTCGAGGGCGATGAACACCATGAGCAGGTCGGTGCTGCCTACCACCAGCAGGAGCCCGACAGTGGCCAGAAGGACCAGCCCGACGTATTCTCCCTCGTTGGGCTGGCCGGGGCGGACGGTTCTCAGGGTCAGTGCCAGAAGGCTCATGACCAGCAAGATGATTTTGAAGAAACGACTGAGAGGGTCCAAGGCCAGCATGTTGCCGGGAATCGCGGTTGTACCGTTCTGGAAATACAGCAAGGCGATGGCGGCTACAAGGCCGATGGAACCGAGCCACCACAGGTGATAGCGCAAGCCTCCCGGCAGTGATCCGCGTTCACTGGCAATGCCCGCGCCAATGATCCCGAGTGCGGTCAGGACCAGCACCAGTTCCGGTAAAAAGGAAAGAAAGATCTCCGGATAATTCATCGGTTAAAGTCAGGGTTGGATGAGATGGCTGAAGTAAGGGGTTTCCAGTCCCCGGTGGATGAGTTCGACCAGTGGCATCGGGTAGAGCCCGATGATCAGGATCGCGGCGACCAAGAGGATGGCTCCGGTTTTTTCCGGCAGGGTGATGGCGGGCAGCACCTCGGGAGGGCCTGCCTCCGGATCATGGGAACGGGTCAGGAAGGTGAATTGCAGTGCGCGCAGGGAAAAGGCCCCGGTAACCAGGATCCCGGCGACACCCACGGCAACCAGCCAGGGCAGGGATTGCCAGGCACCGAGCAGAATCGAGATTTCCGCGATAAAACCGCTGAACCCCGGAAGGCCCATGGAGGCCGCACTCGCAATGATGAAGGCGACACAGGCAAAGGGCAGTTGACGGCTCAGATCCCACTTCCTCAGGGCATGCAGATGGCGGGTATGGGTGCGGTCGTAGATCATACGCCCCACCACGGCAAAGAGCAACCCGGCAATCAGCCCGTGTGAAATCATCTGCAACACCGCTCCGCTGAGGCCGATCAAATTCAATGTCATCAGCCCGAGCAGTACAAAGCCCATGTGGCTGACGCTGGAGTAAGCGATGACAAATTTTAAATCCCGCTGCGTCAAGGCGACTAGTGCGCCGTACACAATACCCGCACTGGCGAGGATGACAAAGCCCAGCCGCCAGACCTCCAACCCCTCCGGAAGCAGCGGCATTGCCACCCGCAGAGCCCCGTAGGCTCCCAGCTTCATCACCACCCCTGCCAACAGCATGGAGGCGGCAGTCGGCGCGGCCACGTGGCCGGTGGGAGCCCAGGTGTGCAAGGGCCACAGGCCGGCCAGTATCCCGAATCCGATGAACAATACCGGGAAGGCCCACAACTGAAAGGCCAGCGGATAATCAACTTCCCGCAGTACAAACAAATCAAAGCTTTCCGCCCCGCCTGCCACATGCAGCGCCAATATACCGACCAATACAAACGCACTCGCGACAATGGAGTACAGCGTCAGCTTCATCGCCCCATACTCCTTTTCCGTCGAGCCCCAGATCGCGATCAGGAAGTACTTCGGAATGATGACGATTTCGTAAAAGACAAAGAACAGGAACAGGTCAAAACTCTGAAATACCCCGTACACCCCGCCGATGATGGTCAGGTAAAAGGCAAAGAAAGCCCGGGGTCGGTGAGTCACATTCCAGGAGAACAGCACTCCCGCCACGGCCACAATACCGGTCAGCAGGAGCAGCCCCATCGAGATGCCGTCGGGGGCCAAATGGAAGTCAATCCCGAGCAGGGGAATCCAGGCTGTCTTGACCACAAAAGCATAGGGATCTCCCTGAGAGGCAAACAGAATGCAGCCGACGAGTGCGAGCACCGCTCCGGCCAGACTGCTGAGCAGGGCCACCCATTTGCTCAGGCCGGACAAGCGGTCGGGCAGGAGCATGACCAGCAAGGCTCCGGCGAAGGCACTGATAAAAGTCCAGATCATCATGGTCAGGGGAGGAATGACAGGAGTTGAAGGAGGTCTCCGTGAAAGAGGTTAAGGAGCGGCTGGGGCCAGACGCCCAGCAGGAAAATCAGAACAATGGCCGGAGCGACAGCCATACGCTCCCATCCGGTCAGATCCTGGAAGGACTGGCAGTCGGGGTTGAGCGGTCCGTGAAAGACAAGGCGTTGCAGGCGCAGGAGGAAAATGGCGGTGAGCAGCAGGCCCAGTGAAGCCACGGCGGTCGGCAGGGGGGCGAGGGCAAAGGCCCCTTTAAAAATGAGGAACTCGCCGACAAAGCCGCTCAGGCCCGGCAGCCCGAGTGATGCAAACAGAGCGATCCCCATCAGCCCGGCCAAAACCGGTGCCTTGCTTCGCAGCCCTCCGAAATCATGGAGCCCGCAACGCCCCTCACTGCGGCTTTGAATGAAGGCGATGAAACAAAAGAGTATCCCGGCGATGATGCCATGGTTGAACACTTGCAAGAGAACGCCACCCAAGGCGGCGGACTGCTCACCGGGCAAACCGGCTCCGGTGCCGATCGCCGCAAAAATCCCCAACAGGCAGTAGCCGAGGTGGTTGACGGAAGAATAGGCGAGCATCCGCTTCAGGTTGGTTTGGCGCAGTGCGGCCAGCGCGGATAGCACAATCGTGGCCACCGCCAGCCAGAGCAACGGGGGCACCGCCCATGCTATCTGTTCAGGGAAAATCGGGACCAGAATACGCAGCAAGCCGTAAACCCCCATTTTGGAAAGCAGTCCGGTCAGCAGAATGGTGACTGGGGTCGGAGCCTCGGTGTAGGCATCCGGGAGCCAGGTATGCAGCGGAAACATCGGCACCTTGACGGCGAGTCCGAGCAGGATTGCGATAAAGATCAGCCCTGCTGCAGTGCTGCCCGGCAGCGGGAAGGAGTTTTCCAGCAGGGGAACGATGGCACCGTCCCCGGCCATCACGGCCAAGGCCCCGAAGTCCGCACTGCCGGTGGCGAGGAAGAGCGCCAGAAACCCGGCCAGCATCAGCAGGCTGCCGGTCAAGGTCATCAGGAAAAACCGCAGGGCCGCGCCGGGGCATTCCCCGCTGCCCCACAGCCGGATCAAAAGAAATGCCGGGATGAGGCTGAGTTCCCAGAAGAGGAACCAGAGGAAGAAGTTTTGGGAAGTGAAGACCCCGTACAACATGGCCTGCAAGAGTAGGATCAACCCCGACCACGCCTTTGTTTTTTCACGGGCTCCGGATATTCCCAGAGCCAGCGGGGTGAGGATACCCGTCAACAGGACAAAAAGCAGGCTGATACCGTCCAACTGCAGGTGGTACTCCATCCCCAGTGCGGGCAGCCAGGCCTGCTGTACGGTGACGGTCGTCCCGCTGCCCCCTGCGCCGAATTGTGCCCAGAGCCCCAGGGTCCAAAGCAGCCCGGCGAGGCTGAAACCCACGGCAACCCGCCGCAAGACCGTGGCATTCACCGCTGGCAGCGTCGCGATAACCAAGGCACCGATCAGGGGAAGAAGTATCTGGAACGTGGGTGACATGAAAAAATCAAGTGGCAGTAGCTGCCTTCGCAAGAAGGTGGCTTGTAGTACTCATGGCTGTCCGGTCCATGCTCTTACGAGCGCGGCTACGGGAGCTTGAATGGGAAAGGACAATCATCAGGAAATCCAGGCGTAGAGGATGAGAAAGAAGACCACACCGAGGCAGATAAAGCGCAGGTGGATTTGGGCATGGCCGGTGTGGGTGCGGGCGAGCTTTTGGCCGACCTCGCGCAGTCCCTCGCAGGTGCGGTTGAAACCGGCATTGAGGAAAGAACGGTCGCCAGTGTCCGTGAGTTTTCCCAGGCCCTTCCCGGAGAGGGTGATCAGATCGATCACACCGTCGATCACCCGCTGGTCGAGGATCCCGGCCAGGTGCCCGAGGCCGGAAGTGCCACGGACAAAAACCCGCTCATACAGAGCATCGATATAAAGCCCCTGGCCAAGCCAACGGAAGCCCGTGGGTTGAAAGCTTTCCAGAGGATCGGCTTCATTCGCATCGGTCCGGGGCTTACGGATGTATAGCAGCCAGGCAGCCAAAACCCCAGCCGTCACAATCAGGATTGAACCGAGCATCAGTCCCAGACCATCGGCTGTGAACAATACCCCCGGATTCCAGGCCACAGTGGTTCCGGTCAGGAAACTATAAAACCACGGCCAGGCCGGGGTGAGGATGAGGGACATCAGGACCGCCGCCGCCGCCAGCAGGGCGAGGGGAAGGGTCATCACGGCCGGGCTTTCTTCGGGTAGTCCGTGGCTGGTATCTCCTCTCCAAGTGCCGAAAAAAACAGAGGCCGTCTGGCGGGTCATATAAAAAGCGGTCAGGAAGACAGCGATCAGTACTCCGTAAAAAGGGATTTGGGAAAGCGGCCATTCATGGACGCCATGCAGGATGGCCTCCTTGGTCCAGAACCCTGAGAAAAGAAAAGGAAAACCGGCCAGTGCCATCATCCCGATGGCATAGGTGGCAAAAGTCAGCGGCATCCGGCGGCGCAGGCCTCCGAGGTGGCGAATATCCTGCACGTGATGCGCCCCGAACAGCACGGATCCGGCCCCGAGAAAGAGGAGGGCCTTGAAAAAGGCATGGGCAATCAAGTGCAAAATGGCGGCGGGCCATCCACCGACTCCGAGGGCGACCATCATCAGGCCCAGTTGGGAAATTGTTGAATACGCGAGGATGCGCTTGAGGTCAAATTGCCCAACGGCGATGAAGGCGGCGAGCAATGCGGTGGTCACTCCGATCCAGGTCACCACCGTCAGGGCGACCGGTTGTCCGTCCGCTCCGACCCCTGTTTCAAAGAGGGG